>NZ_JBSSNH010000004.1:0-539981 GCF_053839645.1 Oceanobacillus sp. M60 | reverse complement strand
ATAAGAAATGACATAGGTTCATAAGGTTTTCCTTTTACAGTCGGAAGACTAAAACCTTAAATATAATATACAAGGAGTGACAATTCATGGAGGATTTTGAGATTTATAATTTAGGTGATGTAACATTGCAGTCTGGAGTGACATTACCAAATGCTTTTCTTGCTTACAAGACTTATGGAACATTAAATGAAAGGAAAGATAACGTTATCGTTTATCCAACGGCTTTTGGTGACCAGCATGTTAATAATGAATGGTTAATTGGAAACGGGATGGCACTGGATCCTGAGAAATATTTTATTATTGTTCCAAATCTATTAGGGAACGGGTTATCTTCGTCTCCAAGTAATACGCCAGCACCGTTCGATAAGGCTAATTTTCCACAGGTAACAATCTATGACAATATTCAATTACAGTATCGACTAGTGACCGAAAAATTTGGCATTCAGAAGATTGCTCTTGTAGTTGGGTGGTCAATGGGAGGTCTTCAGTCATTTCAATGGGGGGCAATTTATCCTGGTATGGTAGAACGAATTGCCTCATTCTGTGGAAATGCAAAGACTTGGCCGCAAACGTATGTGGTCCTCGATGGACTTAAGGCTGCGCTTATGGCCTCAATTGGTTCAAATTCTACTAAGTTAAATCAATTGACCTCTGAAGACATGCGTGCAGTAGGACGTGTCTATGCAGGATGGGGATTATCACAGACTTTCTATAAAGAAGAACTTTTCCGGGAAATGGGATTTGACTCCTTGGAAGATTTTGCAGTAGGAGTTTGGGAAAATAGTTTTATGAGTATGGATCCACACAATGTACTAGCCATGTTATGGACAGGACAACATGCAGATATTAGTGCTAACTCCATGTATAACGGAGAGTTTGATGAAGCACTAAAAAGCATAGAAGCGATTACTTATATCATGCCGGGAAGTACAGATCTTTTCTGCACTGCAGATAATAATGAATATGAGGCTAATCTAGTATCTAATTCTGAATATCATCCTATTGAATCAGTATGGGGCCATTTTGCTGGTCGTGGAATTAACAGTACTGATAATACATTTATTGATGACAATTTAAAGCGGTTATTGGGACTTCGAAAAAACAGATAAATTGTTTTTGTTATACCATCATTAAGAGACGGTTACCCTAGTAATCGTCTCTTTCATTTCCCGCTTCTTATCAAAATGCGTATTCAAATAAGGGGCTGAGGAGAGCCGAGATTGGCTAGGTCCCCCTCATCCCAGGACTTTCAAAACAATTAAATGAAACTTTGTGAATGATAATAGTTGCCAAACACTTAGGTCAGCCGCCTGTTAACTTGCTCGGAATTCAACTTTCTTTTTCTTTGGCTTTCTGCCCAAACCTTCATTTCGTCATATCTTGGATCATTTTCATTTGCCATGACTTCCATATATTCTTTATAGCCAAATAAGCCACCCACATCTTCAGGTGGTCTTTCCCCATTTCCGTCTAAGATGGCTGCTTTAAGTTCATTAGACCGTTTTGTCTTTTCAAATGTTATAACATGGTTCCATGAATCACCAAAGTCATATTCATACATAACTTTGGTGTATTTTGAAAAAATATCCTCTAATGAAACAAACCGTTCCTGTCGAATATCAAATTCCTCATAATCTAAAAATTCCAGTGTTTCTGGATGATCGTCCATTATTATTTTAATAGGCTTATTTTCTACCGTTTCCACCGTAAATTCATGTAAATGGTAGTTTTGCCAATCAAAGACTGTTTGAATTATATTATGAAGATGTCTAAATGAAAATGTGGATGGCACGGAAACCCTCCTCCAAACGTCATAACCATCTAAATTAATTTGTATTTTAAGCTGATAGAGTTCGATATCCAATGCATGAATCTCTTTATCATCACCTAATTCATAAAGCAAACCAAAACAATTTAGCATTTTTTCTATAGGATAGCCATATTCATCTGCATTTCCGAATTTTTGAATAGTTCTGCCTGCTAAGAGACTTATATATTTTTGAATTTTAGTATCCTTATCTAAAAACTCACCCATATATCCAACTTCTCTTACAGTATTATTCATCTGTGCTACCATTGCTCTGTTAGCAGTTTTAGAAAAATACATGTCACCTGCTGTAGCAATATAAGCCTCAATGAGATTTTGATGGATACCTTCGATACGTAAAGCCTCAGCAATTACTTCGATAATTAAATCTTTTAAATTAGAAAAATCCTTTTTAATCGGTCGATAAATGACGACTGGGTACCTCGTTTCATTATTCATTAAAATAATAGATTTACTTCTGTTAATACTGACAAGATTTGCATGCCACGCCATAAAGCTGTTTGGAAAATGCTCATGGTCTTCCGATGAAACTAATTCATTTTCTTTTATATCTATCTTATCAAGTAAAGCCTTAGTACATTGGATTAACAAGGGCTTTCATCCTCTCAACCTATCTATTTTACTTCAAGAGCGAGTTCAAAAAGTGATTATAAATTAGATTATTAATTTTATAATACCATATCGCTATCGCAGCTAGTTAAAGCATCCTTATCTCATTTTCTGTTATGTATTTTATTAGCGGTGCATAAACGAAAATAACTTTAGAATCCGTTATCTACACCAGCCACTCCATAAAAAAGGACAAAGGAGCCCGCTCCTTTGTCCTATAATTTTTTATCAATTTTCCCATCAACACTTATTTCGTATAATTATCAAAATACCCCTGAATAAACACAATCGGAGTCCCTTTATCCCCACTGCCTGAAGTTAAATCAGACAGCGACCCGATAAGGTCCGTCAGTCTCCGAGGAGTAGTTCCCTGAGCTTCCATTGCTCCAACCAAGTCATCCTCTTTCTCATTAATGTGTTTAGAGATAGCCTCTTTTAGCTCTTCCCCTTTTAAGTCGGCAAACTGGTTGTCAGCCAAGTACTTTAATTTAATTTCATTCGGTGTTCCTTCTAATCCAGTTGTGTAAGCAGGGGAAACAACCGGATCTGCCAGTTCCCATATCTTTCCTACAGGATCTTTGAATGCGCCATCCCCATAAATCATGACCTCAACCGTTTTACCTGTCTTTTCTTTCAGGATTTCTTGAATGGTATCAACAACAGGCTGGCAATTGTGCGGGAATAACTTTACGCTATCCTCTGTTGCTTTATTAGAGCCCAGTAAGCCGTAAGCTTCGTTAAAGCCGCTTCCGTCAATGGATTCAGAAAGAATATTATCAAGGCTGTAAATTTTTTCGCCGCCATTTGCCTTTAAAATTCGCTTCGTTCTTTCCCGTGAATGAATATCACAGCAAAGTACGCTTTTTGTGTGTTCCAAAATCGTCTTTGGATCATTTGAAAAGATGACTTCGCACTCGATTCCATATTCTTCAACCAGGGATTTGTAATAATCGATATAATCTACGCCTGTGAAGGTATGCTTGTTGTAGCCAAAATGCTCCCGAAATTGCTTTTCAGTGAGAACATCTGTCCAAGGGTTTATCCCTTTTTCATCCAGTGTATCTAAATCCACTAAATGGTTGCCTACTTCATCGGAAGGATAGCTCAGCATTAACACGATTTTCTTCGCGCCTTTTGCGATTCCGCTGAGACAAGTAGAAAAACGGTTACGGCTAAGGATTGGGAAAATCACACCGATGGTATCCTCTCCAAATTTAGTTTGAACATCGTTGGCAATATGGTCAATCGTAGCGTAGTTGCCTTGTGCACGTGCCACAACGGACTCCGTAACGGTGACAACATCTTTATTCTGAATGGTAAAGCCTTCAACCTCTGCTGCTTTTAATACACTATCCGCAACAATCTCCTCAATGTTATCTCCCGTATTGATGATGGGACAACGCAGTCCTCTGGCGATAGTTCCTACAACTCTTTCCACAATCATTCGCTCCTTCTTGGTAATGCTGCTATATTTTATAAAATATTCACTTGTTAAAAAGTATCTTACTAATATACTAACAATCTAAACAGTCTCCTCTTGTAATATACGGCTTTTCATGATATAAGTAAAGTCAATATATCTAATATGGGGTATAAGGGTGGGTTATATGACAGGCAAATTGGATTTATATTATCTTTTTTATACGGTTGGTAAAAATAAAAGCTTTTCGAAAGCGGCTAAAGAGCTGTATATGTCCCAGCCGGCAATAAGCCAATCCATGGCACAATTAGAGAAGGAATTAGATACAAGGCTGTTTAATCGGCTGTCTAAAGGTGTAACGCTAACGGATGAAGGAATTTTATTGTTTGAATATGTCAGTTCAGCACTTCAATTTATACAAGCTGGGGAAGAAAAGCTTTTAGAATTTAAAAAATTAATCATTGGTGAACTTAAAATAGGGGTCAGCGATACCATTTCACGATTTTTTCTGCTTCCCTATTTAGAAACATTCCATAATCGGTATCCAAATCTCAAATTCAAAATAGTCAATGGGACCACATGGGAAATCATAGCTGCCTTAAAAGCAGGAGAAGTGAACATCGCTATCTGTAATCTCCCCGTTGACGACAAGTTCTTAGAAGTAAAGCCTTTATTAGAAATTCAGGATACCTTTGTATATGGAGAAAAATACCGGGAAGTATTATCTAAGCCAATAAAACCAGAAGAATTGGTTCATTTTCCGCTTATTTTATTGGACAATTCCAATTCCCGGAGATATGTTGAAGAATTTTTTCTTACAAAAGGAATAAAAATCCAGCCGGAATTTGAGTTAGGTTCCCATGAACTGCTGTTAGAATTTGCTAAGATTAATCTTGGCGTTGCTTGCGTCACAAAAGAATTCTCTGAAGAGTTTTTGAGAAAAGGCCTGCTTCATGAAGTGACCTTAACAGAGCCTATACCTAAAAGAAGTATAGGCATATGTTTTTTAAAAAATGTTCCTTTAAATCGAGCTGCGGAAAGGTTTGTGGACATTATGGAAGAAAATAAGAGGAATTTCTAATAGCAATAAGTGTACCATTCGTTTAGTTCATATGAGAAAATATATGCAGCACAAAATAAGGTGATGTTTAATATTTGAGAGCATATGAAACAACCGTAATCATAGGAGGTAAGTAAATGAGTGATCATTTTATTGTAATGGCAAAAAGGGGCAGGATGGTCATGCTGACTATTTTTTCGCTCGTGTTTGTTGCGCTGGGCATAATCATTTTATTAGTCCCGTTTAATGAACCAATGTTACCCATGGTGATAGGGATTCTTGCCATTTTAGTATTTGGCTTTTGTTTCCTGTATTATGTTAAAGCACTTGCCAAAAGGGAACCAGCCGTCATGATTACAAAAGAGGGAATCATCGATAATTCCAGTTACATTCGAGCAGGTCTCGTCAAATGGGAGGAAATTGAAGCAATTGATTTTTTAAACTTTTCAGGTCAGGTATTTCTTGGTATTTTTACATATGATCCTGAATTGATTATCAACCGGTCAAGCGGAATAAAGAAAGTATTTAACCGATTAAACAAAGGGCTGTTGCCATCTCAAGTGAACATTCCTTTTAAGAATTTGGATTGTTCTGCGGAGGAGCTGATGAATGCTATTGGCGAACGTTGGGATACAGCGTTGAAGGAAGAAAGTAAAAAAGAATGAAGCCAAAAAGCTGTCAGCAGAAATGATTGGAAAATACATGAAAAAAGAGGAATGTTACATCTAAACTCGATGTGACATTCCTCTTCTGTCTTTTAGGCTGATTCAGCCCCAGCTCTCTACATTTGTTACGATTTCCGAGCTTTTAATTTTACATTCCGTTTCTCCTCCGATTTATCAATCAGGACTGCTGCAGTGGCATCGCCGGTGATATTCATGGTCGTATAAGCCATATCGAGTAACCGATAGATGGCTGCGATAGGACCCATCAATTCGATCGGCAGGTTAAGAAGTGTCAGGAACGATGCCCCGAGTACAATTCCGCCGCCTGGAATACCGGGGGCTGCCATATTTAAAATTGTTGCAATCATAACGAGATAAATAATTTGACCGACACCGAGCGGGATATCGTAAAAGTCAGATACAAAGACAGCGAGCAGGCTAAATGATACTGCTCCGCCGGCCATATTAATGGTCGTCCCCAATGGTACAACAAAGTTCGTAATGGATTCGGAAACTTTAAAATCATTTCTGGTTACCCGCATGGTTGTCGGCATCGTTACAGCAGAGCTTGTAGTGGATAGCGATACCAGCCACACTTTATAAATGCCCTTAATAAAATCAATCGGATTGAATTTAGTATATAACCAGACTGGAATTAACATCACCAGGATAAATACGACAATACATGCGAAATATGCTGTGAAAATATATAATCCAAGTGCAGAGAAAATGCCGGCACCATATTCAGCAATGGCGTAGGCCATCAGAAAAATAATTCCAATCGGTGTGAGCTCCATGATGAAATCAAGAATTTTAAAGATGACTTTGGACAAGCTGTTGATAAACGTTTTGACTGGATCCGCCTCTTTCCCAACGATAACAATGGCTACCGAGAAAATAACGGTGAATAAAATAGTCGCAAAAATATCACCCTCAGAAATCGCCTGAAATAGATTGCTTGGTACGATATTCATAAAGAAATCTGCGACACTTGGTTCGGTAATTTCCCCGTCATATCCGACGCCGGCATCCATATTAATTCGCTGACCAGGACGAATCAGGTAGGAAATGACTAAGCTGATGGCGGCGGTGGTGATAAACATGGCAACAAAGACAACAATACTTTTAAAGCCAATTCGGCCGAGATCACTGGAACTGCCAATATTAATAATCCCAGTGGAGACGGCTACAAAAATAATGGGAATAATCATCATCTGAATTAAATTTAAGTAAATATCGCCGATAAATTTTGCTTGAATCGAGAATTCGGGTAAAAGGATACCGAATAGGATTCCGAGCCCGAACCCAATCGCAATTCGGGTGAATAAGTGTTTTTTAGCGGTTAACAAGTTTTTCATGCTGTAAAGCTCCTTTGTATGCTGGGATTTTACCTTTACGGTAATTGCCTAAAATATTTATATAGGTGCAGCTATCTTCTAACTCCTTTAATGCCATATGGAGTGCCTCGTGACCGGCACCGTTATCGATATCGATAAAGAATCCATACGCGAACGCTTCCGATTGAACAGGCCGGGGCATCAAGTAGAGCACATCGATCGCATGCTTTTTAAAAATGTGTAATACATCGCTTAGTGAACCGGTGCTGTGATTGGCTTCGACATACATTGATGTTTTATCCTGTATTTGATTCACTAGCTCCTTTTTCTTTTTAAAAAATAAGAAACGCGTCGTATTGAATGGATTGTCATTAATATTTTCCTGCATCACAGTCATGCCGTACAATGCTGCAGCATGGCTGCCTGCGATGCTGGCGATGGTATGATCCGCTGCATGCTTCACCATTTCCACCGCACCAGCTGTATCCATATAGTCAATGACCTCGATATGCGGGTACTGGCTTAAATAGGTATCGCATTGTTTAAGTGCTTCCGGATGTGAATACACTTTTGTGATTTCCGAAAGCTCTATGGGATGCTTTGTAATGAGTGCATGATCAATTTTTACATAGATTTCATCCGTAGCGGTGACATCTACATACTTCAATAAATCAATCGTTCTAGTAATCGGACCGCTTGTTGCGTTTTCTACTGGCAGCGCAATATAGTCAACCTCCTCATGGAGCAATGCATCCACTAATAATGGAAAGGTAGGATACCCCTTCGTCTGATAATTATTTCCTTCACTAAACTTTTGGCATGCAATCGTACTGTAGCTGCCTTCCACGCCTTGATAACCAATTAACAATCTATTCACTCCTCTATTGATAATAAAAAAGACCATTTATGCTTCTGCCGCTGGAATAGGAGAAACGTAAATGGTCTAAAAAATATAAAAAACCAGCCACTTCGATTTCTCCTGTGGCTGGTTAAACATGTTTACACGCTAATCAGCCATCTTAGATATAGGTCGTCTATATCCGTGATGGCATATAGACGCTATCTAAAATAGCTAAAAAAGAAACGATTTAATTGTCGGGATGGATGCTTTAACATAATAATCACTCGAATCTTTTAATTGTTAAATAGATTCTAACGATTTGTTGGTGTGTTGTCAATACGAACAGTCAGGAATTTTGGCTAATGGATAGGGAGTCATTGCACAGGCGTTCTGCAAAGAGCAAAAAAACCAATGATATTTCTCTGCAGCTAGGGTTATAATCTAATTATAGTAACTTAATCTAAAGGATGCATGAGAATGTAAGTAAATTGTATATCGAAAACAAGGAATGGGATATGCTGCTCCTCGATTTGATGCTGCCGGGAATGGCAGGGGAGCAGGTCCTTACAATGGAAGGTCATGCCGTTGAAAGAAGCAAGGCTTGTTTGCTCTTGTTATAAAAACTTGATAAACTATTAATGGCATGATTGCCAGTTTTTATTCAGAGGAGAGCCTTTCCATGATTATTCAATTCATTCGTTATAGATAATGAAAGGTATAGACTGCATGAAAAACCCAGTTCATTTTTTTAAAAATAAAACGAGGGTTTATTTGTCTATGCCTTTTTCATTTATCTACAAAAACGAATGAATGAGGTGTCTGCTTTGTCTAAAATGACAAAAAAAGTAAAAAGCGCAACATATGTAAGCAAATTTGAATCCATTTTCAAATGTCCTATTTGTGAAGCATGGATGAAAGTATTTGAATTAAAAAGTTTCATTTGCTCCAACAATCATACGTTTGATTTCACGAAACAAGGATATATTAACTTAACGACACACCCAATGAAAACGAAGTACAGTAAAGAGCTTTTTGAGGCACGAAGGAAGCTTATTGCAGAGGATAAATTCTTTGAACCGCTTATTCAAGCAATTGCAGAAATGATAGAAAGGCAAGCTGATAAAGATAAAGAACCATTATTCATACTTGATACAGGATGCGGTGAAGGTTCTCATCTAGCTAATGTATGCGATAAAGTGAGTTCGGACTTTGGGAAAACTGTAACAGGAGTAGGGATTGATATTTCCAAAGAAGGTGTATTAGCAGCTTCTAAGAACTACACTAATCAGATTTGGACGGTAGCAGATCTTGCCAATACGCCGTTTAAGGATAGACAGTTTGATGTGCTTCTTAATATCTTATCACCCTCCAATTATGCAGAATTTAATAGACTATTGAAAGCGGATGGGATAGTGATTAAAGTTGTTCCACGAAGCGGCTATCTAAAAGAAATAAGAGAGGCCTTATTTGATAACCCCGTAAAGCAGGATTACTCTAATTCAGAGACGGTTGACCGTTTTAACGAAAACTTTCGCATCATGGATAGTTTCAGGGTGCATTATACCAGGAAACTGAATCAGCCGTCCATTCAATCGTTGATGCAAATGACTCCTTTAACGTGGTCAGCCAAGGAGGAACGAATAAAATCATTTGCAGAAAGAGAAATAGTTGAAATAACCGTCGATTTAGAAATATTAATTGGCAGGAAAACAAATTAAATCACATAATATATTGGCTACGTCAGCTAAATAATAGACGAGGGATTTTTGGTCTCTCGTCTAATTTTTATATTTTTAGTCTGATCATTTCTAATCTCCGTACAAGAAGCCGGGTAACAGATCCGATATACATCGCAAAAATAGGTTATTTTAAATGACGAAACGCCACTTGAATAAAAAAATGTTATATTAGATATATAAACTTTCCAGAAAAAATAATAAATCGAACCTTACATATGTGTTTAAGCTCGTTTATGAAAGAGGACTTTTTTGAAAGTAAAGGCCGCGTTTATTCGTTGATTAGATGGAAGAGGTGATGAACGTTGAAAAAACCTAAAAAGAATGTGCGTGTTACGTTACAAGAGGTGGCAGATCATGCTGGCGTATCGACGACGACCGCTTCTTTAGTCGTTAGAAATAACCCAAGAATATCAGAAGCTACCCGAAATAAAGTATTAGCATCTATGGAAGAATTGGGATACGTTTATGACAGAGTAGCTGCCAATATGCGATCTCAGAATTCCAATATCATTGGGGTCATCGTTACGGATATTGCAAATAAATTTATTTCAGAATTTTTGATAGGTGTACAAAATACACTGGAGGGCTTCGGTTATACAGTATTGCTTGGTACAACCTTTGATTCCGTGGAAAAACAACAAAAATTAATATCGACGATGGTAGAGCATCGAGTAGATGGGCTGATTCTTAACCCCGCCTCGAGAAGTGTTGGTAAAACAGCAAAACAGTTAAATGATTTGAAAATTCCTTTAGTGCTTGCTAATCGGGAATTAACCGATGTGCATGCAGATTATGTAGGGATTGATTATCCAGAAGGAACGTATAAAGCAATAAGTCATTTAATCAGCAAAGGACATGAAAAAATAGCCTTTTTAGGCGGGGTGAAAAATTCTTCCACATGGACAGAAAGAATGGAAGGCTACCGGATGGCGCATGAAAATGCTAATCTGACGCTTGATGAATCACTTGTCATTGACAGTGAACCAACCGATAAAGGTGGCGAAGAAGCAGCTTTAAAGATGCTGGATTTACCGGAGATCCCTACTGCTATTTTTTGTTTTAGTGATTTAATCGCTTTTGGCGTGATGAAGGTGTTAACTCAAAAAGGGATCGTGATTGGACGTGACATCGATATTGTAGGATTTGATAATATTCCCGAAGCAGAAATATATCATCCGCCATTAACGACGGTTTCTTCCTATCCTAAATCTATTGGCAATCAAGCGGCAAAACTTCTACATAGCAAAGTAAAACGTGAGAGTGAGGAAATGCATCGCGTGATACTTAAGCCACAACTCGTTATCAGAGAAACATCTAAATAATCGATAAATAAAGAGAGGACTTTCCTGTTCGTATAGGAAGGTTCTCTCTATTTTTGAGAAGGAAAATAGAGAGTATTTGAGAAGAAGCAAGTGAAAGACGTCACAATGTTGACACAAAAAAACTGCAGGAGTATAGTGGATTTCGTTGTTTAAGTATATCGTTATACCAAAAAACACCTAAATATATTATTGTATTAGGTTTATTTTATTTTAATTTTTAGTATATCGATATACTAAAAGTTTATAAATTATCGTACCAACTATATAGGAGGGTGAGAGGAACTTTCTATAAGAGAGCACATTGCAAAGGAGAAACGTCATGAAACATCCATACTTAAATATGGGAGTAGGGATTTATCTAAGTTATTTGCTTTTGGGAATGGTCAATATCGTATTGGCATCAAATATGAGCTTTTTATCAGAACGTTTGGATGTTTTCCGGACAGACATCAGCTTACTGATCTCTGTTGTCGGGATTGGCCACTTGCTTAGTATCAATATTGCAGGTAAGCTGTCGGATCGCTACGGAAGAAAACCATTACTCATATCGGCTGCCATACTTTATGCTGTATTCCTTATAGGGGTGCCGACAACCACTCATTTCACATTGGCTATGTTTTTCGCTTTGTTTGCAGGCATAAGTAACTCATTATTGGACGCTGCTTCCTATCCAGCGCTTAATGAAGGGTTTAAAGAAGCAGCGGGCACAGCAACGGTTTTGATTAAAGCATTTATGTCAATAGGAGCTGCACTTCTTCCTGTATTCATCGCATTTTTGATATCCCAAGACATGTTTTTCGGTTATGCATTCTTCCTGCCGGCGATAGTATTTATTGGCCTGGGATTTTACTTCATTCCCGTCCGGTTTCCGGCTGTTAACGGAGAGAAGCGTAAGGAAGAAATGGACAAGGAGAACGTCGAAAAGCAAGCTTCCAATCCGCATAGCTGGAAGGAAGGCACAGCTATCGTATTGATTGGATTTTTTTCCGTTTCCATGACCATTGTCATTCAGACTTGGCTGCCTACGTTTGGCCAAGAAATGATTGAGCTGAATGAAAATAATGCAGTAAAGTTGCTCAGTTTTTACAGTGTTGGCGGGCTTATTTCTGTTTTACTGCTTGCCTGGTTACTGAAAAGAATCATCAAACCGATCACCGCAATGATGTTCGCACCGAGTGTTGCTGCCATCTTTGTTTTTGCGCTGCTGTTTGCTCATGACTCCTCACTCGTACCGTTCATTGCGTTCTTTCTGGGGTTATCTACATCTGGGATTTACCAGCTGGCCATGACGGTGATGATTCAAATGTTTCCAAATAACAAAGGAGTCAGTGTTTCCTATGTTAGTGCTGCTGCGAGTGTGGCCTTCATGGTTATCCCTTATATCACGGGATTGCTGACAAAGCATATCGGGATATCCTCGGTATTCTATCTAGAATTAGTCATAACCATTGTGAGTACAGCTTTAGCAGTCTATCTATCCAGAAAGATCAAGCTGTTCTCGAAAAGTTACCAAAGAGATATAAATCATAAATTTAAATATCTGCAAAAATTTTAGAGGTGAGAAAAAATGAAAAATCCATATATCAAAACGTCGTTTGGAATGTACTTGAATTACTTCATGCTAGGAATGATCAATATTATCATCGCTTCCAACATGGGCAACTTATCAGAAAGCTATAATCAGCCAGTCGAACGTATCAGTTTGCTGGTATCTGCCATTGGTATTGGGAAGCTGGTTGCCTTATTCTTTGCCGGCCGGCTCTCCGATAAGTTAGGGCGAAAGCCGATTATTATTACCGGGAGCTTTTTATACCTGCTGTTCTTAATCGGCATACCATTGCTGTCAAGCTACCCAGTGGCTTTCGCCTTAGCAATAACCGCAGGGATTGCGAATTCCTTATTAGACTCAGGAACTTATCCGGCTCTAATCGAATCATTTCCAAAGCAATCAAGTTCAGCAACGGTCCTGGTTAAAGCAATGGTATCCATTGGCGCAACCCTATTACCAGTTATCCTGGCGTTTCTAGCATCTCATGATCTTTCATGGGGCTGGTCATTCTACTTATTAGCAGTCTTATTCTTAATAAGTGGTATGTATTTAATCTTTATGCCATTCCCGGCAGTCAATACGAATGACAAAAATGAGAAAACAAGCGAAGCCCAAGATAATCGTTTTAAAGAGAAACCAAAGTTTTGGGGAGAAGGACTGGCAATCATCCTTATCGGGTTTACGTCTACGGCCTTGTTTGTCGTTTGGCAGACATGGCTTCCGGAGCTGGGTACAGGTTTCATGGACTTAAGTGAAAACGTCGCTGTACAGCTGTTAAGTTATTTCAGTATAGGTGCATTGGTATCTGTTCTCCTGTTAGCTGTCGTATTGGACAAATTTATTAAGCCGATAATGATCATGATCATCTACCCGGCAGTTGCTTTTGTATCCATGCTAATGCTTTTCTTTGTTCATTCTTATCCGGTTGTTATCATATCTACATTTATCCTTGGACTATCAACTTCTGGTATTTTCCAATTGGCAATCAGTGTGATGACAGACTTCTTTGTAGAGAACAAAGGAACAACCACATCTTACGTAAATATAGCAGGAAGCGTCGCTTTCATACTCGTCCCAATCATCACAAGCTCTTTGGTTGGAGGAATTGGTATTTCCATGACATTAGTATTTGACATGGTCATCGCGGTATTAAGTATTTTACTTGCTGTATTTGTACTTTATCGAGGTAAGAAAGTACTCAATTAATAAAATAAAATTTAAAGGAGATAGAAACATGATGAATAATGATAAAAACCTTGCAAAAATTAATGGTAAAACAAAACTTGTAGGATTGCTGGCCACCCCAATCGGGCACAGCATTTCGCCTGAAATGCATAATTTGGGATACACTATTGGCGGTTTGAATTATGCATATTTAGGTTTTGAAGTAGGGACAGAAAACCTTAAAACAGCGGTAGAAGGCATGAAAGCAATCGAAGCAGCAGGATTCAATGTATCCATGCCAAATAAAATGGAAGTTATCCAGTATCTAGATGAAGTGGATGACAGTGCAAAATATGCACATGCCAGCAATACCGTCGTAAACAGAGACGGCAAGCTGATTGGGTATAATACAGATGGGTTAGGATATGTGAAAAACCTGGAAGAACATGGTGTGAAATTAGAAGGTCAAAAAATTACCCTGGTCGGTTCCGGCGGTGTTGCAACGCCAATAGCTATTCAATTAGTACAATCCGGTATCAAAGAAATTAGTATCTTTGCCAGAGACGACAAGTTCTTCCCGCAAGCAGAAGAAAATGTATCCTATATCAACAACGAGATGGCGCATTTCGGAGTCAAAGCAAACATTTTTCCTTTAGAGGATAAAGAAACTTTCCGTAAAGAAATAGCCGAAAGTGCTGTTCTGGCAAATGCTACAAGCTTAGGGATGAAACCGCTGGATGAAATGAGTATTCTGGATGATCTTACAGATGTACTGCGCGAGGATTTAGTTGTAACAGATGTGGTATATAACCCGCAAAAAACAAAATTGTTAGCACAAGCGGAAGAGGCTGGAGCTACAGCAATTAATGGTCTTGGAATGGTTTTATGGCAAGGCGCTTTGGCTTATAAATTATTTACTGGGGAAGATATGGCGATTGAGGAAGTTAAAAAAGAATTGTTTGATGAAATCTTATAATTGTAAGAGGGTTACTGGAAATAATGAAAAAGCTGTCGAGGGGATCGGCAGCTTTTTGTTTAAGATTAAACTGTTCCTATTCCTGAAGTTTTGAATTCACCTCATCAAGCGGGTGGATATAAACACTTTCTATTAACAACTATGGCGGGATTTTTGTATATGAATTCTATACCTTTTTCATTTATCTATAAAACGAATGAATGAGTCAAGCATTTCAAACAAGTGAACAGGAACATCAAAGTGTGCAAGTGTAGCGACAGGTTACATGCCATGCTTTTTCAACTCAGCGAATAAAGTATCGTAAAAGCGCAACGATTCCTCATTCGGAGTTTCCTCTGCTCCTGTTGAAAAAATACGTACCCAGGATATAGAAAAACGTAAAGCTTTAAAGCCCATCTTAGCAAACAAGGCTGCATCTGATTTATAGTGATTGTAGAAATTAATTGTTTCATGTGATGGATGTTCCCCTTCTAATGGCTCAAAAGAAGATACGTAACCTTTTATGATCAGACCGTGCTTTTCTCAAGTCGGTATTAAATCAACGATTGTTAATCCCTTGCCGTCTTCAAGATAAGCTCCCTCTACCTGGTTAGCGGTCATTGCTCGACTGACATAAACTCTACTTCCATTCATTTAAAATTAAATAACAACAAAGGATAATATCTAAAAAAACTGAAAAAATAAGTTACGTTAAAAGTGCTTTATCTCGTCAGGTTATGCCCACTAAAGGTAACATTCCTTTATGTTATATGCGTTTATTTTTGTGCAATTTTAAAATATCAGTTAACTATTGGTGGTCAACGGAAAGGAAGAGAAGATTGAGAGGAGAGATAATAGATATATATTTTAAAGAGAATTGAGAATGAGTTTAGGTATAATAGATAACTTTTTCTGTTAAATATGGTAGTATAGAAGGGAATTATAATGAGAAATATTTTTCTTAAATAAAAGTTAATGCTTTTTTATTTAATACTTGTGCCTTTTATTTGTTTGGGACACAGACAGGGTAGCTAGTTTACTTATGGAACCTGACTTTTGGTATTTTATTCATGTTGGTAAAGGTTTAAAGAATAGTGACTTTATCTTTCTAAATAAAAAAAGTGTCTATTATTATATAAAGGTTACAATATATAATCTTGACTTTAGGGAGTGGGGTTATGAATATAAACAATAAAGAGATAGTTGTAATTGATGTTAAATATAGTAAAAAAGCTTTTATATAAAAACAAATAATTTAATTACTTTACTCTTGTAAATTGCATGAAATGTATTTACGATAACGGGAGGGATTGATTTGAAAGTTAGTGAATATTTTGGAATAAATAGAACACAAAATGAATTAGATTTTGTTGATATAGATTTTGAAAACGATGTGCCACTCTTTTTAGATCCTTATTTCTTATCTATCAGGGAGGATAGATGGTCACAATTGGCAAATGCGACTTTAGAAAATTTTTTTCAGCATATTCTTACTCTGTTTAGAGCGGGGGAAATAGAGGCTGCTCGAAATAACTTTAGATTCACAGAACCTTATGAAACTTGCCTTGGCTTGTCAAAAGTCGGGGTGAAAGGTAAAAGTTTAGGGGAAGAGGATGCTACAAAACTTTTTCAATATATTTTAGAAAGTAGAGCACTGGAAGATGGTTTGATTTCTAATGTTAATGAAATCAAAATTTTTGTGGATAATATTTCTCATGATAAAATATCAGATCTATGTACAAATGTGATTCGTAGACATTTAATTGAGTATACAAAACAACAATGTGATTTATACGGCATCTCTTTGCAAACTGAAATTGCAACAAAAGAATATTGGGATCCAGATAGAATAGCTTGGATTTCAAGTTATGAAGAAATGTTGGTAGTAGAAGCAAAGCCAATTTTGCTAGTCCCTAAGTCGATAGTTTGTAGAAAAAGAGGCTTTTACTATGATTCAGAACAATATGCCCGTCATTTCGTATTGAATTTTTTAGTGAATGAAGAATTAAGATTGAATACTAGCTTAGTTAAAAGAAAAAAATTAAAAAGTGGAGAAACTAAGGTAACGATATCCAAAAAAGATGTTGCTGATAAGTATAATGCATATAGCAAAGAATACTTAAGACGGTTTACAAGAGAACACCCAAGCTATTTTGAAAAATTTAAATTACAAGCTAAGAGTGAGTTATCATCGTTAACAAATGAAGAAATATTAGAAGATCACAGTAATGAACTTTACTTTGATATTATTGATAGATTAATCAATGAATTCTCTGAAATTAAGCTTGGAGCAAGTGAGGCTAATAAGTTTCATGATCATATTATTGCATGTATGAACTTTTTGTTTTATCCTAATCTAACTAACCCTGTAAAAGAGCAAGAAATTCATGAAGGGCGGAAAAGAATTGATCTTGCATACAATAATGCTTCACAAGAAGGATTTTTTTATAATTTACAAACAGTTAAAGATATACCTTCAGCATTTTTATGTGTCGAATGCAAAAACTATACAAAGGATGTTACTAACCCTGAGTTAGATCAGCTTAATGGACGGTTTTCTGCTAATAGAGGAAAAGTTGGTTTTATGGTTTTTCGTAGTTGTCAGAAAGAATCTGTTCTTATACAAAGATGTACAGATTATTATAATGATAATAAAAATCTGATTCTACCAATGCAAGATAAAGATTTTATTGATATTCTATCTAAGTTAAAAGAAAACACGTTTGATAGAAGTAATCAACCGCAGGAAATATTTTTACAAAAACTAACACAAAGAATCATTATGAATTAAGAAAATTCATAAAAATGAAGAGAGGATTAGGTAAATAAAATGAGAATGTAGTTGATAATTTTGATATCGTGATAAAAGAATATTATATGGTGAAAAGAAAATACTAACGTAATTTTCTTTGACAATCATAAATAGATAGACTATTAAACCATATATAGTTGTGCTGGGAAAGTATTGAAGACATCCCTATACACATTAGAGTTTAGATTTTTAAAAGGGCTTTACGGGAATTTTTGTAAACTTGAATAATTTCTACTTTAAACAATTAAAAAGTATGGATAAAAAAGATATATTTAGAGTAGAATATGAGTTTTAGTCAATAATTAATATACTTTTTTATGAGTTTGAGATGACTTCATTCTTAGCAATGACTACTCGTCAATATTTATGTCCAAGCTTACCAGTTTTATCAGGTAGATGTTTTAGGGGCAGTAATTGAATATACGTCGAGATCAATGAAACTTTTACTAAGAAGCCTTTACCAGTATTATTTGCATATAAAACTGAGGTTAATCAATTAGATAATATTAACAGACTAGAAGAAAAGACATTTGATATTGTATTCTATGCGGATGGGTAACTCTCGTTCTAAAATCTATTAATGAGATGGAAAATTAATAATCCGTTATTCGGAAAGAAATTACATAGATGTTAATATTCCCACTTGGCATTTTAAACAAGTTTTAATAAAAATTCCTTTATTATAAGGTGTGCTAAATTTAAAGTTAATTAAAAAGGAGAATAACGATGGATTTTGATGCAAGAAGTAACAGTATAAAAGGGCTATTAACGGCTACAAGACTCTATCGAATCCCAAGATTTCAAAGGGATTTTTCGTGGGAACAAAATAATTATGATGAATTCTTGAACGATATGTTATTCCAAATAAATTTTACAGATTCAAAATTTAAGGCCTCTCAATATTATTTAGGAAATATGCTGTTTTTAGGGGAGAAAGATGAGGATTTTGTGGAAGTTATTGATGGTCAGCAAAGGTTAACGACAATAACAATTTTATTAGCAGCATTAAGAAATACTTTATTTTCTATATCTACTGAAAAAGATGATTCAGCTCATGCTTATGCTGAAACTATTCAAAATGAATATTTAATTAAGAAGATAGATGGAGAAAATAAAAGAAAATTACATACAATGTCTAGTTATCCCTACTTTACTCAAACTATTCAAGATTATAAAACTAAAAATGGTGATGTTGAACCTCAAACTGAAGAAGAAGAATTATTAAAAAAAACATTCACCTTTTTTTGTAACATACTTAAAAAAGATAAATACCTAAAGAAAATAAATACTTTACATAAGATAAAAATTGAAGAAAAAGATTATATAGAAGCACTGAAGATATTGAGAGATCAAGTATTAAAATCTGAAGTTATTGAAGTATTTGTGTCAGATAGAGAACAAGCCAATAAAATATTTGAAAATATTAATTCAAAGGGGAAACCTCTCTCTCAGGTAGATCTTATTAAAAACTCTATTTTTAGTAGGATTGAAATTACTGAAGGCGGCGTTGATGAAATGTCAAACAGTTGGACAGAATTCCATAAAAAGATTAGTGGTGTTGACACAGATTTCAATGAGTTCTTTTTACATTATTGGAAAGCTTTTCATCCCAAAGACAGTGCAAATGGGCGTAATCTTTATAATAAATTCATCAAAAAATATGGTGTATATACAACAAAAGAAGAAATTCAAACACTAATTACAGATATCAAAAAATCATTAGATATCTACGTAGAACTTATAAAACCTGATGCTAATAATTATCGTCGACAGGAAAAAAAAGCTGAAGAAGAGTTTCTTACATCTATAACTCTTTTTAAAGGAGTCCAGGTTCGTGTAGCACTTCTTTCATTATATAAAACTAAAATCCAATTGAGCCAGAAAGAGAAAATAAAATTCTTGAAATTTTTGAGTGATTTTCATTTCGCTGCTTTTGGGACTAGCTTGAAAATTCGGTCTAATAAAACTAGCCAACCATATAGAAAATTTTCTACATCTATGGCTAAGGCTAAAGACAAAAAAGACGTTCTCGAAGCTATTCAAAAGTTAAAGAGTTCTCTATTAGAATTACTAACTAAGGAAGCTTTTATAGAAGCATTTAAAGATTTAAGGTTTGATAAAAAAGAAGCTAGGTTAGGTTTCTCTTCTTTTCCTGCTCAGTATGCTATTAAGCAAATATCTAACCAATTAGAAGGAAGATTATTTAACGATAGTGATTATTCAATTGAACACATAATAGATGAAAGTATAGATGAAACAAATGTTAATATTGGTAACTTAATAGTTTTAGAAAATAAATATAATCAAGAGGTTAATAGTTTAAAGCAAAAAAATCATGGGGAAATAGAATATACACAAAAGTTACATATTTATAATCAAAGTAAATATAAAATGATGCAAGATTTTATTAAAGAATATAATGCGTTTTCAACTGAAGATATTGATAAAAGAGCCATACAGTTAGCAGAAATTTTCTGGTCCTTCTTCAATAAATAATATGTCCTGTTTAATTAAGGAACCTTCTTCAGTAAATGGGTTTAAAAGAATGTTAAATATAAAAAAAGGATATTATTTAGTGAAGTTAAGATTTTGACTGTGAAAACAGAATCATTAGTTATATCCGCTAGTTAAAATTGAACACTTTTTCATTTTTTCTAAATGAGTGAATTTCACAAAGACTAGAGGTGTACTTCTTATAACCATTATACGACAATCAAGTCTATTTGGCATTCAAGAATTACATGATATGAAACCTACCCAAAAGTATGAAGCGATTATTTCATCGATTGATCTGGATTTTATTTATCATGCGATTAATTAGAAATCTCGGCTAGGAGCGCCTGGTGAGCTAAATTATGCGGGATTATTTCTTTTTTTATTTGCTATATCGAGCGTATCCCAACGATTAAAGACCTAATCAAGTGTCTAAACTATGACTTTATCTTTAAAGTGAACTGCGAATTTCTTGTTTCTGATTCTACGCCGTCAGAAGCTGCGTATTCTCGTTGATGAAGTCATCGTCATCGATGTCACCCATTTTGAAGCACGAGACAAGGGCCTGTTCACAAAGAAGAAAAGTTGGAAGACGCACGAAAAAGCGCGGTTTTAAATCTAAGGAAGAGCGTGACCGGTAGCTTTAAGAACATGCAGAAAAGGAAGTGAGCCTGCCATTGTATGAAAAGAAAATTGTAACACAGTTAGAGGGTCCGTTAGACGTATTACGTATTGCATGCAGAGGTACCAATGAACCCAAAATGAGGTGTGAAAAAGAATGCAGGTAAAACGAATTCTGGTATGGCTCCAAAAGCTACTTTGCAGTTGGTACATCTAGCCAATATATTCTGCAGACTTTGTTTTCTTCTGGCAACCTGAATGATGGGAAAGGCACCATTGCCTTATTAAAGGGAATGGATCAACGTCCCCCTTTTACCATCGTTCATTATGAAACGCTAGATCCATGTTTATTTTTACTTCTCCCTTACAAATATTTGATATTTTGATAAAATAGAATTGCATATTGTTTTAAGAAAAATTTTAATTAATAGATTGAGGGATCTCTATGTTAGTATACGAAGCCACAAAATCCGAATTTTTAGAGGATGTTTTTAACGATGAGTTAACTACTAATATTATTAACAACTTCCAAGAAAAAATAGGATCTGTAAATAAAAGTGAAGTTCGGTCATGGGATAATTCAATGCAATATATGTATAGAGTGTTAGGAGACAGTGAGATACCTAAAAATGCTGGTGTTGCAATTGAGTATAGAATCCCGTATTCATCAAAAAGAGTTGATTTTTTAATAACTGGAAAGAGAGATAATAAAGAGTCTGTAGTCATAGTTGAATTGAAACAATGGGATAAGGTTGAAAAAGTTGAAGGTAAAGAAGCAATTGTTAAGACTAATTTTAGCAATGGTCTTGTGGAGACTACGCATCCTTCCTATCAAGCTTGGTCCTACGCATCATTAATTAAAGATTATAATGCAACTGTACAGCAAGACGCCATAGATATGTATCCTTGTGCATACTTGCATAATTATATAGTAAACAAAGATTCTGATCCTTTAACAGATAACGTATATTAATACTATTTAGATCAGGCACCTGTTTATGCAAAGGGAGATGCGAAAAGACTAAGAGAGTTTATAAAGAAATACATAAAGTACGGAGATAATAAAGAGACCTTATATAAGATAGAAAAAGGAAGGATACGGCCATCCAAATCATTACAAGACGCATTAAATTCAATGCTGCAGGGAAATGAAGAATTTATTATGATTGATGAACAGAAGGTTGTATTTGAAGAAGCTTTAAGACTTGCTAGTGAAGCGAAACGAACAAATACTAAACAAGTACTTATTGTAGAAGGTGGACCGGGAACTGGAAAATCAGTTTTAGCAGTTAATCTATTAGTTGAATTAACTAAAAAGAGTCTGGTAGCACAATATGTAACAAAAAACTCAGCCCCTAGAAATATCTATGCTACAAAGCTTAAACAAGATTTTAAAAAGACGCAAATCGATAATTTATTTAAAGGATCTGGTAGTTACGTTGATACACCCAATAATGAATTTGATGTCTTGATAGTAGACGAGGCACACCGCCTAAATGAAAAATCAGGAATGTTTCAGAACTTGGGTGAAAATCAAGTAAAAGAATTAATTCATGCTAGTAATATGACAATATTTTTTATAGATGAACATCAAAGAGTAACTTTAAAAGATATAGGCAGTATGGATCTAATCAAGAAATATACAAACGAGCACAATGGAGTAATTCATAAATTAAAGCTGGAGTCCCAATTCAGGTGTAATGGATCTGACGGTTATTTAGCATGGATTGATAATGTGCTACAAATTAGAGAAACAGCTAATTCGAATTTTATAGGTAAGGACTATGATTTTCGTGTATTTGATGATCCTAACAAATTAGTAGAGAGTATTAGAAATTTAAATAAGGATAATAATAAAGCGCGAATGCTGGCTGGTTACTGTTGGGAATGGCCCAAGGAATCAAGAACTAAGTCGGATATTCCAGATATAGTCATTCCAGAAAAAAACTTTGGTATTAGCTGGAACTTAGATAATACATTAACATGGGCTATTGATGATAGTTCTGTAAATGAAGCTGGCTGCATCCACACTTCACAGGGATTAGAATTTGATTATGTAGCTGTAATTATTGGGGACGATCTCTTATTTAGAGATGGAAAAGTCTGTACGGATTATACCAAGCGTGCTAAATCAGATCGTTCTCTATTTGGTATTAAAAAAATGATAAAAGAAAAACCTAAAGAAGCAGAAAAACTAGCTGACACGATTATAAGAAATACGTACAGGACATTGTTGACTCGAGGTCAAAAAGGTTGTTTTGTTTACTGTACGGATACTGCATTGGCAAACTACTTAAAGGGTAGTATTGAAAAGGTTATTGATTATGACTCTGAAGGATTTTTTAATTCAAATTCGTTTGTAGCTGAAGATAAAGGAACTTATAAATGATAGCAGTACGGGGATTACAGACATAACAATCTAACTATACCAGCTTTGAGTTACTGACCTAATCTAAAAAAGTGATAAAAAGGATTTCCGTATCAATCTTGGTCATTCGCACCATACGGAAATCCTTTTTATAGATTTAAGCTACCAATCACTTATCTTTCTAACCAAATAATCCTTTCACTCATCCCCCGAAGTAATATACCGATACAAATCATAATCCACAGGTTCATTCAAAATCATATTCATATGAACAACAGGAATTTCTTTATTATTTTTATCTAGCATATTATCCTGCTCTACAGTTTGTTGATTAGGCAGTGCCTGTCCAAGGTAATAGAAGTCGCTTCCTTCATCATCATCCTTCTTGATAAAGAGATGAATATCTATCCCTTTCGTTTCAGCATGAATGATTTTTTGAACCTCTTCTGATTTCAAAGTTCGATTACTTCGAGTATACCATTTGAAAACATTTGGACTGATTAATTCATCTCCGTAATCTACACTGGATTCTACTTCATTGTCTTTATGGTAAGTAACAAAAATCGGGCAAGTTTGATGCTTTGGTTTGTACCCATACATGGTAGAGCTTTCATCTTTATTCCAATTTAAAAGCTTACATGCGTCTTTTCTCGTGTATTTTTCTTTTAAAGTAAATAAGCTGTTTGATTTATATTTTTTACTTCGTTCC
Organism: Oceanobacillus sp. M60; assembly: GCF_053839645.1. Lineage (NCBI taxonomy): Bacteria > Bacillati > Bacillota > Bacilli > Caryophanales > Bacillaceae > Oceanobacillus > Oceanobacillus sp. M60. The sequence continues at coordinate 516,489 of NZ_JBSSNH010000004.1, read as the reverse complement.
ATTCCAGTTATGACCATATCGTATACTAGTTTTTTATAGTATTCATTTGACTCTAAATTTTGATGTACTTCTTTATTAAAAGTATACTCGTTATCTACTGAAAGAGTGATGATTGGTTTTTCTCCATACTTTTTAAGGTCTGCTTGTGTAAAGAAGGATAGATTCATTACTTTTTCTACAGATGCAAGGATGCTTTCATTGACCAGGCAATTGTTATCCTCTAATATGCTTATATATTCTTGCTTATTCACTTTTCCTTGCTGTAAAAGTAGCTGTAATAATAAAAGTTCATGTTGTCTCTTACCATCTAACAGCTCTTTAGAAAGCATGGTTAATACACGTTGATCATAATCACTAAGAGTAGGAACTTTTTCTTTCATTTTTACAAGAAAAGCATAATAAGTATTATATTTTCCAATAATAACTGTTGGATCGATGGAATGATTATGAATAAAATCTTCTAGGTAAGGGATACGCCCTAATCGATTTTTTAGTTCAATATAAGCATCTCTTAATACTTTTTGAGTAGTTAAGTTACTGGAACTAATGGATTTGAAGATTTGTTTTCTCGCAATTTCTTCAAAATTAATACTGGATACACCTTTGATATAGTTTGTTTCCGCAGTGCGACGACGAATATTATCCTTATTTTGTGATTTGTCACCAGATAGGGCAACTGGGATAAGATAATTATTTTTATAATTTCCTATAAAATCAATAATTGTCACAAATTCTTTAGATGGATGTTTACGTAGTCCTCTGCCTAGTTGTTGTATGAAAATAATACTTGATTGTGTTTGTCTTAGCATTACAACCTGATTGATGCTAGGTATATCAATACCCTCGTTAAAAATATCAACTGTAATTATGTAATCAAGGGCCCCATTTTCTAAACGCTCTACTTGATGTAGCCGGAAATCTTGAGAATCTGCCCCTGTTAAAGGCACTGTACGAAATCCTCTGTTATTCAGAACCTCAGATAGCTCCTTTGCTTCCTCTTTTCTACTACAAAATATTAAACCCTTTACGCAATCACCGGAATAGCTATAGTAATCGATTTTTTCAAGAATATGATTAACACGCTCTTCTGTAATTAAATTAGATACAATGGTCGTATCGTCTACTAATTTTCCATCATATTCTATGTCTGTTACGCCAAAATAATGAAAGGGACAAAGCATATCTTCTTCTAAGGCTTCTTGAAGACGGATCTCATAAGCGATATTGTAGTTGAACAGCTCATAGATATTGAAGTCATCGGTTCTTTCGGGAGTTGCTGTCATACCTAAAAGAAACTTTGGTTTAAAATAATCAATCACACGCTGATAAGAGCTAGCACCAGCTTTATGTACTTCATCGATAAGAATATAATCAAATAATTCCGAATCAAATGTATTTAATGTCTCTTGTTTCGATATAGTTTGGATTGTCGTAAAGAGATACTTTGCATCTGTTTCTTTACTTGATCCAGATAATATCCCAAAATCATTATCTAACCCTCCTAAGACACGTTGAAAGTCAGATTTAGCCTTACGCAGGATTTGTTCGCGATGAACAATAAATAACATCCGCTTTGGAGCAACGTTACGGACATTAAATGCGGAAAGATATGTTTTACCTGTTCCTGTTGCCGAAATTACTAAACCTTTATCATGTCCCTCTTGTCTTAGTGCTTCTATTTGTTCTAGAGCATTCTGCTGCATTTTATTGGGCGTAATTGTTAAAGCTTCTTCTAAGGGGTTTGTTTCATAAATTTCCGGTAGTTCGATGACCTTGGTTGCAGCTTGTAAATCAACTGGTTGATAGCTTTGTTCATAGGCCATAATCCATTCTTCAGTCAATATAACAGCATCCGCCCAGACATCTTCAAATTGTTCTTTAAAATGTCGAATGACCGATCCGTTTTCATGAGAAGTTAAGTGCACATTCCACTCATAATTTTCTTTTAAAGCTTGTGCAGTTAAATTAGAGCTTCCTACTATTAATGAATAGTAGCTATTATGATCAAATATATATCCTTTTGAATGAAAACCCTTTAAAGTTGTTAATCTAACCTCTACATTTGTAATTTTTAATAACTCTTTAAAGGCGTTGGGATGATTAAACTGTAAAAAGGTTGATGTTAATATTCGGCCTTTTATCCCTTTTCTTTTTAAGTCGTATAAGTGGGATTTAAGAGTAGCTAACCCACTTTCAGTAATAAAAGCTACAGAAAATATAAACGACTCACATTTATCTAATTCTTCAAGTAGTGGAGATAAGACAGTTTCATTACGCTGTAGGTTATTTACTAATAATCTTGGTTTATAGCTATCTCTTTTTTCGCTATTTTGATTAATAAAACCTTTATATAAAGAATCCTTTAAGTCTTGGAGAAAATGATCCATATTTTCCTTCCTTCCCTTGAAATTTGCTTTACATGTTTTCTAGCTTTTCAATAGTTGGAATATCTGCTGGAGCCCAATCTAATGATGAAAGTTCATACTTAAAAAGCCATTTAATACTATGATGTTCTGTTAAAATGGGGCTTCCCTTTTGTAAGGTACAATAAAAAGTTGTTAAATGAACGATTCCAAAGTCATACTCATATACGGTATGATCGATTTTTTCTCCAACTGCAATATCACATTCCATTTCCTCCTGAATTTCACGCTTTAGCGCTTGCTGAGGTGTTTCGCCAGATTCTATTTTCCCACCTGGAAACTCCCATTTATAGGACAGATTTTTTGATTCGCCACGTTGCGCACATAAAATTTTATCGTCTTTTATAATTACTGCGCCAACAACATGTATATTTTTTTTATTCACTTTATTCACTCCTAGTTGTCGTCTATTATGTATTATTATACCAGATTGGTTATTATGGGTGAAACAAGCATTATTAAGACTAGAATGGTGACGATTGATAGCAATTCCTTTAGAATTCGTCTGTTTATCCGTATTCAGAATCTCTATGGATAAGATAGCCAGTAGAAAAAAATGATCTATCGATTCAATTCGTAAAAGGGCACTATATATTAAATAAAAAACATTACATATCACCCACAACCCACCTTTTACATGAATCATTCATGTAAAAGAAAGGGTTTTCACAAATTGGCTTTACTAATAGGATATAAGTATAGAGGGAGCGAATCACAATGGATTTGAGTATAAGGGAGCAAGAAATAATAAAATATTTGCTTGTAGAAGAAAAAACGACAGTGACTCAAATTGCAAGGTATATGGGATTATCTAATAAAACCATTACCCAATCTTTAAATAACATTGAATCTTTATTCAAAGGAAGTGACGTTGAACTTATTCGTAAGGCGAATGTTGGTGTGTTTTTAAGAGGGGATAGAGAGAAAATTTATTCAATGATTAATCAGAAAGCTAACGTAAATAGGCTTCAAACGCGTGAGGAGAGAATTCAATTTCTTTGTTTCAACATTTTACAAAAAACGGATTACTTTACACTTCAAGACTTAATGGATATTACATTCGTTAGTAAATCGACCATGGAAAAAGATTTACAAGAAGTAACGAACGTATTCCAGTTGTTTAATGTCACTATTGACCGTATCCCAGGCAGGGGTTCTTTTCTAAATTTAATGGAGCAGGAAAGAAGAAAGCTGGCCTTGGATTTAATTCTTTATTTTTGGGGTCAGAACTGGCATATCGTAAAGCGTGAGGAATATTTAATTCATTTGTTAGAGAGCATCCCTGATTTTGTAAGCGATTTTTTTAATAAAGATAGTTTGATTCAGTTAAATAAGGTTTTACAAGAATTTGTAGAGAGTACCAATTTTGTATTTAGCGATTTTGGATATCAATCGTTATTATTGCATTTACTCATTGCAATTGAGCGGATAAAAGAAGGTAAGAATCTCAAAGAGCCTGTACAAGAAGAATTATCAGAGGAATTTCAGGAAGAAGCCAGACTATTAATTCAGCTGATAGAAGCTAGCTTTCAAGTTACTTTATCACAGAATGAACTGTATTATATCCGAATGCACTTGGAGTCCAATAATAACCGATTAAAGAAGAAAGATGCTGTGTTCTATCAGCCGGAAACAAGAATAGAGGATACGGTGCTGACTGTTATTCGTGATTTCCTTCCATCCTATGATCAAAAGCTTCTGGATGGAATAGTAAGTCATCTGAAAATGGCTGTTAATCGATTATTGTTTCATTTGCCAATCAAACATCCGTTTTTAGATGATGTGAAGAAGTATTTTCCTATTTCCTTTGAAGAAGCAATTTATATTAAAGACAGACTCGAAAAAGCCTTTCAGATTTCAGTTCCTGACGATGAAGTTGCTTTTTTAGCGGTGCATATTCAGGCATATAAAGAACGGATAGAAGAGTTATCTGAAGACAAGTTAAAGGTGTTGATTGTGTGTAACAGTGGAAAAGGAACGTCACAGCTATTGGCGGCAAGAATGAGGAAAAATTTCTCTCAATTAGAGGTTTTCAGGATTTTATCTGTACAACAGCTATTTCACACGGAAGTAATAGAAGACTTGATTTTAAGTACGGTGAACCTAGAAATTGAAAATAGAAAGGTATTAGTAATTTCACCATTGCTAGACATTCATGATCAAGCAAGGATCCAAGAGGAAATTCATGAAAAACAGAAATCAAATGATAAGCAAGAGGAAGCATTCGCAAAGTTAATATCGTCAAATACACTGTTTTTAGATAAGGATTTAAGCTCGGTGGATGATGTTCTCACCTATCTCGTTGATGAATTAGCTCAAAGGGATATCGTACAACCAGAGATAATAGAATCAGTGAAAAACAGAGAAAATTTATCTTTCACATCGTTTGGAAGGTTTGCAACACCTCATGGGGACCCTAAATATGTGAACCAATCGAAAATAGCCTTTTTACGTTTAGCTAATCCAATCAATTGGGGCACAACACAAGTGAAATTTGTATTTTTTATTTGTATCAAGGATGAATCACCTCAGCAGCTGGAGCAAATATATGATGCTTTATTAGAAATTATTGATCATCCCGTTCAACAGAAATTGACTAAGGGCGATTATCAACAAGTATGGACATATTTGAAAGGAAGAAAATGATGGATGTAGCGACAATTTTAAATGTACAGCAAGTAGAAATAGATATGGAAGCTCAAACACAGGAGGAAGTAATTAGAAAGTTAAGTGAGAAAATTAATGAAAAACAAGTTTTAACAAATAAAGATGCATACATCGGTTCCGTTTTAGAAAGAGAATCACAATCAACTACAGGGGTCGGAGGGGGCATTGCTATTCCTCACGGTAAATCAAAGGGAGTGTTGGAAGCAGCTATTGCTGTGGGAAAATTAAAAACTCCGGTAGAATGGAAATCTTTAGATGATCAACCTGTTTCTGTTGTTATTATGTTCGCTATTCCGGAGAAAGACAAGAAGGATACACATTTAAAATTACTATCGCAGATCTCAATGAAATTAATGGACGATGATGTGGTAGAGAAATTAAAAAAGGAAACGGATAAACAAAAAATCGTAAATATATTAAGTTAATTGGAGGAATTGATTATGAAGAGAAAAATTATTGCAGTAACAGCGTGCGCTACAGGTGTTGCACATACATATATGGCAGCAAAAGCGTTAAAAAAAGCAGCAAAATCTATGGGGCATTTACTAAAAGTAGAAACCCAAGGAGCAACAGGGATTGAAAATGAACTGACCGAAAAGGATGTCAATATTGGTGAAGTAGTCATTTTTGCAGTAGATACAAAAGTAAGAGATAAAGAACGTTTTGATCACCAGAGAATTTTACATGTACCTGTGGCAGCACCAATCAAAGATGCTGAGAAAGTCATTAGTGATGCTCTTGCACTAGTGGACAATCAGTAAAGAAAGAGGGGATAGAGATGAGAAATGTTGCAAGAGACATAAAAAATCATGTATTGACCGGGATATCATATATGATACCTTTAGTTATTGCAGGAGCAGTTATTATGGCTATTTCACGTGTTGGAGGTTCTATGTTTGGAATCCAAGACATCTGGGATGAATCTTATGCTGAAAGCGGAAATGTTATCATCCGCCTTTTACATGATATTGATGGGTTTGGTGGTATTGCATTAGATTTAATGTTTCCAGTTATCGCTGCTTTTATAGCATATTCTATATCCGATAAATTAGGTATTGCAGCAGGGTTAGTTGGTGGGATGCTGGTAAAGGATATTGAGGCAGGTTTTCTGGGAGCTTTAGCAGCTGGTTTGATCGCTGGATATGTATGTTTATGGATTAAAAATAATGTGCGGCTACCGAAATCTATGTCTTCGATTGTTCCTGTCTTTTTAGTTCCGGTTTTCGGCACCTTGATAACATTATTAGCTATTCAATATATTATCGGTGTTCCTTTTGCCTCCTTAAATACGGGGTTAGAGAACTGGCTAAATGGTTTGAGCGGCGGGAATCAAATTATTATGGCGGCAATTGTTGGAGCAATGGTAGGTTTTGACCTTGGCGGGCCGGTAAATAAAGCAGCTGTTACGACGGCAATGGCATTATTAACAAGTGGTATTTATGGTCCGAATACGGCTGCACAGGTTGCCATTATTATTCCGCCAATTGGATTGGGTCTGGCAACCTTTATAGCAAAGCGAAAATATAATAGAGAGTTAAGAGAAGCCGGTAAATCTTCTGTTGTCATGGGGCTTGTCGGTGTGAGTGAAGGAGCTATTCCCTTTGCAGTGGAGAGCCCTATAAAGGTCATATCGTGCACGGTAATTGGCTCTGCTATTGGCTCATCCATGGCTATTGGTCTGGGAGCAGTTAACCAAGCTCCAATTAGCGGGTTCTATGGTTGGTTTACGGTAGATAAATGGCCAGTCTATATTTTATCAATTGCTGTAGGTTCTCTGTTTGTAGCGATTGCTACGGTACTATTGCGTAAAGAACCGGAATTAGCTGAAGCAAATCAATTAGAGGATGAGGATGATTTTGATGAAGAAGAATGGGAAAAAGAGTGGGAAAGCTAATGACAAATGTACACATTGTTAATCATACACATTGGGATAGAGAATGGTATTTTACGTCGATGGATGCTTTAGTTTTGAGCGATCAATTATTTTCAGATGCTATTGATGAATTATTAAGTAATCCGCAGGCCAGCTTTGTTTTGGATGGTCAGCTTTCTATACTTGATGAATACGTTGAATTATATCCAGAAAGATTAACAGATATTAAACGATTGATTGCGCAAAAACAATTATTCATTGGTCCATGGTATACACAGACAGATGCTTTTTTTACTTCTGGTGAATCAATATTACGCAATGCAATGATTGGTGTTTTTGAAAGTAAGAAGTATGGAGACTATATGCCAATTGGCTATTTACCGGATACTTTTGGGTTTAATGCACAAATTCCGGTCATCTTGAAGGAAGCTGGTTTAGATAATGTGGTTTTATGGAGAGGTGTTCATTTAGGTAAGCACGTTCAATCACCTTATTTTAAATGGCGTGGATTAGGTGATCATCAAGAAATTTATGCTTTGAATCTGCCTCAGGGTTATGGAACAGGAATGCTTCTTGAACCCACCACTGAGTACGTAGCCGGACGTTTAGATCCTGCAGTTGATTTTATCAAAAAGTTTACTGACACAGAAGATATACTAATTCCCTCAGGTAATGACCAGCTTGCGATTATTACAAATTTTAATGGGAAGGTGAAAAGCATCAACCAATTAGGAAGGTATCATTATCAAGTCAGCAGTTATCAGGATTTTTTGGAAAAGATAAAACAAAAAGACTTAGAAACGTATGTTGGAGAATTCCGTTCTCCTGTGCTGGCACGAGTTCATAAAACAATTGGCAGTGTTCGAATGGATATCAAGCAATCAATCTATCAATTAGAACAGAAGCTAATAAAAAGAATAGAGCCAATATTGGTAATTGCCAATCAATTAGGTATTCGTTTCAGTAATCGCTTATTATTAAAAGCATGGAAAAAGCTGCTCGAATCACAAGCGCATGATAGCTTGGCCGGCTGTGTTTCTGATTCTGTTGCTGAAGATATTCGGCACCGATTAAAGGAAGCCAATGAAATTAGCGATAGTATGGAAAACACAATTATGAAACAAATGGCAGAAGCTTTAAAACTAAAAAATGAAGACATTCTTCTATTGAATACGGAGCCTCATAAGTTCCGGGGTTATAAAACCATTCAAGTACTAACAAAAAGGAAAGATATTCATTTTTATGATAGAGATTTTACTATTGAGAAAGTAGATTATGTAGACAGCAGAGAGAATATACTTGAAGAGACACCAGCGGGTAATCGATATATTACTGAACCTGGATATTATATTCTGACTATACGCTTAGCGTGTGAACTACCAGGTTTAGGATACCGTGTGTTATCTTTTGGTTATTCTGAGTATTCGGCACAAGAATTGGTAAGAACAGAAATAAAAGAAATAGCTAATTCACATATGACGCTCTCCTTTGAAGAAAATGAGTTGGTGTTGGAGAGGAATGAAGCTATAATCACGGATTTTATCTCTATTTATGATGAGGGCAATGCCGGCGATACGTATGATTATTCTCCAATTTATGGAGACGAGTCTATTAGACTTGATTACAAAAATGCAGAGGTACACAAAGCAGATGGTATGCAGCAAATGAAGGTCTTTGGAGAAATACAGCTGCCTCATAATATGGAGGATAGATTAGCTGGAGCAAAAACCGTCAAATTCTCGTTTCTTATCACTTTCACACTTGCTGAAGATGATTGTATCCGAGGAAACTTGAATTTTATAAATACGGTATTGAATCATAGAATGAGATTAAAGATAAATGCAGGTAGCCGGATTCGTAAAGCAACTGCTGCGTTACCATTTGGCTATATACGTAGAACAAATCAAAGCCAAAAAGGTTGGGAAAATACCTATTCTGAAAAACCTGTAAATGTAGAGCCATTTGATGGCATCGTTTCCGTTGAAACCGTAAATAATACCATTACGTTTCATACAAAGGATACAAAAGAATATGAATACAGAGAAAATGATTTATATATTACTTTATTTGCAACCACAGATAGCTTAGGTAAGCCAGATTTAGCTTATCGACCTGGCAGAGCTTCAGGGGATACTACAAAAAGAGGGCATATAATGATGGAAACCCCATCAGCCCAACTATTAAATAAGAATATGCAATATAATTTTGCAATTAATATAGGGAATGAAGCCTTCTCGGAAGAGGCTGTTACTGAATGGAGGCGTTATGAAGAATCTCCGTCGGTTTATTATCAATTACAGGACTTTAATTACTTTATTAATCGAATTGATAATAAAATTCAACCAAAGAGGCAGGAGCTTACATTGACGGAGACTAGATTTAGTCTGCTGGAAATAGATAATCAGTATTTTGTAAGCAGCTGTTATAATTCTTACTATTACCCTGAGAAGTTTATAATCCGATTGGAAAATCCGACTTATCAATCTGTGGCAATAAACGAATTGATGGATAAATTTAAAGATAGCAATATATCGAACGTAACGCCAATAAATGCAATGGAAGAGACTGTCGATGCTTCTGAGGAAATAAAACCGTATTCAGTCGTTTCATTTTTAGTAGAATTAAAAGAAAAGAAAAAACGATAATTAGTGAACACTCATGTTTCCAGCTCAGGCAGATTAGCTTGTTCTCCCTGTCTGGGCTGGAGATTTTTATATGAATATTATGCGATGAGTAATGCTTATCCTGAAAATAGCGTTTAGGTTCCATATTTTAACTATCCTTACCGCGCCATATAGCAAACTGTGCTTTACAATCATCGTTTTGTTTACTTGATAGTTTTCGCCAAAGATCAAATTCAAAAATATGATGCATATAGATGCTGTGAACTCCTCCACTTGAAAGCAACGCGTCCATCATCCTTTTTTTAATATCTAATTAAGTTAAATAACAAAAAAACGCTAAGCAGTAACCAGCTTCCTCTAAATTGCGGATATTACAACGTCCTTTTGTATGTGGATCGAATAGTTTACTTTCCTTCGTGGCCCGACTGATGGCTTCGTGATTAATTTCGTTTTCTTTTCCGTTGTATTCTATTGAGTAATAGTCAATTCGTTGATAACCTTCTAAATCCCCTCTATATACTAAAAGATTGTCATAATCCGTTCCTAATATTTTTGAAAGTATTATTAAATCAACTTTGTCAGGCAGAGACTTTCCACAATAATAATTAGAAATTGTTTTTTCATCTCTTTTTAATAATTTTGCTAATTCTGATTGTGATAAGCCTGCTTTCCGAGCTAAGAATTTTATTCTGTGTCCAGTTGCATTTGCCTCAATTTCATCTAAATATGTCGAGTCTTCGATTTCATAACTAGTCAAATTAATTTGTCTCCTTAAAAATAGTTATCAATAGTATAGCTATTTTTAATTAGTTTAGGAAGTGGAAAAATTCTTTCGGGTGCTCGTATTAACTTTATTTCATAAGTGTGGCATCATCCTTTTACAATGCTAAGGTAAGCTATTGTATGTTATTTCATAGAAAATAGGGAATAGGAAAAGAAGTATTATCATTTATTTTAGATGCTATAATGGAGATGGTATATAGGGATAATGAATTTGTATTCTATCAATTATACGAAATTAGAACCTATATATATTCTTAACTTAGGAAAGTACCTAAGTTTCATGCCAGAACTATCTGGGACGAGATGAATAACAGACGCATTTAACTCCACGAATTTTATAGATTAAAATAATGGTTTTTATTATAAGAATTTTGCTTTAAACCAAATTATTGTGAGCATCATGAGAAAACGGTTTAGTATTTATATCTGTATATTTATTCCAAAATTTATCAACTTCTCCCTTTAAAAATCTCCTGAAAAGCCGATATAAAAAAAGGCACTATGACCTCTCTCGGTTAACGTACAACCATAGCCTCCACGCTATAAACGTATACAAACCACACATCTTCGCACGAGACAAATCATTAAGTTCGGACTCAGCAATTTTAAAAATAAAATTGCCCTTACCCAATCAGAAAATAGATAGAATCTCCAGTGTACAGCTTGAAGATAATCGCGTAGTGTTCCATTTTTTATATAAAGAAGGAGAGAACAATGGAAAAGATATTTAATTTCAAAAGCATCAAAAGCAAAGTAATAGCTGCATTTTCGGTGGTTATTTTATTAGTGATTATATTAGGTATATATAATTACACAGCTATTAAACAGGTCAATCAGGATACAACCAATATAATTGAAAACGATCTTCAGCAATTAATTGCAAACAAGGGCATGGAAACAACGATGGCTAACCGGATATCAACAGCCCGTGGTTACATATTAAGCGGAGACAGTACGATGAAGGACCGCTTTGAAGAATATACGGAACAAGGAACCGAATTTGAAGAATTAGCAAGAAGTGTCGGTGTTACGGCAGAATTTGATGATTTGATTAACGAAACCGTCGAGTGGCGAACAGCAATTGCTGAAGATGTGTTTGCGGTATATGAAAGCGGCGATCAAGATACAGCCATAGAGAATCTTAATGAATTAACCCCAATCGTCCGTGAAATCATGATTGGATATGAGGAACTGGCAGCGAATTCGGAAGAAGAGATAAATCAGCACGGGGAAGGGATTATTGATAATGGAGAGCAAACATTAACCATTGTTATTATTGCTTCGATTTTGATTGTTATTCTCAGCATTGCATCAGCAATTATTACGGCAGGAGTCATTACAAAGCCGATTAAAACCGTAATGGAGCGAATGAAGCTTATTGCAGGTGGAGATTTAAGTCAGGAAGACCTACAAACCGATTCCAGAGATGAAGTTGGACAGCTGGTTAACGCCGCCAACGAAATGGCAACCAACACACGTGACTTACTCACACAAATAAATGCTGTGTCCGAAACAGTTACCAATCAAAGTGAGGAATTAACGCAGGCGGCAAATGAAGTGAAATCTGGTTCGGATCAGGTGGCCATCACGATGCAGGAATTGGCATCAGGTTCCGAAACACAGGCGAATAGTGCTAGTGACTTAGCGTCAATCATGGGTACCTTTTCTGCTAAAGTACAAGAAGTCAATGTTAATGGCGAACGCGTTCAAGAGTATTCAAATGAAGTGCTGGGAATGACAAATAAAGGCAGCGAGGCAATGGCAGCTACCACAGATCAAATGTCTAAAATTGACCGGATTGTTCAAGGAACTGTTGCAAAGGTAGAAGGGCTGGATGAACAGTCCCAACAAATATCAAATCTTGTTTCCATGATCAAAGATATTGCAGATCAGACGAATCTCCTTGCATTAAATGCAGCGATTGAAGCAGCAAGAGCAGGTGAGCATGGAAAAGGCTTTGCTGTTGTGGCTGATGAGGTTAAGAAGCTAGCGGAACAAGTGGCTGTTTCAGTTACAGATATTACAAATATCGTAATGAATATTCAGAGTGAAACAAGTGCTGTCGTCGAATCCTTAAAAGGTGGTTATACAGAAGTAGAGATGGGAACCAACCAAATCACGACGACTGGAAAAACCTTTAATGAAATCAACGAATCCATATCAAAAATGGCAGAAAATATTAATCTGGTATCTGGTAATTTAGCTGATATTGCTGCGAATACCCAGGAAATGAATGGCTCAATTGGAGAAATAGCGTCTATTTCCGAAGAAGCAGCTGCAGGTGTTGAGCAGACCTCTGCTTCTACGCAACAAACAAGCGGTGCAATGGATGAGGTAGCGGGAAGTTCCGAGCAATTATCCCAGCTTGCTGAGGAATTAAATGGATTGGTAAGGCGATTTAAGCTTTAAGTGATTGATTTGTAAGTATATCATTCACCTGAATGAGAAAATAAAATTTGTAGAGAAGCTGCTTATAAAGCTGATAAGCAGCTTCTCATTAAAGGAATTACGGGGGAGTTAAGAGAGGCTTCCCGTGATTCCTTTTTATATTGTGATCTAGCGTCTTATAAAATTTCCCAAGTCAGTTAGTTATTAACCTGGTTCTGTATAATAGTATGGATTCCTTAAAAAATGATATATTAATTATAGCTAAAACAAAGAGGTGAACCCCGTGGAACTAAAACAACTACTCTACTTCAAAGAAATAGCAAACCAAAAAAGCATCACCAAAGCCGCCGAACAAATCCATATCTCTCAGCCAGCCCTAAGCAAGTCCATCAAATCCTTAGAAGAAGAACTAGGAACCCCGCTAATCATCCGGACAAACAAAACAATGGACTTAACCGATGCAGGGAAAACGGTATTGGAATACGCACAAAAAATAACGAACTTAGTAGATGAAATGAAATTAACAGTAAGTGATTTAACGAATTTATCGGTAGGAGAGCTGAATATCGGTCTTCCACCATTTATCGGGAGTCTGTTTTTCCCGGAAGTGATGAAAAATTTTCATCGCAGCTATCCGAATATCAAATTAGATATCACGGAATATGGCGGCGCCAGGGTTGTTAAAAGTGTGGAGGAAGGGGAGTTTGAGCTTGGTGTGGCGGTGCTTCCTTTAGATGAGCGCATTTTTAATGTTTATCCGATTGTGAAAGAGAAAATGAAGCTGATTGTTCAGAAGGATCATCCGCTGGCTTCCTATTCGAAAGTAAATGTAAAGGATTTAAGGGATGAAGAATTTATTTTTTATCATGAGGATTTTGCTTTAAATCAAATTATCCGCAATCATTTCTTTACGATAGCGGGCTTTGAACCGAAAATTTTATTTAAGAGCATGCAATGGGATTTGATGTCGGAGCTGGTGGCCGCTGATTTAGGAGTAACGATCTTACCGGAGTCTATCTGTAACCGTCTGTTTACGAAGGATATACAAATTATTGACCTCGAACCGACGATTATGTGGAAGCTTGCGGTTATCACGAAAAAAGGGAAATATATTTCCAACGCAGGAAGGAAGTTTATTGATTTTATTCTAACGGATTCATTATAACTTTGATTCATGAAAATGATAATTAATATGTATTTTACGAATGGATTGGAGGGGCGTAATATAGATAGCAGATGTTTTATATTACGTATAGAAGAAGGGAAAGCCTGTGAGAGTCTTAAAGGTTATTTTACAAATTTGTTTTTTACATGTCTTTCTGCTCTTAGGAGCAGTGTTAAAATATTTTATTCCATTGCCTATTCCCGCGTCTATGTTTGGATTATTTCTCTTGTTCGCGGCATTGTGCTGTGGTGTTATCAAGTTAGAGTGGGTCGATCAAGGTGCGAAATGGTTAATGGCAGAGCTGCTGTTGTTCTTTATTCCTTCTGCTGTGGGAATCATCAATTATGAAGAGATTTTCAGCATACAAGGGTTAGAGATTGTTGGCTTGATTGTCCTTAGTACGATAATTGTTATGGGTCTGACTGCTTGGACGGCAGAAAAAGTATCTGCTGCGAAAAAGGGGGAATCGCATTGATTATTGTGCTGTTTACGGTAATAACGTATTTGGTTTATGTTGTTTCTAAAATGCTTTATAAAAAAATGAACTTTGCTCTTTTTCATCCGCTATTGTTAGCGCCAATCCTATTAATCGCGATTATTTCTATCATGCATGTGTCCGCCAATGATTATATGCAGGGCTCCAAATTCTTATCACATATGCTTGCACCGGCGACAGTGGCCTTTGCGGTGCCGATTTATAAGAACCTGCCGATTATAAAAAAATATATGAAAACCATTGTTATCAGTATTACCACGGGAACACTGATGGCCATGATTTCCACATTTTTATTATCCAAATTAATTCATCTCAGTGATGATTTTATTGTGTCGATTCTTCCCCGATCGATTACTACTCCGATTGCCATGGAGGTATCGAAAGAGATTGGCGGCTTGCCGACATTGACGACGGTTTTTGTGATTATCACAGGGATCGTGGGAGGAATCGTAGGTCCGAATGTGCTGAAATGGCTGTCTATCAAAACACCAATCGCCAAAGGGTTAGCCTTAGGGATGGGAGCGCATGGTGTCGGTACGAATAAAGCCTTGGAATATGGAAAACAGGAATCTGTCTTTTCCTCCTTAGCAATGATTTTTGCAGCTCTCTTTACACTCGTTTGGGGTTCTTTGATAACGTCCTTTATTTAAAGCTTGAAAGATGGCTCGTCATTCAAACTATTTTTACTTCCCCCTCCAAACCATGTATAATAATTCGTATAAAGAGATGAGGGGGAAGATGAAATGGTCCAATCAATCAATACAAAAGTAGATTTAGTTATTGATGGAACCTCACATGTATTAGTTTCAGAGTATGGTAAGATTATGATTGGCGATAAAGGATTTGAATTCTATAATAAACGGGATGCCCGTAAGTATATTCAAATTCCTTGGGAGGAAATAGATTACGTGATTGCTTCCGTCATGTTCAAAGGGAAATGGATCCCGCGTTATGCCATTCAAACGAAGAAGAATGGAACATTTTCATTCTCATCGAAAGAGCCTAAAAAGGTGTTTCGGGCAATTCGTGAATATGTTGACCCTGATCGTATGGTTCGATCCTTAGGTGCTTTTGAAGTCATTAAACGCAATTTCAAGCGTAAGAAATCAAAAAGTTAATTGTTTTGAGTCCGGCGTGGATAGAGGTCTCTCGTTTTCCGGGGGGATATCGGGACAGGTTAACGAAGAAACAGTTACAGAAATGGCACAAGAAAAAATCCCTCTTGAAAGGGGAAAAACAGGGTGCTATAATAAGGAAAGAAGCTCATTAAAGTAATTGGAAAGCTTTTTATTTAGATAGATGGTTAAAACGCTTTCGAACATAATATAAATTAAATAAACACTTGCAATTATATTTTACGTGTTACTGATTCGATCAGGCATGAGTGAAAGGTAGTTATTAAAGCGAAGAGGAAGGACATCTCTGTCTTTTTATCTTCATTTAACCTGCTTTTTTCTCATGTCTTTTTTTATTGGTGCTGAAAGCGTTTTACAAAGCTTGCAAACATACTGCTTTAAGAGCTTGCCATATCTATTGAAGCCTTAACAAACATAAAAAGGAGGTTAAAAAGATGGTAGGAATTATCATTGCCAGCCATGGTGAATTTGCGACAGGTATCTTGCAGTCTGGAGCGATGATCTTTGGAGAGCAAGAGAATGTCAAGGCTGTTACGTTGATGCCGAGTGAAGGTCCGGATGACGTAAGAGCAAAAATGGAAGAGGCCATTGCTTCTTTCGACAATCAGGATGAAGTATTATTCTTAGTCGATCTTTGGGGTGGAACCCCCTTTAATCAGGCAAGCAGCTTGATGGAGGGACATGAAGATACATGGGCTATCGTTGCTGGGTTGAACTTAGCAATGGTAATCGAATCTTATGCATCGCGCTTTTCTATGAACACAGCGCATGAAATAGCGGCTCATATTATTGATACGGCGAAGGATGCAGTGAAGGTAAAACCGGAGGAATTAGAGCCGGAAGAATCTGCTGAATCTGCTTCTGCGTCTTCTGGAGCCAGTGCAGGAGCTCCCGGGTCATTTGACTACGTGTTAGCACGGATTGACTCCCGCCTATTGCACGGACAGGTGGCAACATCGTGGACAAGAAGTACATCGCCCACGCGTATCATCGTTGTATCAGACACGGTAGCAAAGGATGAATTACGTAAAAAATTGATTCAACAAGCTGCTCCGTCAGGTATCAAGGCACATACGGTTCCTATTCAGAAAATGGTGGAGCTCGCAAAGGATGATCAGCATTTTGGCGGACAGCGCGCATTGCTTCTATTCGAGAATCCTCAGGATGTATTGAGAGCTATTGAAGGCGGCGTTCCGCTGGATACGATCAATGTCGGATCGATGTCCCATTCTACTGGAAAAGTGCAGCCCAATAAGGTACTTGCCTTTGACCAGAATGATATCGATACGTTCAAAAAGTTGAAGGAATTAGGCGTGGATTTTGATGTGCGTAAGGTTCCAGCTGATTCATATGGGAATATGGATGAGATTTTGAGAAGAGCGCAAGCAGAATTAGACAGACAGAAATAATCCTAAATCATTAGAGGAAAAGGAGGATTAATCATCATGGATTTAACTATTATTCAAATAATATTAATTATTATTATTGCATTTATAGCTGGTATTGAAGGAATCCTGGATGAATTCCAGTTTCATCAGCCCATTGTAGCTTGTACGTTAATCGGTCTGGTTAGCGGAGAGTTAACCGCATGTCTTATTTTAGGCGGATCGCTGCAATTTATTGCTTTAGGCTGGGCAAATATTGGAGCTGCTGTTGCACCGGATACAGCTTTGGCCTCTGTTGCATCAGCAATTATTCTTGTTTTAAGCGGACAGGGAACAGCGGGGGTAAACTCAGCTATGGCGATTGCTATTCCTTTAGCAGTTGCAGGTCTGTTATTAACTATCATCGTTCGGACGCTTGCTACAGGGATTGTCCATTTAATGGATGCAGCGGCCAAGGACGGCAACATTCGAAAAATTGAAATGTGGCATGTGGTTGCTATCTGCATGCAGGGTTTACGTATTGCTATTCCGGCTGCATTGATTGTAGCTATCGGTGCAACACCGGTTAGAGAGATGCTCCAATCGATGCCTGACTGGTTAACAGAAGGCCTGGCAGTCGGCGGCGGAATGGTAGTAGCGGTTGGTTATGCCATGGTTATCAACATGATGGCTACCAAAGAAGTATGGCCATTCTTTGCCATTGGTTTCGTACTGGCGACGATTCCGGATATTACGCTTGTAGGCTTTGGCGGTATTGGTGTAGCACTTGCACTTATTTATATAGCACTTACGAAACAAGGCGGCTCCGGTGGCGGCGGAAACACTGGTGATCCTTTAGGCGATATTATTGATGACTATTAAAAAAAGGAGGACATGAAGATGGCACAAGAAGAAATCAAATTATCAAAAAGAGATCGTATTGCTATTTGGTGGCGCTCCACATTCCTTCAAGGTTCTTGGAACTACGAACGGATGCAAAATGGCGGCTGGGCATTTTCCATGATTCCCGCAATCAAAAGATTATATCAGACAAAAGAAGATCGTGCGGCTGCACTGCAGCGTCACTTAGAGTTCTTTAATACACACCCTTATGTTGCTTCTCCGATTATTGGTGTAACGTTGGCACTTGAAGAAGAACGTGCAAACGGTGCTCCGGTGGACAATAAGGCGATTCAAGGGGTTAAGGTCGGAATGATGGGGCCGTTAGCAGGTATTGGGGATCCTATTTTCTGGTTTACCCTCAGACCAATTCTTGGTTCATTGGCGGCTTCACTTGCAGTGACTGGTAATATCCTTGGACCAATCATTTTCTTCGTAGCATGGAACTTGATTCGGATGGGATTCCTATGGTACTCACAGGAACTTGGTTACAAAGCAGGGGAAAAAATCACGGATGACTTATCTGGCGGATTGCTCCAGGATATTACCAAGGGCGCATCAATACTCGGTATGTTTATTCTCGGGGCATTGGTAAACCGATGGGTGGATGTCTCCTTTACCCCGACCGTCGCAGAAGTTCAGCTCGATGAAGGTGCTTATATTGAATGGGATAGCTTGCCTGGAGGAGCGGAAGGAATTCAGTCCGCATTGTTACAACAGGAAGAGGGCAGGTCATTGACCCAAACAGATGTCACGACGCTGCAGGATAACTTAGACAGTTTGATTCCTGGTCTTGCCGGGCTGCTGCTGACACTCCTTTGTATGTGGCTGCTCCGGAAGAAAGTGTCACCAATCACGATGATTCTTGGATTGTTCGTAGTTGGTGTTGTATTCCATGCCATCAACCTGATGTAATAAATCTTTTTCAGATGATTTTTGACGATTAGATGTATAAATAAAAAGGTGCCTCCTGGTATGATAAAACTATCAAATGAAGGAGGTGCTTTTTTATTCCATGCCAGAATCCAGAAGAAGACGTTAACGATATATAAATAAAGACAAATCTATTTTAGGAGGTCGCTATGCTTACTATTGGTTATATTGGAAACGGGAAAAGCACGAACAGGTATCATTTGCCGTTCGTAATGCAAAGAGAACATATCAAAGTGAAAACCATTTACCGGAGGACCCCTGCGAACGATAGCTGGGATAAACATGCAGGAGTGCATTACACTTCAGATTTAGAGGAATTGTTACGTGATGAGGACATTCAGCTTATTGTGATTTGTACAAAACATGACAGCCATTATGAATATGCAAAACAAGTATTAGAGCATAATAAGCACTGTTTAGTCGAAAAGCCTTTTATGGAAACCTCAGAGCAGGCAAAAGAAATTTTTGCATTGGCAAAGGAAAAAGGATTGATTGTCCAGGCCTATCAAAACAGACGATTTGATAGTGATTTTTTAACTGTTCAAAAAGTGATAGAAGAAGGAAAGCTTGGGGACTTGCTGGAAGTGGAGATGCATTATGACTATTATCGTCCCGAGGTACCCGAGTCTGCCGATTCATTTGACCCTAATGCATCATTTCTGTATGGACATGGCTGCCATACCCTGGATCAGGTCATCAGTTATTTTGGCAAACCCGATAATATCCATTATGATGTGAAGCAATTATTAGGACAGGGAAGAATGAACGATTATTTCGATTTAGATTTATATTATGGCGGTTTAAAAGTATCGGTGAAATCCAGCTATTTCAGATTGAAAGAAAGACCAAGCTTTGTGGTACATGGTAAAAAAGGATGCTTTATCAAAGAAACAAAAGATCGTCAGGAAGAGCATTTAAAGTTATTCTATATGCCGGATAACGAGGACTTTGGCATCGATACACTGCGTCATTATGGCGTACTGACCTATGTAGATGAAGAAGGAACGGTACATGAGGAAACAATGAAATCGGTAGATGGCGATTATGGGCGTGTATATGACGATTTATATGAAGCGGTTATCAATGGGCAAGATAAAACGATTACGGATGAGCAGACGTTGCTGCAGATGGAAATG
This sequence comes from Oceanobacillus sp. M60, assembly GCF_053839645.1. Lineage (NCBI taxonomy): Bacteria > Bacillati > Bacillota > Bacilli > Caryophanales > Bacillaceae > Oceanobacillus > Oceanobacillus sp. M60. The sequence continues at coordinate 496,601 of NZ_JBSSNH010000004.1, read as the reverse complement.
TTGGAGACGGGGATTCAACATTTAAGGTAGCTGATGCTTTTGCATAAGTGCATAGAACTTGGATGAACAAGCTGTCTTGTTTATCCAAGTTTTTTTGGTGTGGAGAGCAAATAGCAGTATTTTGTCTACATTAACCCCCAATAATAATTGTTCTCCCTTTTGACTTTTGATTTACTCCATTAGTATTATCCTCTCTTCTGAATCATGTCTAAAAGGTATCTTTGCTTTGTGAATAATTTGTATCAAATTCCACTACATCACTTATATACTACACTATTTTTATAAAATAATAATGATGATCCTCTTATCTATATTAGTACGACAAACATGGCAATCAAGGAAGTAAATATTCCTTCCGAACGGATTGGAGGTAAGTATTTGAACGAAGGGCAGGAAAAAATGTTGAACCTTTTGGGTTAATAGGTTTTATATAGTTATAATTTTTTGCACTGCTACAGGGAACCAAGTTTGTCTGTATGGCACAGATTTATAAATCTATAATGAAAGCAGGGATGGAAAAGGGTGATAAGCATGTTAACAAATAGACAAAAAGAAATTGCATCTATGTTGTTGAATTGTGAAAAGCCGCTACTTTATCGAGAATTAGCTGATAAATGTTCTGTATCACTTAGAACCATTAAATCAGATATGAAGGAAGTAAAGTATTGGTTTAAAAAGCACCAAGTAGATTTACAGTCACAACCGGTTAAAGGCCTTTGGATTACCAATTTAAATGAAAAAGAGAAAATGAAAATCTATCACAAACTCTTATTAGAGACAGTAGATGAAGAAATTTGGGGCGAAGAGGGACGCATACGCCGTATTGTCCTATTGCTAAGTTTACATCCCAGCAAGTATATTACGGCGGAATTCTTAGCTGATCAGTTACTTGTAAGCAAGCAAACGATTTATAAGGATATGAAAAAAGTTGAAAAACACTTGGCTGAAAATAATATAACGTTAAAGATGCTTCCTAGAAAAGGATACACGATTGCAGGAGAAGAAGTTGATATACGGCAGCACGCGGAATATTTACTAACATACAAAATTGTCATTGAGGAATCGTATAGACCAGAAATATATTTGAAATTTAAAGAAGAACTCACTTCCTTTTCACCAGATATGAAAAAGGTGGTTCTACTAATAGATGAAATACTGATGAAATCTATTAAACAATCATTGGTTGAATACCATCCTGCTTCTGTTAAGATTTTCACCCTATTTACAAGGTTAGTGATTTCGGTTTGTCGAGTAACGAAAGAAAATGCTATTCAATTAGGAAGAAATAATGATGAGATAGATATGTCCATGTCAACATTCGCAATGTTCGTCTATGCTGTTGCAAATGATGTTTTTGAACATTTCAACCTAGAGATAACTAATGATGAATTCATTTACATTTATAGAAATGCCTTATTAAATAATCACAACGAAGACCTGATCGAAATGACGAATAATATTATTCATTATGTGAGCAGAAGACTTTCCATTCCTTTTTATAACGATAGTACGTTACAAACAAACCTATTGTCCCATTTCTCTAATAAATTTACTGAAGAAAATGCCATTTTATTAGAGAATAACCCGTTTATGGAAGATCTTAAAACAAAGCATGATTATCTTTATCATCCTGTTAAAACAGCGTGTGAAAAATATATCGAATCACATAATTTTACGTCTGAAATGATTAGTTCATTTGTTACATTGCATTTTCTTGTATCAATGGAAACAACTTTTGAAAACAAGAAACCTTTAAAAGCACTCTATGTTTGTGCAAGCGGCAGAGGAGTGGCACGTGTTATAAAAAATCGTGTGGAAAAAGAAGTGCCGCGGATTAGAATCATTCAATATTGTGGCTTAGATGATTTAGAAGAGATTATGGAAAAGGATACGTTTGACATCATCATTAGTGTATTTCCAATTGAAACCGCTATACCAACGATATGGGTAGACCCGGTACCAAGCGAAAGTAATATTAAAGAGTTAAAGAACAAAGTAAGTGAATTAACTGGTGATAATCAAGTAATTGCACAGCAGATAATCAACAAAAATGAAAGCAATATCGATGATCCAGAAGAATACTCCAGAGCAGTTATATTGGAAGCAATGGAACTATATTTGGGAATTAAGCAAGCTTTTAAAGGCAGAATCAAGCATAAAATGGAGGATGCTTTTCTAATGCATGTTTTCCTCATGGTTCATCGTATTAAATTCAGAATGGAATATGATCACCTTGTAAATACATCTTTTATAGAAACAGAAGATTATCGGAAAGTAGATGAAGTTTTTAAAAAACAAGGTCTGCAGGCCAATGCAGATGAGAAAAAAGCGATCCTATTCTATATTGAAAAGGAGGAAGCAAGCTGTGGGAAAGGTTACCATTATTAAAAATGGAATTGTATTTAACGCTGTTAATAAAGCGTTTACTAAAAAAGATGTCTATGTGAAAGATGATGAAATAATAGCTGAAGAAGATATTGAGGAAACAGATTTGCTGACAGAATGGGATGCAAAGGGAAGCTATGTTGCCCCGGGGTTTATAGATATGCATGTACACGTATTTGAAAATTTTGCTCAAATTGGGATAAATGCTGACAAAATCGGTATTAATCAGGGGGTTACAACAGTTGTTGATGCAGGAAGTACAGGGTATAAAGATTATGCTCAATTTAAGGATAAAATTATCAATCAACATACGACAGAAATATTGTCGTTATTAAATGTATCCGCCACGGGCTTAGTAGAGGGATTGGATGAATTGTCTGCTCCTGAAAAATTAATGAGTGAACGTGCATGGGAAACGATAAAAGCTTCAGAACTGGCTATTGTTGGGTTGAAAGCCAGAATGAGTCAATCGGTGGTCGGGAATCAGGGTATTCGCCCTTTGGAACATGCCCGCAAATTAGCTGATCAGACGGATACGCCCATCATGGTGCATATTGGCTCACCTCCTCCACCATTAAATAAAATTCTGCCTTTATTAAAAAATGGTGATATTGTAACGCATGCTTTTCATGGCAAAAAAGGCGGGATTCTTGATGAAGATGGAGCTTTAATACCTGAAGCACATGAGGCGCTAGAGCGGGGAGTTAAATTTGACGTTGGTCATGGAACATCAAGCTTTTCATATCAAACAATTAAACGATTTAAAGAGAATTATAGTTATCCATTTACGATCAGTACAGATGTTTATGAAAAGAATTTTGAACAGCCAGTTGGCAGTTTAATGGATACCATATCGAAATTATTAGCAGTAGGATATGACTTAGAAGATTTAATCGAATCCGTTACAATTCTTCCGGCTAGAACGCTGTCTTTAATGAATTATGGATCATTGGAACCTGGAAAGAAAGCAGATATTACAATGTTTCATATTGAGAAAAAGGATAGAGAACTAATCGATTCACATGGTGAAGTGATGAAAGTAAATCAACGTTTAATTCCACAAACAACATGGAAAAACGGAAAGATTGTATATCAAAGGGGTTAAGAATGTGGAAAAAAAAGATCTAACTAACTATTTCATGAATAGTCAAGATCCAGATGTTTGTGAAAGTATTTACAATGATGCAGTGAACTATATAGATAGTAATGGATATGAAATAAAAGATGATCAAAGAGAAGCCTTATTAAATCACATATCTGAAATGGTGAAAAGAAATCAAAGAAAAGAAATAATGCAAGTAGAAGATAAAAAGTTATTTGAAGAAGTTTCGCAAGAGTCCATCAAACAAGCTAGAGAATTAGTAAAACAATTAGAACATATTTCAGATGATGAAACGTATTTATTATCGATTCATTTTGAAGTAGTTAAATATAATCAATCAAAATAAGGAGTGAGTTAAATGGTAAAAGTAGTTATTGCAGATAGACTTGGAAAAGGGCAAAACGTGGGAAAAGGTGTAGAAATTGCTGGAGGAGAAGCTATTGTAGTCCCGGGAATTGGAGCGGACATGAAGCTCGGCGATGAAATGAATAAAGTAGATGCGGATTTGGGAATTTCATTTTGCGGCAGTGGTGGAGCAGGAGCAATTACAGCACAAACGAAATATGGATATAAAGCAAGACATGGCATGCGTTCTATTGAAGAAGGAGTAACTGCCATTCGTGAAGGCTATAAAGTATTAGGGTTCGGGTTCATGGATGTAGAAGACCTGGGCAAACGTATCGTGGAAGAATACAAGAAAATACAAGGGGAATGAATCACATGATTGAAAACCAACATGTAACAATAACCGTTTCTGGAAAGGGAAGTACACAAGATGAGGCAGTTAGTCGTGCTTTAAGTAAAATTCAGAAACAGATATTTTCTGAGATTAATCAGCTTGTTATTCGTGCGGAACCAGAAAACATAGAAGAAGTGGAGGCAACTATGGAAGAATATACAGAACGTTTTTTCTTCTTTTTTATGCCGCGTAAAAAATTGAGTTGTCATGTGACGTTAAAAGTAGATGTAAACTTAAAAACAATCGATTCTGCCAAATTTAATTGGCAGAAAAAAGGTAGTCACCATCCATTAAGGAGGGGTATACGTGGGCGGAATCGTAGTTATTCTAATTAAATCATTAATTATTGGAGCGATTGTCGGTTTTGGCGTAGGTGCTGGTGCAGCAAGGATGTTCCATGCACCGAAGTCTCAATCAATGGGAGCATTCAGAACGATTGGCGAGATGAATGCCTGTGCAGGTGACCGTGCATCCCATTTTTCATTTGGACTGGGCTTCTTCTTTAACGCTTGGGCATCAGCTGTTGGAGCTGGCGCGCTTACGCAGGATGTAGATCATAGAATTATTCCCAATTGGTCTGTCGCCGTGCTTTTAAGAAAAGGAAAAACAATAGAAGAAACCATGCATAACCCTTTCAAAATGAGTATAGCGGGGGCGATCGTGGGAGCAATCGTTGTTGCTTTTTTAAGTACTACAACAGCATCTATTCCAGAGGGACTTAGAAATGTTGCGCTGGAAGTATTGGCTCCAGCGGCGGATTGGCTTATTAATATGGCTATGCCGGTCATATTTTGGTTAGCTGCATTAGATGCCGGAAAACGTTCTGGTTTTTGGGGGACGATATTTGGCGGACTAGCTCATATTATTATGGGTAATGCTGTTCCTGGTGTTGTACTAGGTATATTGGTAGGTAAGGGTGTGGATGATTCTGGATGGAATAACATCACAAAAATATTAATGACAGCTATTATTGTGCTGTTCATCTTAAGCGCCTTCTTTAGGGGAATTGATATAGAGCTGATTGAAAGTCTCAACCTTACTGTGCCAAATTGGTTACAAGGACTTCATAATTTAATAAACCCTTAGTGAGGAGGAAATAAAATGACTGATGGTCAACTAAGTGATGCGATGTATAAAAAGAGTTTTTGGTTTGCAGATTGGTCGTTCCCAATTTTTGTAGCACTTCTGTCATCTGGTATTTTTGCAGGTACGCATATGTATTACGTTTATAAAGTAGGTGCTTTTAATGAAGTAGCCATTGTAGCTTTGTTAGAAGCAGGTATGCAAGGATCTGGCTATGGTGCAGCGGCAGCATTTGGAGCTAGCTTTTTATTTGCACGTATACTTGAAGGCGGTTTAGTAGGAGTACTTGATATAGGTGGTTCGATACTAACTGGTGTAGGTATCGGAATACCAGCACTGCTTTTAGGTGCAGGAATTGTTTTACCACTAGAAAACTTTTTTGTCTCTTTAATAACGGGCTTATTAATAGGCGTGGTAATAGGCTATGTTGTTATTGGCATTAAAAAGTTTACGGTCGGAAAGGCTAATTCTACATTTGGCAGTGATGTGATGATGGGTGCAGGTAACTCGTCTGGCAGATTTTTAGGACCGTTAATTATTATTTCTGCTGCAACAGCATCCATCCCTGTAGGCTTGGGTTCTTTACTTGGAGGAGCATTCTTTTATTTATGGAATAAACCCGTTGCGGGCGGAGCAATCTTAGGTGCTATGGCAATCGGAGCATTTTTCCCAATTTAAAATGAATAGCAGCAAAGTATTCCAGTAGATGTTCTATGTTATTGCAACCCCAATCAGTGGGGGGGAAAAGAAAACCCTCACTGATTGAAGTTTCACTTTATAGAAACCATGTTAGATATGTAATCATAACTGAAAGGTTGATTAATTATGGATAATTCACTACATGACAGATATGGATTAAAACGTGTCATAAATGCAAGTGGCAGAATGAGTATTCTTGGCGTCTCTGCACCATCTGATACAGTGATGGATGCAATGAAAACAGGCGGACAAAATTATGTGGAAATTACTGATTTAGTGGATAAGTCAGGCGAATATATTGCGGATATGCTGGATTCAGAATCTGCTCTTATTGTAAATTCAGCATCAAGTGGAATTGTTTTATCTGTCGCTGGATTGGTCACTAAAGGAAATAGAAGGTTGAGTGAAAAGATACATCAAGAAAAAATCATGAAAAATGAGATTATCATGTTGAAAGGGCAAAATGTTCATTACGGTGCTCCAATTGAATCAATGATCTATCTTGGTGGAGGCGAGCTAGTGGAGGCAGGATATGCAAATGAAGGAAAACAAGAACATATCTCCGATGCTGTAAACGAAAATACAGCGGCTATTTTGTATGTAAAATCTCATCATGCCGTACAAAAGAATATGATTTCTGTTGAAGAAGCTGCAGAGGTTGCTAAAGAAAAGAATATCCCGTTTATTGTTGACGCAGCAGCGGAAGAAGATTTGGAAAAATATGTGAAAATTGCTGATCTGGCAATTTACAGCGGATCGAAAGCTATTGAAGGGCCAACATCGGGTATTGTGGCAGGGAAAAAAGATTATGTAGAGTGGGTCAAAACACAGCTTCATTATATTGGAAGAAGTATGAAGGTAGGAAAGGAATCTACATTTGGCTTACTGCAGGCATTGGATGAGTATTTTGTAAAAAAAGATAATAGTGAAGCTGAAAAGGCGAGTTTAGAAGTACTGCAATCATTAAATACAATGGAAGGTGTCACTGCAACGATCGTTCAGGACGAAGCGGGACGCTCTATCTTCAGAGCACGTATCACCATTGATGAAGCTGTTACAGCTATATCAGCTAAGGAAGTAACGAATCAACTAAAACATGGCGAAATTGCTATTTATACTCGTGATTATGGTGTGAGACAAGGATTCTTTGATATTGATCCACGACCGTTACAAGAAAATGATAGTCAAGTTATTTATAGTCGAATCGTTGACATTCTAGGAGGAAAAGAAGTATGAAGAAGATAGATAAATTTTTTTATAAGGACCGTGTTGCTTTAAACGTTCTGGCGAATAGTATTGAAAATGCAAAGGAAGTATATGAAGCAGGAGAGGGAAAGGTACTAATCGGCGTACTATCGAAGAATTATGATACGGTGGAAGAAGCAGTAAGCGCAATGGGAAAATATGATGAAGCAATCCATGGGGCTGTATCCATTGGTTTGGGTGCAGGTGATAACAGACAGGCTGCAGTGGTTGAAAATATTGTGAAATCATATGAAGGGAGTCATATTAACCAAGTGTTTCCATCTGTCGGTGCAACCAGAGCGAATCTAGGAGAGAAAGAGAGCTGGATCAATGCTTTGGTATCTCCATCAGGAAAAGTTGGTTATGTAACTATTTCAACTGGCCCGTTAAGTTCCAATGTCGGAGAACAAGCTGTTGTTCCAATAGAATCAGCTATAGCGTTAATGAAAGATATGGGAGGACATGCATTAAAATTTTTCCCTATGAAAGGTCTCGCTCACCAAGAAGAGTTCCGTGCTGTTGCTAAAGCTTGTGCAGAAGCCGACTTTGCTTTAGAACCAACTGGCGGCATTGACTTAAATAACTTTGAAGAGATTTTGACCATTGCTCTTGAAGCCGGAGTACCAAAAGTCATCCCTCATGTTTATTCTTCTATTATTGATAAAGAAACGGGTAAAACCAATATAGAAGATGTAAAAAAACTATTAGATGTTACGAAACAGCTAGTAAATAATTATGCATAATGAACTGGCTCGTATCTCGATTAGCTACGAATAGAGCTAAAATATTCACCAATTTGTTAGTTACTAAGTAAACATAATTGAAAAAATATATACTATAGCCTGGTGTCCTTTAATGGTTCCAGGCTATTTTTCATCTCTCTTGGTAATATTTCTTGAAAGCCAACCAGTATCTTTTGTTTATTCTAAAGGATTTCTTGTTCAAGCATTTAAAAGAGATTTATTTTAAGACGGGAGAAAAAAGGTGACGCAGTAAGAGTTAATAAAATCCTACAGCTAAAACAAAAAAGCCGTCTATAAAGATAGACGGCTAAATAACAAAAATCAAAAGTAAAAATAGCACATGCTCCTGTATACATACTTTTAGTTTTAAGAAACACGGGTAACCCCTCTTCGAAACCAAGCAATAATTGCTGCAATAATCAAAGCAAAACCTAAATACCCCATCGTAGAATATACTTTGCCGACAAGCGTTGTAAAACCGACTAAGCTAGCTGCAAAACCAAGTAACCCAATAATCACAACGGCAGGCTTATAGGCTCTGCTATCAGGTGCGATAAATCGTACCGTGAAGGAGTAGAACATACCAACTGCTGTATTATACATCATGCCAAGCAATGCAATAGCCATCAGAATACCAATAAATGGATGGATTTGTTCTGCTAAGGCAAGTGTTGGCATGTCCATTCCTGCCACAACATCTACTTTCATGAACATCCCGATATGAATAAGGATAATCAATCCGCCAAGCATGATTCCTCCAAAAATACCTCCCCAGCCTGCAACTTTTCGGTCTTTCACGCCTCCGCTCATGACAATCAGTAATGCTGCTCCTGCTGCCAGATTATAAGATACATAGAGAAAGGAGCTTAACAGCCAGTTCGGTGCGGCAGAAGCTTGTTCCTTGGCGATTGCATCTGCTTCAGCCAGAGATAAATCCGTGGTGAAAATGGAATAGACCAAGATGATAAAGATAATCGCAATCAAGTAAGGTGTAATTGCTGCAATGATTCCGATAATCTTTTGTGTATTTAATAGCAATGTCAGGATAGTTAAAGTTACCATAATAATGCTGCCTGCAATGGTATTGATGCCAAACATCTGCTCAAAAGTAGAGCCGGAGCCTGCAAACATAACGACGGCTACTCCGAAAAGGAAGAAGGTAATTAAAATATCCAATATCGCCCCGATATAACGTCCGCCGATATGGTAGATTACCCCTTTATGGGAAGCTGCCTGCAAGTCTGTTCCCAGCTGGGCAAAGGTGAATCCTAGAAAGATAAAGAGGAGGGTGGCGACAATCCCGCCAACTGTACCCCATATACCAAAGCTGGTGAAGTATTGCATGACTTCTTGTCCTGAAGCGAACCCGGCTCCAACAATAAGACCAACAAAAGCACTTCCTATTTGAAAACTCTTTTTCATCTGATTATCTCCCTTATTTATAATCTTTCTTAACCACGGTATAGGCTTCTACAGCTTTCCGATCTACTTCATAACCGATTCCAGCTTTTGTCGGGACGGTGATATATCCATTTTCTGCAACAACCTCCGGAGCAATGATATCTTTTTCCCAGTAGCGGCTGGAACCAGCGGTATCCCCCGGTAAAATAAAGTTTGGCAGTGTTGTTAAAGCGATATTGTGAGAACGGCCAATTCCTGATTCCAGCATACCGCCGCACCAGACTGGAATATCATTTGCTGCGCAATAGTCATGGATTTTCTTCGCTTCGGTTAAGCCGCCGACACGGCCGATTTTGATATTAATAATTTTTGTACTTCCCAGTTCAACTGCTTTTCGTGCATCTTCCAGTGAGTGGATGCTTTCGTCTAAGCAAATCGGTGTTTGGAGTTCCTTTTGTAATTTTGCATGATCGATAATATCGTCAGATGCCAAGGGCTGTTCAATCATGGTCAGGTCAAAGGCATCTAACTGTTTTAATAGTTCGGTATCCTCTAAACGGTAGGCGGAGTTAGCATCTGCCATAATTGCTGTGTCCGGGAATTTCTCGCGTAATGTACGGATCACATCGATGTCCCAGCCAGGCTTGATTTTTACTTTCATGCGTTTATAGCCTTCTTTGATATAGCCGTCTACTAAAGCGATAAGATCCTCAATGGATTTTTGGATGCCGATACTGATGCCGACTTCAATCTTTTCTTTTCTGCCACCCAGCGCTTCAGCAAGGGATTGGTTGGTTTGTTGTGAGTAAATATCCCAGATAGCTCCTTCGAGGGTAGACTTTGCCATGTTGTTTTTTCGGATAGCAGCAAAGATTTCATTAACTTCATCCGGGTGCTTTAATTCTTTATTTAGGATAAGCGGGATTAAAAAATCCTCCAGCATATGCCAGTTGGTCTGCAGGGTTTCTTCGTTATACCATGGGGCATGGAATGCGACGGATTCTCCCCAGCCGACGGTTCCATCCGCATCCTTTGCTTCCAGTAATAAAAAATCTCGATTTGTAAATGTGCCAAAGCTGGTGGTGAAAGAAGCTTTTAGTTTCATTTGTAAATGACGAACAGTGACTTCAGTGATTTTCATCGTTATTTTCCTCCAAGATCTAAAATATCTTTTTTTACAAAAATGTATTCCCCATAATTTTCATAGGGTGCTAACCGTATAGCTGCGTAACCTGCTTCAAAGAGATTTTGGAACAGCTCTCGTGTCTTTAGTCTCCAGTCCATGGCGAGTTCTTGACTTGCTGCTTTCAGTCCTTGAAAATCCTTTGGCACACGAACGGAATAGGAATATTCCGTCAATTCAAGCGGTTCCTTCTCTTTCGTGAAAACGGGCAAACCTTCCTGATTAAAGGGTAACGTGTTCAGAGCCGTTGCATTTTCTGTATTTACGGATTGCTGCTCCATCACGTGTGGACTTTTCAAATGCCAATGGATTTCAAAGCGGTCTGAAGGGAGTCCTTTATTAAAACCATCCTGCATATTGCCGTAACAATTCTCAATATAGGTGTTACACATGCCGTTTAGTTTTGTTAGATTAAGATAGGCATTACGTGTCTCCAAAGGATCATATGTCCATTTCATCATGTCATAGCCTTTACGGATAGCAATCTCCCGCTGTTTTTGTTTCAGCATTTTTCCAATGCCTTGAGAACGGTATGCTTGATCCATCCCAAGCATATGAGAGCATAGATAGCTTTTGCCGTTATCGAAGCCTGCAAACCCATAGCTGAAGCCGACTAATTGATCGTCAGCATAAGCACCGACCATGATGCCGCCATTTTTGACTGCTGTAAGCGTCTGATGGGTGGGAATGGTAGCCATTCCCCAAATCCTTCCCTCCAGCTCCTGCATTTGTTCCATCTCGGCCATTGTTTTTAGTTCTTTACATTGAATCATTTTGTATCGCTTCTTTCTGTTTGTTGTAGTGCTAGGACAAGCGCCTGTGTGATAATTTCTGCTCCGGTTAGCAGGTGCTTTTGATTGAATGTCATTTCTGGATGGTGGAGCCCCGGTGTGACGCCGCACCCGAGACCAAGCATCGTTGTCTGCAGCTCAGGCTTGGAATACGTATAAAAATGAAAATCCTCTCCGCCTGGTGTGACCACGTCCGGCGCACAATTTTCTTCTCCAGCTACATTGATAATAGCTTGCTCCAAAATGGATTTTGCTGTATCACTTACTTGAGCTGCGACGATATGGGCATCTACATTGTAATCAATGGAAACATCGTATAGTGTACTTACCGCGCCTGCTGCTTTTTCAAATCCGGCTGTCAGAGCCTCCATGGTTTCGTTGGTTTGAGCACGGGCATCGATGCTAAAGGAAGCATTTCCTGGAATAATATTTGTTGAAGCACCGCCTCCCTGTATTTGAGTCATTTTAATGGAGGCTGATTCAGCAGGGCTAATCCAAATACGCTTGAGTCCATCAATCAGCGCACCTGCTGCTTCAATCGCATTCGCTCCCTGTTCTGGTCTTGCACCGTGCGCTTCAACGCCATGAATTTCTCCTGTGAAAAGCTTCGCTGCTCCATGATATAGTGCTGGAGCGTAGGTGCCGTCCTCTAATTCAATCAGTGGCCGGACATGTGCTCCAAATAGAAATTGGAGCGGATCCACAACACCTTGATCCACAAAAGCTTTTGCACCCTGTGCTTTTTCTTCTGCCGGCTGAAAAAGGATACGAACCGCTCCGGATAATGTTGGCTCCAGCTCTTTTAATAAAAGAACGACACCGATCGCTACAGTCATATGCCCATCATGGCCGCAGGAATGGTTCGCCTGGAATGCTCCATTAACCTTTTGCCATAGTGCATCTATATCCGTTCTGAATCCAACTGTGGGAGTACCTTTTCCAATGTCTACATATAACCCGGTCATATCAGGAAACGTTTGCGGATCCAACCCCTCGCTGCGCAGAAAATCCACAAGATATGCTGTGGTTTCTACTTCATTCCAGCTTATTTCAGGGTGCTTATGCAAATGTTCAAAAATCTGCTGTAAACGTTCGGCTAATTGTTGTTTTATCAATTTTCTCAACTCCATTTATCAGAAATAAAAGTATGATTAAAGTCATCATAATTGACGCGCTGCTTCTCATAATAATCCGGGTCAAATGTCATCATTCCAGTTACTACTAAGTTAAGGAAGGAAATAAGTGATGGCATCAGATCAATGGTTGATTTCTCTGTTTGCTCCAATACAAAAGCATAGGAGCAATGTTTTTGAATCGGCGCCAGCTTAGAATCGGTTATGGCAAGCACTGTTATTCCGCGTTTATGAAGCGTCTCCGCAATATGAATGGGTTCTTTAAAGTAACGGTGTAAGGAGATTGTGATGACGACATCATCTTCATCTATTTCCTGCATTGTTCGGATAAGCTCTGGCGTTTCTGTATGAATAATGGATACATTTGGCCGTAAAATATTTAAGGTGAAATGGAGCCAATGAGCCGGGAATTGTGATGCGCCAGCCCCGATAATATAGATATTTTTTGCTTCATGTAATTGTTGTGTTGCTTTATAAAATAATTCTTTATCTATTTGTTCAGCAATTCTGTCAATTTGAGTGATATCTTTTTGCATCGCCTTCTCAATGAGATGCTGATCATTAAACAGCTTCTTTTTTGCTGAAAAATAATTCCCAAGTGTGCTGACTGTATTTTGATTAAAAACAAATAAGGTAATCTTTTTCTGCAGTTCGGCATAGCCTTCGAGTCCAAGCGCATAGCAGAAGCGGATAACAGTTGTTTCACTTGTTTCAGCTTTCTTTCCAACTTCAGCTGCAGAATGTGTCCCGACAAAGGTTGGGTTATTTAACACGAAGTTTGCTACCTTCTGTTGTTTCTTTGATAAAGCATTAAAATGAGCCTCGATTAACTCTTTAATTGGCTGGATATCTTCCAAAAAGAAGTCCCTCCTTCATTTTGAATAAAAAAGAAGTTTAAACTTTTTAAAACCATATCATAAATAAGAAAGGATAACAAGTAATTTTCAGAAAAAATAATATAGAAACATTATTATGACAGTATAGTTGCTTGGCAATGAAGCTGGAGAAAAAAGTGCAATACTTATCTGATAGAAAGAGAAACTGTTTTTTCGTGATTTTTAATACGTCGTTCATACTTTTAAAAAGTTGCATTTACTAAGAAATAATTCATACGTATTAACATTGTAGATAAAATCATAGAAGCGTCCTAATCATCTTGTTTGATAAGTGGAGGGTTTAAACATTTCATTTTTCGGCTAAAAGTACATAGATATGCAAAAACAACAAAAAATAAATCGAGGTGAATCTAATTTGAGTGAAACAACAAGATATATCGGTCTAATAACTGCACCAGGTTATCCAAATGAAATAGGGGCAAGACTGCGAGAGGAATTACCGTCTTTATTGGAGTATTATGTAAAAGAAGAAATCGATTGGAAAATTGATTATATAGAAGATCCCTTGATTGGCGGTGGCGCCGAATCAAAGGAAATACTGGAAGCTACCAAGAAGAAGAAAGAAGAAAAGGAATGGGATTATGCTATTTGTTTAACTGACATTCCTTTGTTTATAGAAAAGCGCATGATTGTTGCAGAAGCAAATGAAGATGAAAATATTGCATTGATCAGCATGCCCAGCTTCGGTTCTACTTTAATGATCAGACGTTTGCGGGAATCTATCATGCAGCTGGTCAACGAAATGTATTATGGGAGCTCAGATGAGGCAAGAGAGCGTTCTGCAGAGCGGATTGAATCAAAGCGCAGCAAGCACAAGGACGTAGATATAGATGACTCTAAAAACCTGATGACGAATAAATTTTTTGGTTGGCTATCCCCAATCAAGCGTGAAGCACCGGATGATAGGGAAGAAGATTATATGGATGTTCGTTTTACAGTAGGGCGTGGAGGCAGTATTTCTATCCGCTTAATGGGTGGAATGGTGCGCGCAAATCGTCCATGGAATATGTTTCCCGCATTTTTGAAAATCCTGACTATTGCTTTTGCCACGGGTTCTTATGCGTTGGTTTTTCCGACATTGTGGCTGTTAAGTGAGCATTATACGATTTTAAGGATGTGTCTGCTTACTATATTTTCTGTCATAGCAATGACGCTATGGATTATTTTGATTCACCGATTATGGGAGAGGAAGCGGGATCAGAGTAATGATTATACACGGAGGCTTTATAACGCAATAACATTTTTAACTTTATTGATTACCGTTTGTATTTATTATGTCATGCTGTTCTGTTTATTCCTTGTCGGCGTATTTGTTTTTATTCCAATGGGAATGCTGGAGGAGCAGCTTACGAGTGACCCTGGCTTAATTAATTATTTCTATATTGCATGGATTGCTGCCAGTGTATCCACGGTAATCGGTGCGCTTGGTACAGCGTTAGAGGATGAGGATGTTGTGCTGAATGCGACGTATGGCTATCGTCAGCGACAGCGTCATGAACAGCTGAAGAAGAAAAAAGAGAATGAAGAGGATGAAGATAAAGAGAAGGAATCTCTGTCTAAATGATATAAAAAAGAGACTGTTTTTTTCAAAGCAGGTCTTCTGTTTGATAATCCCTATCCAAAACAGGAAAGAATGGTTATTATTTTTCTCCTGTGTATGAATAGGGATTTTATTTTAATATCTGATTTGTTGACATTACTGTCCTTAGGAAAAACAGATAGCTGTTGTAATTGCTTTCATATTTTGAAATAATAGTTTCGAATTGAGCTGGTTCATTACACTAGCTGGAAAAAAGTCTATAGAAATTCATTTTTTTAACTTTTATGTTCCACCTTAAAAATACGATGAGAATGAGAATCAAAAGGAGCGTGTATGTATGAAAGCTTTGTTGTTGAAAGAAAAAGAGGATATGTTCATTCAAGAAACTGAAAAACCAGTGATTCAACCGGAAGAAGTATTGATTGAAGTAAAATATTGCGGTATCTGTGGAACGGATGTACATATTTTTCATGGGGAACCAGGTTCTGCTGAAGTTACACCTCCGATTGTCTTAGGGCATGAATTTTCTGGAGAAGTTGTTGAAATAGGTGCATCCGTCTCCGGCTTAAAACTGGGAGACCATGTTGCTGTGGATCCCAATATTTATTGTGGTAAATGTACGTATTGCCGCCAAGGGAGGGTACAGCTATGCGAAGACCTCTCTGCTGTTGGGGTAACGCGAAATGGCGGGATGGAACAATTTTGTGCTGTTCCAGAGACTGCTTGTCATCTTTTAGATAAGGAGCTGCCTTTGGAAGTTGGCGCTTTGGCAGAACCATTAAGCTGTGTACTTCATGGATTTCATCAAATCAGCGAGATTCAGGCGCGTACGAAGGTATTGATTATTGGCGGAGGGTTTATTGGATCTTTATTTTTACAGACTGTCCAGCTAAAGAATCCAGCTAAAGTCGACGTCTGTGAAATTGATGTAAATAAACATGCGCAGCTGAGTGAGTTGGGTGCGGACCGTCTATTTCAATCGACAGATGATGTAGCGGCAGAGTATGACCTCGTGATTGAATGTATCGGCAAAAAACAGACCATAGAGGCAGGTATCCATAAAACTGGAAAAGGGGGTGAGGTACTTCTTTTTGGAGTGCCATCACCAGAAACGCTTGTTGAGTTCCCTGCTTTTGATGTGTTCAGCAAAGAGTTAAAAATGGCCGGTTCCTTTATCAATCCTTTTACAGTAGAAGAAGCTGTTTCCTTGTTAAATCAACAAAAAGTGCAGGTTACACCGCTGATT
This sequence comes from Oceanobacillus sp. M60, assembly GCF_053839645.1. Lineage (NCBI taxonomy): Bacteria > Bacillati > Bacillota > Bacilli > Caryophanales > Bacillaceae > Oceanobacillus > Oceanobacillus sp. M60. The sequence goes on along the minus strand of NZ_JBSSNH010000004.1, from coordinate 480,415 downwards.
TCACATACGCTGCGTTTAGAGGAAGTACCAGCTGTTTTAGAGAATTATGGGGATTACGGGATTACGAAGGCTATTGTAAAGCTGTAATCGATTTATTACTTTAAAAACTAATTTCTATTTATGACAAAGCCTTTCATTTTCCCCTGAATTATTGAGGCAGCTGAGAGGCTTTTCTTTGCGTTTTTTAATAACCGATTAGTCCTCTTGCTGCTCCATCTTCCACTCACTAAATTTCCGGACAATAATATCAAAAACAATATGAAAGGGCAGAAAGCTGGAGTTGTCTACCTTGTTATATAAATAAAACGGCGTGCTGTTTACATAGATATTAAACATGGCATTTTGTGCCAGGAAATTATTTCGCAATGTCGTCACGCTGATATATTTAATATTTCTTGTTTTGAACATATGGATGATTTCGTCCAGATTTTTCGATTCTCCAGATAGAGAAATAATAAATATAAGGTCCTCTTCCCCAAATTCATCAATGCCATCTGTTAAGTCTCGTTCACTTCGCAATATGAGAGACTTCTTATGGAGAGACCATAACTGTCTTTGTACGTTATTGGCTATATCCTGCTGAGCCGTCCCCGTACCATAAATATAAATAAAACTTGCTTCGTCGATCAACTCATTTAATTTGTGGAAATTTAACTGTTCCATATATTTCATGGTCTGTTGTATATCCTGGTTCAGCAGCTCCATTAAATCCTTGGAAGTATCTACCTTGTAAATATTTAATTTAATATAAGCTTTCAAATCGCTGTAGCCGTCTAGACCAATTTTTCTAGCCAGCCGATGAATGGAAGAGATAGAGGTATGGGCATAATCTGCCAAGTCCTGAATTTTCATTGCTTTCATTTCATCAATATGGTTGTGAATTGTATTAATGATATGCAAATCATTCTCATTCAAGTCCTCATAGTATTCATTCACCAATTTATCCAGAATCATTTGATTCATCTCCTTGTAATGAAAATGTTTTCATTCTATGAAAATATAATCTAATGTTACTACGTTATTTCTGAATGCGTCAAACCTATTGGAATTTGAAAGCGCTCCCTATATATTGGAATTAGAGATTAAAACAAAGGAGTTTTTGTTCATGAATGCAATCAAGCGGTTTGGCAGTGCAATGATTGTTCCCGTTCTTTTATTTGCGTTCTTCGGTATTGTTGTCGGACTGGCAACATTATTTAAAAATCCCGCTATTATGGGAGGTATCGCTGAAGAAGGAACAATGTGGTATAACATCTGGACCATTATTGAAAGTGGCGGGTGGACGATTTTTGATCACATGGAATTGGCTTTTGTGATTGGTTTACCGATTTCACTTGCAAAGAAAGCGCAAGCACGTGCAACACTTGCGGCATTGATGGTTTATCTTGTTTTTAATAATTATATCAATGCGATTCTGACACTTTGGCCATCGACCTTTGGTGTTGATTTATCCCAGGGTGTTGAAAATTTAACAGGTGTGAAAGAGATTGCTGGTATCCCTACATTAGATACAAATATCATTGGAGCTGTTGCCATATCTGGTATTGTGATTTGGATCCATAATCGTTTTTATGATAAGAAATTACCTGACATGCTGGGTATTTTCCAGGGACTTGTATTCGTTACCATTATTGGATTTTTCGTTATGATTCCGTTTGCTTTACTTATTGCATTTGTATGGCCATATGTTCAGCAGGGGATTGGTTCCTTACAGGGATTCATTACTCAGGCAGGCTATATCGGTGTTTGGCTGTTTCATTTCCTGGAACGCGTTTTAATTCCTACAGGGCTGCATCATTTTATCTATACGCCGTTTGAATATGGACCGGCAGCTGTCAATGAAGGGTTAAAACCATATTGGATTACGCATTTAAATGAGTTTGCCAATTCAACTGCAGCATTAAAGGATCTTTATCCATATGGATTCTTAATGCAGGGAAATATTAAGATGTTTGGCTGTCTGGGTATTGCGCTGGCAATGTACTATTCTACACCGAAAGCGAACCGAAAGAAGGTACTTGCGCTTGTATTGCCAGCCACATTAACAGCCGTATTTGCAGGAATTACTGAACCGCTTGAATTTACATTCCTGTTTATCGCACCATACCTATTTGTGATTCATGCGCTTCTTGGAGCGACCATGGTTACGATTATGAACATGTTTGGTGTTGTTGGAATGATGGGTTCTGGATTTATTGAGATAGCAGCATTGAACTGGATTCCGCTCTCTTCTAATCATGGAGGGATTTATATAGTCCAAGCGATTATCGGGTTGATCTTTGTAGCACTGTACTTTGTCCTATTCAGGTGGATTATTTTGAAGTTCGATATTGCCTTGCCAGGTCGGAAAACGGATGAGGAGGCTAAATTGTACACGAAACAGGATTATCAAAATGCTAAAAAAGAAGAAGAGACTGATAATCAAGAAATTGCAGCTGCAACATATGATTCTGAATATGAAGAGAAGGCGGTCTATTATTTAGAAGGACTTGGCGGTAAAGAAAATATTAAAGATGTCACCAATTGTGCAACACGTCTGCGTGTCACAGTAAAGGATCCTGACTTGGTCAAAGGAAATGATTACTTTACCAAAAATCAGATGGCTCATGGAATAGCTCAAAGCGGCCAAAGTATACAGGTCATTGTAGGCTTGAGTGTACCGCAAGTGAGAGATTCCTTTGAAACAAAACTTTAAAAATATATCAGGAGGCGTTTTAAAATGAAAAAATTTAACATTACGATTGCTGGAGGCGGAAGTACATTTACACCGGGGATTATTTTGATGCTGCTGGATTATCTGGATGAATTCCCGATTGATACAATCAAACTCTATGATAATGATGGAGACAGACAAAAAACAATTGCAGATGCATGTGAGATTTTATTAAAAGAACGTGCGCCGGAAGTGAGTTTGCTAGCTAGTACCAATCCAGAAGAGGCATTTACCAATGTTGATTTTGTAATGGCACATATCCGGGTCGGCAAATATGCGATGCGTGAACAGGATGAGAAAATTCCATTGAAGCATGGAGTGGTAGGACAGGAAACATGTGGCCCTGGCGGAATTGCTTATGGAATGCGTTCGATTCCGGGAGTATTGGAACTGGTCGATTATATGGAAAAGTACTCTCCAGATGCCTGGATGCTGAACTACTCTAATCCGGCTGCCATTGTTGCCGAGGCGACTCGCAAATTAAGACCGAATTCTAAGATTTTAAATATTTGTGATATGCCAATCGGGATTGAAGAATTAATTGCCAAAAGCTTAGGTTTGTCCTCTCGTAAAGAGATGGAGGTAAACTATTATGGTCTGAATCACTTTGGCTGGTGGACAGATATTCGTGATAAAGAAGGAAACAGCTTGATGCCTCAGGTGACAGAGCATGTCAGCAAGTATGGATATACCATGGGCGGACAGGATATCCCTGGAGAAGAAGCGAGCTGGAACAGTACATTTAAAAAGGCGAAAGATGTACAAGCATTAGACGCAGCAACAGTACCTAACACGTATTTAAAATATTATTTATACCCTGATTATGAAGTAGCACATTCCGATAAGAACCATACACGTGCGAATGAAGTGATGGAGGGCCGTGAGAAGTTTGTATTCGGAGAATGTCAGGCAATCATTGACAAAGGAAGTGCGGAGGATACCAGGCTTGAAACGGATGATCATGCTTCCTACATCGTTGACTTGGCAAAAGCAATTGCCTTTAATACAAAAGAGCGCATGCTGATGATTGTAGAAAATAATGGAGCCATCGTTAACTTTGATCCAACTGCAATGGTAGAGGTTCCTTGTATCGTTGGCAGCAATGGTCCAGAAAAACTGGTTGTCGGCGAGATTCCGAGATTCCAAAAAAGCCTGATGGAGCAGCAGGTAGGCGTAGAAAAATTAGTAGTAGAAGCGTTTGAAGAGGGTTCTTACCAAAAATTATGGCAGGCAATCACCTTATCTAAAACCGTGCCAAGTGCCAAAGTAGCGAAGGATATTTTAGATGATTTGATTGAAGCGAATAAAGCGTTCTGGCCAGAGTTGAAATAGTTTCTGACATACAGGCAATAGGAGTGGAGACGCTCCTATTGCCTGTTTTATGTGGTATTGTCGGGCTTTTAAATTTTTTCGCCTGTACGCATTTTCATCATTGAAAAGTTACAATACACCAAAAAGTTGCTGCCCGAACGTATGTCTAGTTATGGTAAAATAAAAGGTATTATTAAATAAAGCAGAATATTCAATTCAACCACAGTCAATATATCATATGGGGAGAGAAAAAGTAATGCAGAGAAAATGTATTATTCTAGGGCTTGCTATACTTATTTTTGGGCTGATTGGATGCAGCAGCAATAATAATCATGCCAGCAAGGAGACGCAGGAAGCTGCAGCGGATGATTCACGTGAAACAGTGACGGAAAAAGAAGAAGTATCAAATGATGCAGACCAAAAAGCAGAAGAACCAGAGGGAAATAAAGCTGATGTTAAAAGCCAAGATGCAGACGAAGAATTAAAGGAAGACATGACAGATGAGAAAACGCTAGAAGCCGACATAGGGACGGGAACGGGTGAATCTGAAACAAATGGTGAAGAACAGGAGGATGCAGCATTTCTATCACCAACTTCCACAGAATACGATATAGAAAAGGTAGAAAAACATGGGGAGTGGGCTGAGATTTCTGCAGAATATCCCGTGTTTGGCACAGAAGAAGCAGATAAAGCGATTGAGATGGAAGCCAAGAAGCATTTTGAAGAATTTGAGACGGAATTTGAAGAAAACGAGAAGCTGCTTGCAGAAATTTCGTATGAAGGAGGAGAAAGTCTTTATTTTTGGGAACCGACTGTAACGGATGATTATATCTCCTTTATGTTTGGACATGTTATGGATTTTGGCGGGCCGCATCCATATACGTATCAATATCCTTTTAATTATGATTTAAAGAACCAAAGGGAATTATCGATACAAGATTTTGTGAAAAATGAATCCCAGCTTAGTAATCTTGGTGATTTAATATATAATAAGCTGGAAAATGAGGGGCCGGAATTAGATATGCTGGAAGAGGCAACACAGCCGGAATGGGATAATTTTCAGCGCTTTATTCTAATGGAAGATTCGATTATTTTTCATTACGAGCACTATGAGCTTGGACCATATGCTTACGGAGTGTTTGATGTAGAGGTAACATTTGATGAACTGAATGAACTTTGATGAAAAACTGGCATTCTATTGGCTGGAGAATAGAATGCCAGTTAGCTTTGTTGGAGAGGTGAATTTGTTTGGTTCTCTTTTTGTATATCTTTCAAGAGAATTTATTTCTAAAGCAAGCATATCTATATACAACACAAACCATGCTGTATCTATTCCAGATTATAGCAGTCTTGACATCCTAACCCACCATGCTATGATTTTCTTTAAAGAGGGACATGAAATAGTGCATTGCAAAGGGGGATTTATTAATTGGTGAAGAGAAAGAAAGTCTACGAAACATTACCTAAGAAAAAAAGATTCAGTAAAAAGAAAATATCAATCGGTATATTAGGATTTATTGTTGTCCTGGGTCTTGCTGTTACTTTGTTTGTAAACGGATACATAAATAAATCACTGCCAACCACAGAGGGGACGGTGGAGCTTTCCATTCTTGAGAAGGAAGTAACGGTGATAACGGATGAAGACGGGGTTCCGCATATTCAAGCAGATAACGCCCGTGATTTATATATTGCACAGGGCTATATTCAGGCAGATCGGCGAATGTTTCAAATGGAGCTCTCTCGAAGGCAGGCATCGGGGACGTTGAGTGAAGTCGTTGGGGAGGATGCGGTCAATCAGGATAAGTATTTCCGAACGCTGGGATTAAGAAGAGCAGCGGAGGAATCGTATGAAGTGTATAGGGATGAGTCAATAGAAGTTTTGGAAGCCTTTGCCGATGGAGTAAATGCGTATATGGAAGAAGCGAAGGAAAGTAACAGCCTGCCGATTGAGTTCACATTAATGGACTTTGAACCGGAAGAATGGACGCCGGTGGATTCGTTAACGATTGGAAAATTTATGGCGTTTGATCTTGGCGGACACTGGGAGCAGCAGGCTTTTAATTATTATTTGTTGAATAAATATGACGCGGAAAAGGCATATGAATTATTCCCTGCTTATCCAGAAAACAGGCCGACAATCATCCAAGAGGATGAACTGGATATTGCAGCGAGCTTTGAGAATGCGGTAATTCCCCATCCTTTTAATGGCAGTAATAACTGGGTGGTCAGCGGAGATAAAACAGCATCTGGCCTGCCGCTATTGGCAGATGATCCACATCTTGGACTCGCTACTCCGTCGATTTGGCTGCAAATGCACTTAGAATCTCATGACGGGTTGAATGTGGGCGGTGTTATTTTTGCCGGAGTTCCGGGGATTATTCTTGGCCATAATGAACAGATAGCCTGGGGCGTGACCAATACAGGTCCAGATGTACAGCAGTTATATATTGAAAAGCGCAACCCTGATAATCCAAATGAATTTTTATACGAGGATGAATGGGAAGAAGCAGTAATGATTGAAGAGCCCATCAAAGTAAAAGACGCAGAAACCATTGCTTATGAAGTGACTGAAACACGTCATGGTCCCATTGTTTCCGAATTTGCGGAAGATACCGGTGCGGAGACCGTGCTTTCTTTAAGATGGACGGCATTGGATCCAAGTACCGAATTAGAGGCAATTATGGAGATGAACCGTGCTGCCGATTGGGAGGAATTTGAAGAAGGGCTGGAGAAGTTTCTTGTTCCCGCACAGAATTTTGTGTTTGCATCGAATGATGGCACGATTGCCTTTAAAGCAAATGGCAAAATCCCTGTTTATGAAGATGGGAAAGATGCTTTACTGCCGCTGAATGGCTGGGAAGCGGAGAATGAGTGGCAGGACTTTATTCCATTCGATGAATTGCCTTCGGTTGTTAATCCGGAGAAGGGTTTTATTGCAACGGCTAATAATAAGGTTGATCCAGATGATTATCCTTATCATATCAGTAACGTGTGGGCACAGCCTTATCGCTATGAGCGGATTGCGGAGGTACTGGAATCAGGGGATGATTTCACCATAGAAGAAATGCAGGATTTGCAAATGGACCAGACTGACTTAAGAGCACGGGAATTTGTTCCTTTATTTCAAGACGTCCTAGCGGATGAAGCATTAACAGAGCAAGAGCAGGATGCGGTCCAATTATTGGCTGACTGGGATTTTGTTATGGATAAGGACGCACCGCAGCCGCTTATCTTTGAACGTTGGATGCGGGAAATTCAAAATCATATCTACCGTCAAGAAATACCAGGCACCATGCGGGGGTTATTCTCCACCCAATCCCAAGCAACGGAAAATCTGCTGCGCACAGCTTTTCATGGAGAGGATTCCATATGGATAGAAGAAAACGGCGGATTGGAAGAAGTGTTGGCCAATTCGCTGAAAACAACTGTAGAAAAACTGACGGAGGAACATGGAGAAGATATGTCTGCCTGGACATGGGGTGATTATCATCAGGTGCAATTTAACCACCCATTATCAGGCATCAGCCCATTTTTAGCGTTTTTCTTTAATCGTGAAGATGCTCTGCCCGTTGGAGGAAGCGGCGTGACGCCCATGGCTGCCAGCTATCATTCCGAAACAGGCGAGGTCGACCACGGTGCTTCCTGGCGGTTTGTAATAGATACGAACGATATGCATGCCGGGTATCATATTGTCGGTCCAGGTCAGGATGGTCATTTCAAGAGTGAATGGTATCAGAATCAAATGAGCGACTGGGTGGAAGGGAATTATCATGAGACGAGGCTGGATGAGACTTCGGGTCTGGAGCTGACGTTGACTCCAGAGGAATGAAATACAATGAGCGATTAGAATGAAAAATAATGATCCTCCGCTAGCTGTTTCTGTACGGAGGAGTCATTATTTTTTTGTTGATGGAAATCATCAAAAATAGATACATTACTAGGTTTAATCTCCTTGTGCTGTGGTTTTTTAAGATCACAAAGGCTTTAATTATGAAAATAATGAAATAATTAATCTGTATTATAGTATAATTGTAGTAGGTTAATCGATGCAAATTATAAAAGTACTCCCCTCATACTTATGCGAGGAGAAAGGAGAGAGCAATGGATATTTGGCCAATCCTTTTGCTTACAGCAGGATTAATGGCATTCATCATCTATTTATCAGTCGTAGTCAGCAGGTTATTTTTTGTAAAAAAAGAGGCAATTACACCTGGCACAGCAAGTTTATTATTCATTAGCTTTATTTTAGTATCGAGCAGTTTTTATATGGTTTTGACAGAGAAAAACGGTATCCTTCCACTTAAGAATATGACGTCGTCTATAGCAGAGCAGCGGAATGATGAGGGGGAGAATATGCAGCCGCTGAATCAGAATAATAAAATGAAAACGGATTTATTAAATGCATGTCTACAGAGGGACGGTATAGATATGCTTTTTGAAGAAATTCCTTTTCAAGTTCTGGATGTTTCTCTGCTGGAGGAGGAATGGGGACAACAGGAGGAAACGCTATTTACAGAAACGAATATCGTCGCCAGATTTTCTATAGGGGATGATGATGTTATGTTAATAGAGGATGCTGTTAAGGGAAGTTCTGAAAAAACGCTGATGGAGCAATTTGATTGGGAGAGTCTGGATAGGGATGTGCTGGATTCTTGTTTAGCTGAGATTGGAGAATTAGAATAGTAGTCAGGGGAAAAGCACCTATCAAATTGCATTTGGACGTTTCATGCTGATAGGTGCTTTCAGTTATTCCTTAGAAATAATCAACTCTGTCTTAACCTCGTCAAATCCCCTTATCACCTCTTCTCTCACTTTCTGATCCGTCACAACATAATCAACCTCATCCAGTCCGGCAATATTCACCGTTACATTCCTTCCAAATTTTGAACTGTCCGAAGCAACATAGACTTCATGAGAAATATCAATAATCTTTTTACGGGCAAGCGCTTCTTCCACATTGTAATCCGAAATTCCTTTTTCCATTGTAATGCCGCTTGCACAGATGAATGCTTTTTGTATGTTTAACTGATGAAAGTTAAATAAATAATCATAGGTGACAACAGAGCGTTCATTCTTTCTGACCTTTCCCCCAATAACGATGAGCTCGACATTGCTGTTCATTAATTCAAGTATGACAGGGACAGAGTTTGTAATGACAGTCAGGTTTCGTTTCTCTTTAATATATCTTGCAATTTGATACGTCGTCGAACCGCTGTCCAAATAAATACAGTCTCCATCCTCGATATGTTCATCGCATGTTTTTGCAATTGCTGTCTTTTCCTCTAGATGGCTGATCATGCGTTCTTCCATGGAAACTTCACCAAACTTTGGTTCTGCCAATTTGACGCCACCGTATATTTTTTTGATTTTTCCCTGTTCGGCAAGCGCACTGATATCTCTTCGCAATGTATCAATAGAAATTCCCATTTCTTCCCGAAGCTCAGGCATTTTCAGTACTTTTTTAACTGTTAACAAATCAATTATTTTCTTTTGTCTCTCAACTGGAAGCATTTTATCCTCCTCATGTAACGTTGTTATTAGTCTATTCTTTAAAGCTAGTTTACGGATAATTTGCAGGATAATCAATCGGTTTTTATAAAAAATTGAATGAAACATGCATAAGTATAAAAGTATATAGTTATTATTTATGCACAAATTATGCTTAATTTATATATAATTTACATACTCTTAATAAAATAACTGATTTATCTTAATACTTATTTTATATGATAGGGGTAACTCAGAGGAGGTGGTCATGTTGTTAGAATTACAGAATATCAGCAAACAATTCGACCAGAAAATCGTATTAGAAAATATCAACCTTACAATTAATAGCGGTGAAATTGTATCACTGCTTGGACCGAGTGGAAGCGGAAAGACAACTTTATTAAATATTATCTTGGGACTGACTAAGATTGAGCAGGGAAAAGTTATTTTTAATGACGAGGATGTAAGTCATGTAGCTATGAAAAATCGCGGTTTTAATATTGTCTTTCAAGATTACGCGTTATTTCCACATTTAAACGCTTATGAAAATATCGTCTATGGATTACGCAATAAAAAAGAGGGTGCTTCAGCAGAGGACGTCAGGGAGTATATTGATTTCTTAGAGCTGAAGCCGCATTTGAAAAAGAGAATTGGCGAGCTGTCAGGCGGACAGAAGCAGCGGGTTGCCTTGGCAAGAACGCTTGTAACGAAGCCGAAGCTGCTTCTTTTGGATGAGCCGTTAAGTGCGTTAGATGGTGTAATTAAGGAATCAATTAAAGAAAGAATTAAGTCGATTGCCAAGAAATTTAACCTGACAACGATTATCGTGACGCATGACCCGGAGGAAGCTTTAACGATCTCCGATAAGATTTTGATTATAAATCAAGGAAATATCTCACAGTTTGGAACACCATTTGAAATTATTAACCAGCCGAAAAATGATTTTGTAAAGGAGTTTATCCTGAGACAGCTTCAAATTAAGCGGCAAAATATCTTTCATCTGTTTGGTGAAAAGTATGCGTAATGCAAAACCAGAAATACGGATTATCTTTATCATCATCCTATTACTCTTTTTTGCTTTTCTGTTCATTCCATTGATTGTTTTATTTCTTCGTTCATTTATGACGGAAGACGGAGGGATAGGGCTTTCAAATTATATAGCATCTTTGACCAATGACGCCTTAATCCATGCAATAGGAAATAGTTTCAAGGTTTCCGGTGTTACAGCGATTATCACAACGACGCTGGCATTTGCTTTAGCATATGCAGTGAACTGTACGAAAATCTATCAGCCTTTAAAGGGTGCTGTCAAAATCGGTATTCTTATTCCCATGCTGATTCCTACGATTACTTACGGGTTTGCTATTATGTACACCTTTGGAAATCAGGGGTTACTGACAAAGCTTTTTGGCAGAAATTTATTTGAAATCTATGGCTTCAATGGGCTGCTGATTGGATATGTTATCTATACATTGCCGGCGGCTTTTCTATTAATCCATAATTCGTTTAAATATATCGATAAGAAATTTATCATTGTGTCGAAGCTAATGGGCGACAGAACCTTAAGAAGCTTTTGGAACACCGTTACCCGTCCATTGTTAGGTGCCTTGGGGGGAGCGTTTGTTTTATCGTTTATTCTCAGTTTCACAGACTTCGGCATCCCGGCGTCTTTAGGCGGTACGTATGATGTTGTTGCCACACAGCTTTATCAAGCGATGCTTGGATCAATTCCTGACTTTAGTGAAGGTGCTGTGATTGCTGTACTGATGTTATTTCCTGCTGTCATCGGAATTTTTCTGCTGAACTATCTGGAGAGATTTAATTTTCATTATGATAAGTTCAGTGAAACAGAAATAACGTCAAGCAAATTTAGAGACAGCTTTTATGGCGTTATTTCTGCGATTATTTTGCTGGGGATGCTTTCTATATTTGCAGTCATGTTTATTACACCATTCGTGACGGCTTTCCCTTATGATTTAAGCTTTACATGGGAGCATATCGCTGGTGTTTTCCAGTCCAATGACCTCGTTTCGGTGTATAAAAATTCACTGATTGTTGCTGTTTTAACAGCTGTATTGGGAACGGTTATCGCCTATGGGTCAGCGCTTCTTAATGCACGTACCAAAGTAAAAGGGAGGCAAACCGTCGATGTCTTTTCGATGATTACCAATACAGTGCCTGGTATGGTTCTTGGTTTATCCTATTTGCTGCTCTTTAATGGGAGCAGTTTAAAAGGAACCTTTCTGATTATTGTTTTATGTAATATCATGCATTACTTTACAACGCCCTATTTAATGGCGAAAAATGCCTTAACAAAAATGAATCCTGGCTGGGAGACCTCCGGAGAATTATTGGGGGACAGCTGGGTCAAAACGGTATATCGCGTTATTCTGCCAAACTCCATATCTACCGTTTTAGAGATGTTCAGCTACTATTTTATGAATGCAATGGTTACAATCAGCGGTGTTATCTTTCTGGTATCCGCTCAGACAACGGTTGTCGCAAGTAAAATTAATGAACTGCAGCATTTTGCCCAGTTCAATGAAATATTCGTTTTATCGGTGCTTATATTCTTAACCAATTTATTAGTTAGATCGGTATGTGAAGTTCTTCAAAAAAAAGTAGAAATTTATAAGAAGTGAGGGGAAAACATGTTGAACACCATGAAAAAATCGATCATCGGAGCAGGAATGGCTTTAGCGTTTACCTTAGCGGGATGTGGTGCGCAAGGAAGTGACGATGTTGTGATTTATACCAATGCAGATGAGGAAGCAACCGCAGCAATGGAAACAGCATTGGACGCTGCAGGCTATGAAGGAGAATATATTTTGCAATCGCAAGGTACATCCGAACTGGGAGGTAAGCTGCTGGCAGAAGGAGATCAAATAGAAGCAGATGTGGTTACCATGAGCTCTTATTTCCTGGACAGTGCCCAGGAACAGAATGAGATGTTTGCGGACTTAACCTTTGAAGCAGAGGCATTAGAAGAGCACCCGTCTTATTATACGCCGGTTTTAGGAAATACAGGTGCTATTTTTGTAAACACGGAAGTACTCAAACAGCATGGTTTGGAGTCTCCAGAAAGTATTGCCGATTTAGCAAAGCCTGAATATGAAGGTCTTGTATCGATTCCGAACATTGAGGACTCTTCCACAGCATGGCTGATGGTACAGGCGGTAATCAGTGAATATGGAGAAGAAGAGGGGAAAGCAATTCTCCAAGATTTAATCGCAAATGTAGGACCACATCTGGAAAGCTCTGGTTCAGGTCCAATCAGCAAAGTACAGGCAGGGGAAGTTGCTGCCGGGTTCGGACTGAGACATCAGGCAGTTGCAGCGAAGGAATCTGGAGCACCAATTGATTTTGTTGATCCGGCAGAAGGGAACTTTTCACTGACAGAAGCAGCAGCAGTTGTAAACAAGGAGGATGACGAAAAATCACAAAAAGCAATGGAAATGGCAGAGGTCATTTCAACAGATGCAAGAGAAGAGCTGTTAACTTATTATCCGGTAGCACTTTATAAAGGAGAAACGGTTGATGAAACGCATGAACCGGCGCATCCTAAAACATTTGACCAGCCATTAAATGTAGAACTATTGGAGCAGCATCAAGCATTCTTTAACTCTGCCAAGTAGGGAATTGAATGAAGTTATTAAGAAAATCACAAAGGGATTACAAAGTTAAAGCCTTCCTAATCTGTAAACAAGGAGCGATGTATTTTGGAACAATATAAATTATTAACACCGGGTCCATTAACAACCACAAATACGGTGAAAGAGGAGATGCTCTTTGACCGCTGCACATGGGACCAGGACTACAAGGATATCACTCAGAAAATCCGTATGCAGCTGCTTCAGCTTGCGAAGGCTTCCCCAGAGGATTATACAACAGTATTGATGCAGGGAAGCGGAACATTTACTGTGGAATCGGTGATGACCACAGCCATGAATAATCAGGATAAAGCATTGATTATCACGAATGGTACGTATGGGGAAAGAATCGTGAAAATGGCAGATTATATCGGTTTACATTATAAGCATTACGATGTTGCTTACAATGCCTATCCCGATGAATTGGAGTTAAAGTACATTTTAGAGAATGATGCTGCAATTACGCACGTGGTGATGGTGCATTGTGAAACAACAACCGGCATATTGAATCCATTGGAAAGGGTATCCAGACTTGCTAAAGCTTATCAGAAAACACTGATTGTTGATGCGATGAGCAGTTTCGGAGGTATTGAGATGGATATTCCGGCGTTAGGAATAGATTTTTTGATCAGCAGCGCAAATAAATGTATTCAGGGAGTGCCTGGATTTGGATTTGTTATTGCGAAATTGGATAAATTACAGGCCTGTGAAGGGAATGCAAACAGTCTATCCTTAGATTTATATGATCAATGGAAGGAAATGAATAAGGACGGAAAATGGCGTTATACCTCGCCAACCCATGTAGTAGCAGCATTTTCTAAAGCTATCGACGAATTAATGGCAGAGGGAGGAATACCGGCCAGGTTCCAGCGCTATCAGCGGAATAATCAGCTGCTGCGAGAAGGTTTAGAACAGCTTGGATTCCAACCGTATATCCCGGGGGAGAGACAGTCACCAATTATTACAACATTTCTATTTCCAAATGATACATTTGAATTTGCAGACTTTTATCATTATGTGAAGGAAAGAGGCTTTGTACTTTATCCAGGCAAGCTGACAGAAATAAATACATTCCGGGTAGGCAATATCGGAGAAGTCTATGAAGAGGATATAAAAAGATTATGCAATGTCATCCAACAATATATGGGAGCAGTGGTAAAATGAAAAAAGTAGAAGGCATTATATTTGATTGGGCAGGGACAACGATTGATTTTGGCTGTTTTGCACCGGTACACGCATTTGTAACAGTTTTTGAAAATGCGGGCATTGAAGTTACCGTAGAAGAGGCGAGAGAACCAATGGGATTAACAAAGATTGATCATATTCGGACGATGCTATCTATGCCGAGAATTACAGCATTATGGAATGAAAAGTACGGCCAGGAATTCACCGAACAAGATGTAGAGAACTTATATGTTGGTTTTGAAGCTGCTCTCTTAGAAACATTAGCAATGTACACAGATCCGAAACCAGAGGTACTGGAAACGATAGAACAGTTAAGAAGTCAAGGCCTAAAAATCGGCTCTACCTCTGGCTATACGCAAAAAATGATGGATATTGTTGCTCCAGAAGCAGAGAAAAAGGGATATCATCCAGACTTTTATATGACAGCAGACGGGACAAGCGGAATGGGAAGACCATATCCATATATGATTTACCGAAATATGGAAGCATTGAAATTAACAGCAGCTGGTCATGTCGTCAAAGTGGGAGATACGATTCCGGATATCGATGAGGCGTTAAATGCTGGTGTTTGGGCTGTTGCGGTTGTTGTCGGCAGCTCAGAAATGGGGCTAAGTGAAGAAGAATTTGACGCGTTATCTGAAGCGGAGCAGGAGGAATGGATTGCTCGGGTAGAGAATACCTTTATAGAGCGCGGGGCTGATTTTACGATCCGGACTATTGGTGAGCTGCCTGGGGTTATTGGGGAGATTGAACGGCGGTTTATGGAATGAATATGCTTTAGGTTTGTGATTTTTTTAAATAGAATATAAATTTTAAAATAGCTGTGTTTTACTTTTCTCAAAGTATGGAACACGGCTATTTATATATCTCTTTTCAAAGGGACAATGGACTTTTTGCCCCGCTATTGATAATTATCATTTCAAGAAATAAATATAACTTATTTCATATTCGGCAAAAATAATTAAGAAGCTTTTACAACACGCTCCCATTCTCAGCCGTGTTATAATCAGACCAGCAAGGTGGGACTGTAACATGAATTTAGAAAAGCGGATGAATGCACGCTAACGTCGTTTATAAAAGCAAAATATTTATCAAATCTGATTAAACCGATATCAGAAGACGGAAGCAGTTAAAGATAATGGAGGGTGATGCTTTAGAATTGACGACCCGCATAAACTCACAACAAAACACAGAAAGGACCTCTAACATGATAGAATGTATCGTTCAACATGCAGCAGATGCAAAAGAAGCTGAAAAGCTTGGTGTCACAAGATTAGAGCTGGTTTCGGCTATTGAATTAGGCGGCCTGACACCTTCTTATGGAACGGTCCACCACGTAATGAACAGCGTAGAAATACCTGTTCAAGTAATGATTAGACCGCATCCTTATGGATTTATGTATCGTGCAGAAGATAAATTGGCAATGAAAAAGGATATTTCTTTACTCTATGAGATGGGGTATAAGCGGATTGTAATTGGTGCGCTGACAGAACATAAAACAATAGATACTGTCTTTTTAGATGATTTATGCAGCCAATTCCCTGATTTGGATGTGACGTTTCATCGTGCTTTTGATGATACTCGCAATCAAATAGAAGCTTACCGGACACTGGTACCTTATCGAAAAAATATTAAGCGAATCCTAACTTCTGGCGGTGCAGCGGATTGTACTGGCGGAAAGGATATGCTGCATGAGCTGGTTCAATTACAGAACGAGTTACAGGGTCCGAATATTTTGCCGGGAAGCGGTCTGGGAGCAGAGAATATAGCCTCCCTGCATGAGGTGATTCAAGCAAAGGAATATCATTTTGGCAGTGGTGTCAGGTATAATCAGTCATTTGAAGAAGGGATGGATCAAGGAAAGATAGCGAGGATCCGGAAAGCGTTAAGCAAGTAATCATCAGCAAGCTTGGTTGAAGCTGCATGCATCATGAAATAAAAACGGTTAAGGCAGTTCATATCCTGTCTTAACCGTTTTTAAAATATCCAATAGAAGGCGATTAGATATCCATCTCCAAACCTAACTCATCTCTTCTATTTCTCACGCTTTCCAAACTCGGGATGGAGAGTTGTCCGCCAAGGGTTTCAACAGAAATCGATGCTGTCAGCGAAGCAATCCGTACCGTATCTTTTAGCGAAAAATGATTCTCTAAGCAATAAGCAAAAGCACCGTGGAATATATCCCCTGCGCCAGTAGTATCCATTGTGTCTGCATGAAAGGCAGGAATGTGATAGATTGTATCTTCCTTTTTATAAATAGACCCATCGCTTCCTAAGGTTATCACAATGGTATTTGGGTTGATTTTCTCCAGTTTTGAAAAAGTATCCCGCCAGGTCTCTTTATGACTCATATCAATCGTTATTCCAGAATATTGATAGGCGAAATCCTTCGAACAGACAAGATAATCAACAGCTTCAATAATATCTAAAAGCTCCGGCTTAAACGTTCCGGCATCCATTAACGTAATAGCTTTTGGATACTTTTGAAATGCTTGAAGAGCGCATGCTTTTTCATAGCCGTCCATAAGAATCACATCGGGCGAATGGACTGACCAATCCGGCTCATAATTTTCGAGAGGTAAGGGAGTATTTAGAATGGTTCGATGTCCATTTTCTTGGTTAACTATAATGGAGCTGATGCTGGTAGCCAGCTGATCATCTACTTTTAAAGAGGTGGTATCGACTCCGGTATTTTCTAATTGTTCTAGAATTTTCTTTCCAAATAAGTCATTTCCAATCCTGCTGATAAGAGACGTTTTACTTCCCCAGAGTGCGCACAAATAAGCCGCGTTTGCGGCCGGGCCTCCCATACATTCTATTCGTTCCGGAATGCGGTATTTTTGATTTTCAACAATCGGCTTGTCGATAGGAAAAGTTATATCATAAACAGCTTGACCGATACATAGAATACTCATTTTATCCCCTCCATTATATAAGACGATATCTGATGGCAATTCCTTTTGTATGTCATCTTACAACAAATAAAAAAGCTGATATCTATTTATCTATATATTCTATCATCGTTCAGAGAATGTGTGGTCAGAGAAACAAGGATTATCTTATCTTTATTATGTAAACGCATCCTTGGGTGGTATAATAACTATATAACTTTTTTGAGAAGTGAAGGAATGAAAAACAGGTTTTTTCCTTGGAAAAAGCCAGGTCAAGATAAAATGAATAGATTAACGATAGGGTGGAGGGTTTTTAATGAAAAAATGGAGAATAGCGCTTGTTCCAGGAGACGGAATAGGACCGGAAGTTGTAGCAGAGGGTGTAAAAGTGCTGCAGGCCATCGAGAAGCTGGATAATACACTTTCTTTTGAATTTGAACGTTTTCCTTGGGGATGTGAGTACTACATAGAACATCAAAAAATGATGGCGGATGATGGGATAGAGCAATTGAAAGAATTTGATGCGATTTATCTCGGAGCTGTAGGCTATCCTGGGGTTCCTGATCATATTTCACTTTGGGATTTACTATTGAAAATTCGTAAGGGTTTTGATCAATATGTGAATCTGCGCCCCGTGCGGTTATTAAATGAAGAACTGACGCCAATTAAAAATAAATCAGAGAAAGATATTGATTTCCTTGTTATCCGGGAAAATAGTGAAGGGGAATATGCCGGCGCCGGGGATTGGTTATTTAAAGGGAAAAAAGAAGAGGTTGTTTTGCAAACCGGTGTTTTTTCCCGGAAAGGGACAGAACGGATTATCCGATATGCCTTCGAGGAAGCACGTAAGCAACAAAAATCACTGACAAGTATCAGTAAAGCGAATGCCTTGAACTATTCGATGGTTTTCTGGGATGAAGTATTTGAAGAAGTAGGGAAGGAATATCCAGATGTCAAAACAGAATCCTATTTAGTCGACGCGGCAAGTATGTTTTTTGTTATGCAGCCGGAACGTTTTGAAATTGTAGTAACCTCCAATCTGTTTGGAGATATCTTGACAGATATCGGCGCTGCAATTACTGGCGGGATGGGGCTAGCGACAGGGGCGAATGTAAATCCGGAAAGAAATTATCCTTCCATGTTTGAGCCGGTTCATGGTTCAGCACCTGATATAGCCGGGCAAGGGATTGCTAATCCTATTGCAGCTATCTGGTCGGTTGCGCAAATGTTAGAGCATTTTGGTGAGGAAGAATGGGGAAGTGTCGTTGTTGAAACGATAAAAGAAATAATTGATGAAAAGAAAGTGCTCACACCAGATTTAGGAGGAAAGCATAGTACTTCAGAAGTTGGAGATTATTTTGTTGAGAAAATAGCGGGGAAGCTGCATCATAAGTAACTGGTTTAATAAGGGTAAATCGCTATCTGATTACGTATGAAGAAGTTGCTTAAGATGAGGTCTGCCTAGCTTCACATGAATGGACGATGGTGTGTTTATTTTGCAATAGAGTTAAAGAAATGGTTAAGCATAAATAAAAAGAAGCTCACGGAAAATTATTATTTCAGCTGTGAGCTTCTTTTTATTTATTTTAAACAGCACATGGAGCAGGCAGTTCGATTGGGACTATAAAGTCACAGAGAAGCTTTCTTTATCAATTAATTCATCCAGCGACCATACCCGCTGATATTCATCCTTATATTGAATATGTGATGCACGAATGTCCGTCGGAGTAGTGACGCCTGCCGCCGCGGAAATACGGAACAGGCTTTCACGAAGGGTGACCAGATAATTCAAAGCCCGATAAGCTTTTTCATCCACGACGAGAGCTTTCTGCAGCTTAGGATCGGTTGTTGCTACACCCACGGGACAACGGTTTGTATGACAAATTTGTGCCATAATGCAGCCGACTGTAATCATAAATGCACGAGCAATCTGGACAAGGTCCGCGCCCATTCCGAGGATGACAGCGATTCGATCAGCTGTAAAAAGTTTTCCTGATGCAATCAGTGTAACGCGGTCGCGAACGCCATATTTTTTTAACGTCTGATTAGCGATGGTGACTGCTGATTTTATAGGGAGTCCAACGCTATCAGCAAGCTCTTGGAAGGTTGCCCCTGTTCCGCCTTCGGAGCCATCTACAGTAATGAAATCCGGGCCGGCACCAGTTTCCTTCATATAACTGGCAACCTCTTCTAAATCATGGGGGCTACCAATGACCAATTTAATGCCGACTGGAAGACCAGTATGATTCCGAATCTGTTCGATAAAAGAGAACATGGATGGAACGTCACCGAACTCGTTAAAACGGTTTGGACTGTCAATTTCTTGGTAAGGAGCGACATTTCGTATAGAAGCGATTTCTTCTGTTACTTTCTCTGCATCGACATGCCCACCGCGAGTTTTTGCGCCTTGTGCAAGCTTTAGTTCAAAGGCTTTGACCTGTGGGATTTCGCTTTTTTCTTTCAATAAATCCCAGTTAAAAGCACCTGATTTTGTACGGACGCCAAAAAGACCGGGGCCAATTTGGGCTATGATGTCAGTATCTCCCGCTAAATGGTAATCGGAGAGCCCTCCTTCTCCCGTGTTCATCCAGGAACCGCCTGCCATGCCAACCCCCTTGGACAGAGCGGTAATTGCATTCTCTCCCAACGCTCCGTAGCTCATTGCAGACATCCCGACCAGCCCTTTTACGCAGAAGGGCTGCCTGCAGGAAGGACCAATAACGACTGCATGTTCATCATTTAAAAGCCATGGCTGAATCCTTTGGTCCTTTAATTTTTCTTTCCGGCTCAGCAAATTATCCTCTTTCACTTCATAAACTTTGGAATCAATGATTCTTGTATTATCTGCCTCCAGTTCTTCTTGCTGTTTAGGAAACATCGCATTTTTTACATAAAAGTCCGCTTTCTCAAAATCACGGCGGGAACCAAAACCAATCATATTTTTCTGATATTTTGCTGGAATTACCACATCACGATAATCATCGCGGGAAAATGGTTTCCCGGCAGTATCTGCATCAAATAAGTATTGTCTCAGCTCGGGACCAGCTTTTTCTGCGGTATATCTTATTTTACCAAGCAGCGGATAGTTACGTAGAATGGCATGTTGTGACTGCCTCCTGTCCTTCCAATATATGTAGCTGAACAGTCCCAGCGGGATAACAATAATAGCTATCACCAGAATACTCAATGCTATCAAAATAAAAGTAAGTGCAGAAAATTCCATTTTCAAATATCTCCTTTCACATCAAAGTATCAAACTGTATATGTAAAACTTGATATGTGCCTATAAGATATACATACCCGTTTTGAAAATGATTACACTTTTAAAAAAACTTTTATTAATTTTTGGAAATTTATTTATAGAAAGCATGAAGATAACATCCAATATTTAAGATTGAATTGAAAAAATATACCCCCTGTAAGCCTTTACAATAAATATTTTATAAATTATAATGTATGCATAATACATTGAAGAGGTGGTAAAAGTACTTATGAGTAAAAAACAGTTCTATTGTATTGGATATGCAGGCAGAGATAAAAAGAAAACTTGGGAGCATGTTGAAGAGTTAAAGAAAATAGGGGTCCCGGAACCTAAATCAGTGCCGGAGTTATATCATTTAAGCGATTACTTGATTGATAACAGTGGAGCAATCAGTGTTATTGGTAATCAAACAAGCGGTGAAGTAGAAATAGTCCTTATATGTGATAAGGAAGGAAATTTATTTGTAACAGTTGGAAGTGACCATACGGATAGAGGTTTAGAAACGGTATCGATTCATAAATCTAAACAAGTATGTGCAAAACCAATTGCTGGTGAAAAGTGGGACTTTGAAGATGTTCAGGATGAATGGGACGATTTAGTTCTATATTCTGAAGTATTATCTGAAGGTAACTGGGTCAAGTACCAGCATGATAAAGTTTCTTCTATTATACCTTTTGAACAAATAATGGACTTTTTAAAAAGAAATGATATAGAAAGTCAAAACTATGTTGTTTACTGTGGCACGGTTCCACTTCTAAATGGTTTTATCTATGGAGATGGTTTTAGATGTGGTATTTACAGTGAAAAGATGGATAAGACAATTGAATTAGAATATAAAGTAGAAAAGTTGAAGGTGTAATGATGAAAATAGCAGTTTTACAATTTGAAGTTGAGTTTGGAGACGTTGAAGCAAATATAGAACACGTGGAGAAGGTATTTCTAAACACAGATTTAAATGATATTGATACAGTTGTTTTACCGGAAATGTGGACGACAGGCTATGATTTAGAAAATATACAAAAGCTTGCTATGGACAACCTTGAACCGATTAAGGGGGTTATTCAAAGGCTTGCCAAAAAATATAGTGTAAATATTGTTGCTGGATCTGTAGCGAACACAAAGGGAGAAGGAGTATTAAACACCTCTTTTGTTGTTAACCGAGACGGGGAATTCATCCACGAATACTCTAAGATTCATTTAGTCCCTATGTTGAATGAACCCAAATATCTAGTAGGTGGTAAGAACAAAGCAGAGGTATTTGAGTTAGATGGAGAAAAAATGGGGGCCGTTATATGCTATGACTTGCGTTTTCCGGAGCTATTTAGAGATTTAGCTTTAGATGGAGCTAAGATTATTTTTGTTGTTGCTGAATGGCCGATAGAGAGAACGGCTCATTGGTTAACGTTATTGCAAGCAAGGGCAATTGAAAACCAGTGTTACATTGTTGCTTCGAATATTATTGGAAAACAGCCGACAGGTACTGAGTTTGCAGGAAAATCTATCATAATTAATCCATTTGGCGAAATTATGAAACAAGCAACAAGTAATGAAGAAGAAGTATTATTGGAGCAATTAGATATGGAATATATAAATAGAATAAGAAAAGAAATACCTATTTTTGAAAGTCGCAGAACAAATTACTATAAATTTAATTAGCTTGAAAAGGAGCTGTTTTTTGTGAAAAAAGTAATTTTCATTTTAGTGCTGTTGTTCATTCTTGCAGGTTGTGGGAGTGGTGATGCTGGTGGTGAAAATAGAGTTATTAAGCTAGCACACTCTGGTTCAGAAAGTCATCAGTATCATATTGCTGCTGAAAAATTTAAAGAAGAGCTTGAAGGTAATGAAAACGTTAATTTTACAGTTGAAATTCATCCGAATGCTTCGCTTGGTTCTGAAGGAGATGTAATTGAGCAAGTAAGTACAGGGTCTATTGAAATGACAACGGTTGCAGCAGATAGTAATCTTTCTAATACCATTCCGGAGATGAACGTTTTTGGGATTCCATATATTTTTGAGGATAAAGATCATGTATATAATGCATTAGATGGAGATGCAGGACAGCAGTTATTAGATTTGGCAGAAGATAAAGGGATGAAAGGGTTAGGTTACTGGGAAGTAGGTTTTCGTCATCTAACAAATAGCTCTACAGAAATTGTCAATCCAGAAGATGTCAACGGTATGAAAATTAGAGTACAGCCAGCTGCTGTATGGGAAGACCATATTGCAGCATTAGGCGGGAGTCCGACACCAGTAGATTTCAATGAATTGTATTCTGCTTTAGACCAAGGGGTAGTAGATGGTCAAGAAAACCCGTTAGCTACGATTGATTCCATGAATCTTTATGAAGTACAGCAATATGTTTCGCTGACAGGGCATACTTATACACCAGCTGTTACTTTAATGAGCAGCAGCTTTTATGATGAGTTAAGTGATGAAGAAAAAACAGCTGTCGAAGAGGCTTTTAATCAAGCGAAAGAATATCAGCGTAATGCTCTCGATGAAAAAGAAGATGAAATTTTATCTATGTTAGAGGAACAGGGAGTAACTGTAACAGAGCCGGATAGAGAAGCGTTCACCGAAGCAACGATCGATGTAAAGGATGCTGTTTCTAACGAAGTTCCTGAAGAGATAATTCAAAGTCTTATTGATTCTAAGTAAGAAGGTAGTGATGATATGTTAAAAAAAGTAGATTACCTTTTAGCTAAAGTAATGGAAGTAATTATGACAGTTAGTCTTTTAATGACTGTCATAATTACTTTTCTACAAGTCGTATCTCGGTATGTATTTCAAATCCCATTACCCTGGGCACAAGAACTTCTAATGGTCTTTTTTGTGTATAGTATCTTTGCTGGAGCAGCATTCCTGGTTTATCGGAAGGAGCATCTTGTCGTAGATTTATTTGATAATATGAGTGCAAAAAGAGATAAGATACTAAAAATTCTTGAATGTATTGTAGCAATTATTGTTCTATGTGTGTTTATTTATTTTGGAATGGAGCTGGTTAATCAGAACTTTGCCTCAGGGCAAACTTTAGGGTTAATACCAATCCAAAGAGCATATTTATATTTAGCAATTCCTGTTTCCTCTGCCTTCATGGTTTATTTTTATATAAGGAGGCTGTTTAATATATGACTTGGATAATATTGATCATTTTAATGTTTTTACTGATAGTACTAAGAGTTCCTATTGTTTTTGCGATGGGTTTTATCTCAATAATTGGTATAGGACTAAATGATATAAGCCTCCTTTCGAATGTTCCAAGAAATCTATTTAGTGGTATAAATAGTTTTACACTGGTAGCAATACCGCTGTTTATTCTAGCCGGCGAGATTATGGCTAAAGGCGGCATATCGCAGCGACTTGTTAATTTTTCAAAGGTAATAGTTGGTCCGATACCTGGTGGGCTAGCGTTGGTTGTTATTATCAGTAGCGTATTTTTTGCAGCGTTAACGGGTACTGCAATAGCTGCAGCCGCCGCCATTGGGGGAATGTTAATTCCAACAATGCTTAAGGAAGGCTATGACAAGGGATTTACAACGTCTCTTATTGCCAGTGCTTCCACGATAGGGCCTATTATACCGCCTAGTATTGTTCTAATATTATATGGGGTAATGGCAAGTACATCGATAAGTGATTTATTTATCGCTGGAGTTTTACCTGGAATATTGATGGCTGCAGGGTTAATTATATATAGTATTTATATTGGAAAGAAAAACAATTATGTTATAAAAGATAATAAAACAGATTTAAAAACTTTTCTTAAATACTTTAAAGACGCAATTCTTGCTTTACTTATGCCTATTATTATTATAGGTGGTATTATCTCTGGTATATTTACAGCGACAGAATCAGGAGTGGTTGCAGTAGTATATGCTCTTATTATTGGAATATTTGTATATAAGGAAATCAATATTAAGGATTTTCTGGACATACTTAAAAATGCTGCGGCGACGACAACCGGAATTATCTTTCTAATTGGGTCTGCATCTATTTTTATTTGGTATATCAATTTTGAAAGTATTCCAAACCAACTAATAAATATATTAGGATTTGCAGCAGATAATCCAGTGCTATTGTTATTAATAGTTAATATTATCTTGCTTATTGCAGGTACATTTATTGATACGGTTAGTGCGGTTACGATTTTTACACCGTTATTTTTGCCAATGGCATTAAATGCAGGTATAGACCCGGTTCACTTTGGAATTATTTTGGCAGTAAACTTAACAATAGGTATGGTTACACCGCCTTTAGGCGTTTGCTTATTTGTAGTTTCATCCATTGCGAAGCAGAAAGTTCCTACAATGTTCAAGCATCTATTCCCACAAGTTGCTATACTAATAGTAGTATTATTAGTTGTTACGTATTTACCATCACTGATTATGGCACCAGTAGAAATGCTAAGTAAATAGCTTGGAGGGATTGAACATGGAAGACTTTCAATTAAAAGGAATAAAAACGAAAACATTAAAAGATATCATATACAATAACTTGAAAGATATTATTTTAAATAATAATTTTCCTTCTACTGACTATATCACGGAACAAACACTGGCTAAAAAACTAGAAGTTTCTAGAACTCCTTTGAGAGAAGCGATGTTAGATTTAGTGAATGAAGACTTAATAGAATTTAAACCAAGAAAAGGTTATAAAGTGCGAACTCATACAGAAAAAGAAGTTCAGCAAATATTCCTTTTAAGAGAAGTTATCGAAACGGAGATTATATCGCCTATTTTTAATAATATAACGGATAAAAATATAATTAAATTAAAATCTATTGTTGAGCAGCAAAAAGAACTTGCTGAATCTGGAGACAGTTATGGGTTTATGAAGCTGGATAAAGAATTCCATCGGCAAATGTTTTTAATAGCTGACTACAATATTTTTCTTAAATCCTATGATGTATTTCATAATTTAACTATATTAATTGGATCGCAAGCAATTCGAAAAAAAGGACGGATGGAAGAAGTAATACAAGAACATAATCAAATTATTAAGGGGCTGGAACAAAAAGATAAAGAAATCGTAGAAAATGCTATTCGTTATCATTTATCTAGAACAAAAAATATGTATACAGATGTTCAGAACAAAGAGACTGATTTTCAGCATGAAGATAAGAACTGTTGAATGGATGACAGTCTCATTTTGCAGTGGATTTTTAAATGAAATTACAAAAAACAAGGAGACAATTCATCCATGAGTTGTTCTCCTTGTTCTTACGTAATATATTATCCTCTCACCATGTAGCTATCACACCGGTCCCCAATTAATCAAAACAGTAATCACAATAAAGATCGTACCAATAACATACCAAATTCCCACAAGCGGCAGTGCGAATTTCAGCCACTTTGTCCAAGGAATACCGGCAATGGCTAAATTGGCCATTAAGACACCGGATAGCGGCGTAATAATATTAGTAAAGCCATCTCCAAGCGTGTAGGCTTGTACAGCAACCTGACGCGGGATATCCATTAAATCGGCAAGTGGTGTCATGATTGGCATGACAATGGCAGCTTGTCCGCTCCCAGAAGTAACAACAAGGTTGAATAGCCCATTTCCGATAAACATAGCTATGGCACCCATGACACTGGAAAACGGTTCTAAAACAACAGCCATACTATGTACGACCGTATCCAGTACTTGTCCATTTTCCAAAACAACTACAATCGAACGAGCCATTCCGATAATTAAAGCGCCATATAATACTCTTTTGGCACCATTCAAAAATTCTTCTACCATTTGGTTAGCGCCCATTTTTGAAATAAGTGCGGTAATAACTGATAAAGCAACGAAAATCCCTGCCATTTCATTGATGTCCCAGTCTAATTGGAATACACCGTAAACATAAATAGCAATACCAGCTATGAGAACAAGTAATACGGTGAGCTGT
Organism: Oceanobacillus sp. M60; assembly: GCF_053839645.1. Lineage (NCBI taxonomy): Bacteria > Bacillati > Bacillota > Bacilli > Caryophanales > Bacillaceae > Oceanobacillus > Oceanobacillus sp. M60. Next base: position 454,026 of record NZ_JBSSNH010000004.1, on the reverse strand, counting down.
GTCGATGTTAATTTCCCATCTACGTCCTCCATGGATTTTTCTTCCAGTTTAGGGAATGGATTATCACTCAGAATGCTTTTTTGAGGGTCATTTTTAACACGGTTGGCATACCAGATAATATAAGCAATGGTGGCACCAACAATAATCACATATAGAACTAACCGTAAGGAAAGCCCCGAAAATAATGGAAGCTGTGCTATCTGCTGTGCAAATCCTGTTGTTTGCGGATCCAGGAATCCAACTGCAAAGCCGGAGTAAGCTCCTAGGTAAATAATCGAGACACCGACAATGGCATCCATTCTCATTGCTCTCGCCAGGATAATTCCAATTGGGATGAAAGCAATGGAGGAGTTAGCGATAATTCCCAGCCCTCCAAACACAGAGAAGAGCGTAGCAACCATTAAAATTAAGAGCCATTCGCGGTTTTGTGTCCGTTTAATGGTTTTCATAATCATGTTATCAATTGCACCTGTTTTTTCAATCACAGCGAAAGTTCCGCCAATTGTTAATACAAGGAAAATTAGTCCGGCGCCGCCAATCAATCCTTCTTGAATCGAGCTGAATAAATCAATCAAGCTAACAGGCTGCTGGTCTATTTGACTGTAGCTGTCCGGAACAATGACATCCGTTCCCTCTTCTGTTGTTTCTCGTTCGTAACTCCCGGCTGGAATGATATATGTAAGAATTGCGGCAAGCAGTAAAATAATAAACAATATAACATATGCATCTGGAAGCTGAAATTTCTTTTTTTGCTTTGTTTTTTCTTGCTGTGACATGGAAGAAGCCTTCTTTCTTTGAAAATCTTAAACTTGAAATTGATTATATAAGAGTTTATACTTCAAAGCAATATAAAATAATTAAGAATACTTTTAATAGAAGGCTGCTGCTTGCTTATCTTGTCAAAAATAAGACCTGTTGGAAAGCGGTTGTATATGAATGACCTTCGTGCGTAGAAAAAGAGCTTACTAGATGAAGGATGGAGAAGACAAATGGGAAAAAATATAGAAAAAAGTGTGTCAGAGGTTTTTCAACATTTACACACACATGCTGAAATCAGCTGGGAAGAAGTAGAGACTACAAAATATATCAAAGAAAAATTAGAAGAAGCCGGGTGTGAAACAATCACATTTCCAGACCATACGGGTGTTATCGGAAAGTATGGCAACTTTGATAAAGATCTGCCGGTAATTGGTGTCCGTGCAGATATGGATGCGTTATGGCAGGAAGTGAACGGTGAATTCCAGCCAAATCATTCCTGCGGTCATGATGCGCATATGTCGATGGTATTGGGCGTCCTTTGGACATTGCAGCAGATGCCTGACATCAAAGATAAGGTAGCGATTAAATTTATTTATCAGCCTGCAGAAGAAGAAGGCAGCGGTGCATTGAAAATGGTGGAAGAAAAAGTGGTGGAAGACGTCGATTATTTATTCGGTGTTCACCTCAGACCCAAACAAGAAGTTGATGCAGGGCAGGCTGCTCCTGTGATTGTGCACGGTGCAACAAAAACATATGAAGCAGTCATTAAAGGGGAAGATGCGCATGGAGCGCGTCCACATTTGAATGATAATGCGATTGAAATTGGCATGCAGATCGTCAATATGCTGGGTCAAATCCATATGGATCCAAGAATTCCGCACTCAGCGAAAATGACGAAATTCCAGGCAGGGGCGAAAAGCTCGAATATTATCCCGGGGAACGCCGCATTCAGCTTGGATTTACGTGCGCAATCCAATGAAGTAATGGAACTGCTTGTGAAGAAAGTCGACGGTATTTTAGAGTCTGTACGGAATCTGTATGATATAGATATTGATGTGACTAACTATCATGGCGTACCTGCAGCTGAAACAAGTGAAGAAGCAACGAGCTTTATGCGTACAGCGATTACAGACGTATTGGGTGAAGAAAATGTAGTAGGGCCGCTCCTGACGCCAGGCGGAGATGATTTTCATTTTTATACGGTGAAGAAGCCGGAATTAAAAGCCACGATGCTGGGCTTGGGCTGTAATTTGGGACCTGGTTTACATCATCCTAATATGACCTTTGATAAGGATGCGCTTCAAACGGGAGTGGATATTTTAACGAAGGCTATTTTGAATGTGTATGGAGATGCGTGATGGGGGATGAATGGTAGGAGTTTGAAATATGCCCTTGTATGGCTAATTCTCACTGCGTTTGCGGTGGGAGTTGGCTTTTTAGATTTGAAATAAAGAGTATGAAAATAGACTGTTAAAATTCCGCATTAATATCAATTCGCAAACATTATAATGTTATATTGACTAAATAAAAAATTAGTGTTAATCTATTTCAAATAGAGTTAAACAGGTGTAAAAATGTTTTAATGCTTATATTATTATAATTTAATTTATCATTTGAATTACGAAAGCTAATTAAAAGGAATGATGGAAATGGCAGACAATGTTGTTCTGCAGAATGTAAAAATGGTAGATGGTAAATCAATAGATATTGTTATAGAGAATAGAAAAATCATAGACATTGCTTCACCGGGAACAGCGAGTGGTGAGAAAGTAATTGATTATAAAAGCAAATTTTACGTTTCCAGCGGCTGGATTGATATGCATGTGCACGCTTTTCCAGAGTTTGATCCATATGGTGACAATATTGATGAGATTGGCTATAAAACAGGAGTAACGACAATTATAGATGCTGGCAGCACGGGGGCTGATCGGATTCATGAGTTAGCCGCTAATGCTAAAAAATCTAAGACAAATGTATGCGCTTTCCTTAATATTTCGCGAATTGGTTTAAAGAGAGTAGATGAGTTATCGGATTTATCTTTATTAAATAAAGAGGAATTAATGCGTGCTTTTGAAGAGAGTAAAGATTTTATCGTTGGTCTGAAAGCAAGAATCAGCAGCAGTGTTGTTGGTGAGAACAATCTAGAGCCTTTAAAAATTGCACGTGCATTTTCCAAGGAGACAGATTTGCCATTAATGGTTCATATTGGATCAGGACCTCCGGATATTAATGACGTACTTAAGTTATTAGAGAAAAACGATATAATTACACATTTTTTAAATGGAAAATCTAATAATTTATTTGATTACGAAGGTAAGCCGCTACCTAATTTCTTAAAAGTAATCGAGCGTGGTGTTCATTTAGACGTGGGACACGGAAATGCAAGTTTTTCTTTTAAGACCGCTGAGCTGGCGAAGGAACATGGTATACATTTTAACACAATCAGCACAGATATTTATCGGAAAAACCGTCTTTATGGACCAGTATACAACATGGCAAATGTCTTAAATAAATTTTTGTATTTAGGATATTCTTTAAATGAAATTATTGATGCTATCACAGTTCGTGCCGCTGCTTGGTTAAATAAACCTGAGCTTGGCCGTATTGCTAGAGGAGATATTGCAAATCTTACTCTATTTTCTGTAGAGGATGAGCCGATAGATTTGATAGACTCTGAGGGCGAAAAACGGGTAGCTGACCAGAGGATTAAAGTAAAAGGAGTGGTTGTTAATGGTGAATACAATGAATGCTAAGTATGGCTTAAAGCGTGTTGTTAATGCAAGTGGGAGAATGAGTATTTTAGGTGTTTCTGCTCCAACGGATACCGTAATGGAAGCGATGAAATCTGGAGGGCAGAATTATGTTGAAATTGCAGATTTGGTGGATAAAGCGGGAGCGCATATAGCGGAATTACTTCAATCGGAAGATGCTGTGGTCGTTAATTCTGCATCCAGTGGCATTGCTCTTTCTGTGGCAGCGATTATAACGGAAGGAAATCGCCGGAAGAGTGAAAAGCTGCATCAGGAAGATATCGCAACAAATGAGATTGTCATGCTGAAGGGCCATAATGTGCAGTATGGTGCGCCAATTGAAACTATGGTTGCCCTTGGCGGCGGAAAGCTTGTGGAAACAGGCTATGCGAATGAAGGAAAAAAAGAACATATTGCAGATGCTGTCAATGATAATACAGCGGCTATTCTATTTGTGAAATCTCATCACGCTGTTCAAAAAAATATGATTTCTGCTGAAGAAGCATGGGAAGTTGCACAGGCCAAAAATGTACCGCTAATTATTGATGCAGCAGCAGAAGAGGATTTGAAAAAATATGTACAAATTGCAGATTTAGCGATTTATAGCGGTTCAAAGGCCATAGAAGGACCAACTTCTGGAATCGTAGCTGGAAAAAAAGAATATGTTGGATGGGTAAAAACACAGCTTCACTATATTGGAAGAAGCATGAAGGTTGGGAAGGAAACTACATTCGGCTTATTGCAGGCATTGAATGAGTATTTTGTGAAAACAGATTATAGTGAAGAGGAAAAGAAAAGCCTGAAAGTATTACAATCATTGAATACAATTGATGGTGTCACAGTAACAGTCGTACAGGACGAAGCAGGACGTGCTATTTTCAGAGCGCGGATTCAAATTGATTCAGCGGTTACAGGAACTACTGCGAAAGAAGTAAATGACAAGCTTCGTAATGGGGATGTAGCAATTTATACACGTGACTATGGAATCCGTCAGGGCTTCTTTGATATTGATCCCCGTCCATTACAAGGGGATGATATTGAAGTGATTAAAGCAGAATTAAAATCCATTTTAGGAGGAGGCAACTAATGAATATTAATCATCGCTTTTATAACGATAGAGTCGCTTTAAATGTACTGGCAAATAGTATTGAAAATGCAAAGGAAGTCTTCAAGGCAGCAGAGGGCCACGTTATAGTAGGCGTGCTTTCTAAGGATTACCCGACAGTCGGTGCAGCCGTTACAGCAATGAAAGAGTATGGAGAGGCAATTGAGGATGCTGTTTCCATTGGGTTGGGTGCAGGTGATAACAGGCAAGCAGCAGTTGTTGCAGAAATTGCCAAGGATTACGCGGGTTCTCATATAAATCAGGTCTTCCCTTCTGTAGGCGCAACGCGGGCGAATCTAGGAAAAAAGGACAGCTGGATTAACGCACTTGTATCGCCAACGGGCAAAGTAGGATATGTAAATATTTCTACGGGTCCAGTCAGTGCAGAAGCTGATGAAAAGGCAATTGTACCAATTAAATCTGCAATTGCACTTGTCCGTGATATGGGCGGAAATGCATTGAAATACTTTCCGATGAAAGGGTTGCAATCGGAAGAGGAGTTTCGCGCAGTAGCTAAAGCTTGCGGGGAAGAAAGGTTTGCATTAGAGCCAACCGGTGGCATTGACTTGGACAATTTCGCTCAAATTTTAGAGATTACATTAGAAGCGAAAGTGCCTAAAGTAATTCCTCATGTTTATTCTTCTATTATTCATAAAGAGACTGGAAAAACCAACGAAGAAGATGTTAGAAAGCTGTTAGCTATCAGTAAAGAATTGGCTGATAAATATGCCTAAGAATATTGTTGCTTTTGGAGAAGTGATGATGCGTTTGCAAGTACCTGGATATGAGTTGCTTACACAAGCGAGCAACTTACAGTATTCCTTTTCAGGTACAGGAGTAAATGTTGCCTCTGCTATGACCAAGCTTGGGCATAGCGGATATCTTATTACAAAATTGCCGGATAACCCTCTTGGGGACGCGGCAACATCCTTCCTGCAGCGCTTAGGAATAGAGTGTGATTTTATTGTAAGAGATGGTAAATATATTGGAATGTATTTTCTAGAAAATGGCTTTGGACAGCGGCCGAGTCGTGTCACTTATACCAATCGTTTAGAGAGTACATTTAATACAGCGGCTACTTCCGATTATGATTTGGATTCGATTGCTGCAAATACAGACGTGATCCATTTCTGCGGCATCAGTCTGGCAATGACAGATAAAGTCTGTGCTAGCATGAAGACCTTGGCCAAACTGGTAAAAGAAAAGGGTGGAATGGTTTGCTTTGACTGTAATTATCGCCCTTCCTTATGGGATGGAGGTTATGAGGAAGCAAAACCGCATTATGAGGATATGCTTTCATTAGCCGATATAGTGATGATGAATGAAAAAGATGCGATATATATATTAGGTATGAAAACGGAGCAGACGGAAAGAGAAAAACAGCTTCAAGATTTAATTCACAAAGTAGCAGAGAAGTACAATATTCAAACGGTTGCAGGGACACATCGGGAAATTAATAAAGATAACACGCATAGTTTAAAAGGGTACCTTTATAAAGAAGGAGAATTTGTCTTTTCTAGAAATATTACCTTCTCTATATACGATCGGATTGGTGCGGGTGATGCGTATACAAGTGGAATACTACATGGGGAATTATCAGATTATACACCTGAAAAAGCCGTTGAATTTGGAGCGGCTGCGGGCATGTTGGCATGCACGATTGTCGGAGATACACCGATGTCAACAGAAGCGGAGATTTTATCAGCTATGTCCGGAACAGTAGGAGACGTCAAACGTTAAATTAAAGAGAGAGGGGTAAGGGGATGAATGTTACAAAGAAGAAAGGCCCGTTATATTTACAAATTAAAGAGATATTGAAAAAACGCATATTGCATGATGAATATGCTATTCACACAAACATTCCCTCTGAGCCTCAATTGGAAAAAGAATTTAATGTAAGTAAAATTACAATAAGAAACGCTATTAAAGAACTGGTACAAGAAGGGTATCTTGAAAAAAGAAGTGGTGTAGGGACAAAAGTGATTGCTAATGTTTCAAATGCAAAAATTTCAAAAGGCAAGCGTTTTACCGAAATTTTAGTGGGAGAGGGCTATAAAATTACCAAACGGATAATCAGCATAGACATGATAAGTTTGGCTCCTGAAACGCCATTACATTCTATACTTGGGGATAGATGCTTAAAAGTAGATCGAATATATTTGCTGGATCAAGAACCGTATATTTATTTTACCCATTATATCTTACTAGATATTATCAAAGATATAAAAGACATTCAGATTACTTTTTTATATCGCTTTTTAGAAGAAAATAATATTCGCTTGGAATCGTTTCGTGATGAATTCACGACTTCAAAAGCAACAAAGCATGTAAGTGAAATGTTAAATCTAGAGAGTAATTCAGTTGTATTAAAAAGAATACGAAAATCTAGTGATGTAGAGGGAAATGTTTTGGAATATAGTGAAGGATACTACAATACTTTCAAACATAACTATGTCGTCACCTATAATGATTTGAATCAATAGATTTTCATTTTATAGATATCAGTAGGGATACAAACCTTACTCTTTAAACAATTATTTTACTAGTGTATTTATAAGTAATTGCTTCGGAGGAGAAGACATGGAATTATATCTAAACTAGGAATTGCAATTACTTCAATCATTATTGTTATTTTGGGAGCATCATGGTGGATAATGGCATACGTTTATTTATTTGACAGTGGTCAGCTTATTTGGCTGCAGAAAGTAAAATAAGTGGTGCTATTATCTAATTGATTCCGTTACTTGTCATCGTATTGATATACTATTTGTTTGTGAACTATGTTGATAGGACTCAGTTTCAACTTGAAGAAGAAGCTGCAGTATAAAAGGTTCTTATATCCTGAAAAATGATAAAGTTTGATTTCTAGTACTTTTTTAAATGGTTTTCAGTTATCAGATTATTAATAAAAAAATGAAAAGCAGGGTGGTTATATGTCTAAATTAATTATCAATGCAGATGATTTTGGTTATTCGAAAGGTGTAAATTTAGGAATTATCGAGTCATATAAAAATGGTATTGTGACATCTACAACAATGATGACTAATATGCCTGATGCAGACCATGCAGCGAAACTTGCTAAAGAAAATCCGGAGTTAGGGGTAGGAGTACATCTTGTCTTAGATTGTGGATTTCCAATAAACGATAATGTTCATTCGCTTATTGACGATGAGGGGAAATTTTATAAGTTCGATAAAGTGTTAAATCTTGCCGAAAGTGATGATATAGAAAAAGAGTTTACAAGCCAAATAGAGAAGTTTCTTTCCTATGGTTTAAACCCAACACACCTTGACAGCCACCATCATATACACAGCCAAGAAAAAGTGTTCCCGATAGTGGAGAAACTAGCAAATAAATACAAACTGCCAATTCGTAATTTGAAAAATAACATAAAAAAATCTCATTTGAACCTAGTTGATTATTTTGAAGAAAGCTTTTATGGTGATGATTTGACGGTAGATTCAATAATAAAGATTTTAGATAAGGTAAATCAGTTTGAAATAATAGAAATGATGGCGCATCCAGCCTACATTGATGAATCTGTACTAAAGGGGAGTTCCTACAACTTACAACGTGCTAAAGAATTGTCTATATTGATAGATAAGCGTACGCAGCTTGAAATTTTAAACAGGGGCATTCAACTTGTGTCGTATAAGGAAATAAAAGATGACATTGCTTACCTGGATAAAGTTTAATATGCACAATTAGAGAATGACTTGTTCCCATTCGTGGGCTCATCCGGCAAGTTAAATGGATTGAAAGAGTAACTGCTGAAGTGACGGTAATAAGCTGTTAAAAGCTAAATTATATAGTTGTAATCTAGACTAGAAGGGGGAGAGCACTCTAAGTAAACTCTCCCTCTATTTATTACTAAAATTTTTGAAGTATCGGTAATTATTTGATTTTTCTAATGGAGGAAAAAGGTTCTTTTTCATGATTAATCAAATAAAAAGTAATCTAACAATAGGGATTTGGATAGAATGAAAAAATGGTTTCGTCGATCTTTAAAAAATCAATTAATCGTTTTTATATTAAGTGTTGTATTAATTCCGACTTCCCTTTTAGGCTTGTTTTCATATTTCACGACAGTCCAAGTATCTAAAGAGCGTGCTGCTATATCGGGGGAAAGTTCAATTGATCAGCTTCAAGACGCATTAGAGTTTATTATCAACGATGTTGAAAACATGTCCGTATTTTTAATTGGAAACCAATCTGTACAGGATTATTTAAATCAAGAAGGGAGTTTTGTTGCACAGCAGCGGGATATTTACGGATTTCTATCAAATCTTGCCTTCCCCAAACATTATATTGAAAAAATTACTATTATCCCGCAAAATGGAAATTCAAATATATCTACTACGCTTATAACAGAAAATCAAGAAATAGACTATGAGGATGCATCAGAAGGTAAATGGTGGTCCGTTAAAGAAAGAAACCAGACTTTAGATGGTGAAAAAGAAATGATTACATTGACCAGGCCTATTCGCAGTACGACAAATTATGAGCTTTTAGGGTATCTGTCAATCAGTTTGAATCAAAAAGCAGTCACACAATATTTAGAGTCTATTGATCTTGAATGGAACGGCTCTGTATTTATTTTATCTAATGGAGAAGTAATTGCTGAGAATAAGTATACGACCATTGCCAATTTAGATATCTCCAAGTTAAATAAAAACATCAATAATTGGAACAGTGATGAAAGTTTTGTCTATGAATCTAGCAAAGAAAAATCGACTGTTTTCACCAGAACGATCCCCTCTGTGGATTGGAAGTTGGTGGGCGTAATTCCTTTTCAAGAATATAGCTCACAGAATCGTTATTTTCTTTGGTTAACCATTTTCTTTGTTATTTTGGCAGCAATTCTTGTGGCTAGTCTTGTCATCTTTTTTATTTCGAAGGTATTTAGACCTTTAACGATATTAACGGAGTCCATACAAAAGTCTAATCCAGGAGAAAATTTAAATACAGTTGATTCCTATACAGATAATGAGATTGGTGAATTAATTCGAAGCTATAATGGCCTTAACAATCGTATTACAGCATTAATGGACGAGGTAAAACAGAATGAATCTATTAAACGGCAGTTGGATTTACAGGCGTTGCAATCGCAAATAAACCCCCACTTTTTATACAATACCTTAGCCTCTGTACATTGGATTGCATTAAGTAGAAAGGAAAATGACATATCGAAGGTCGTCTCTCATTTAAGCGACTTTTTAAGATTTAGTCTTAACAAAGGGAGTGAATATTGCACTGTAGAGCAAGAGGTAGGTAATTTAATTCATTACTTGGAAATATTAAAGATTCGTTACCCAAATAGTTTTCACTTGGAATTATCAATTGCTGAGAACATTAAACAGAATTCTACCTTAAAGCTTGTTCTCCAGCCTTTAATCGAAAATAGTATTAATCATGGCTTTTTTTCTGTTCAGGATTATTATGGAGTAATCCAAGTGAACGCAACAGAGCAGGACGGTTATATGTATTTTGAAGTAAAAGATAATGGAACCGGAATGACGGAGAAGAAGCTTAAAGAGATTAAGGAACAATTTATAAATGATTTAAGTACCGAAATGATTGTTGGAAAGAATTATGGTCTTCGAAATGTAAACATGAGACTTATTTTGCACTTCGGAAAAGAATCTGGATTAAATATTGATAGTAAGATAAATAAAGGAACAATAGTCAGTTTTGCTATTCCAATAAAGGGATGATGAAATGATGAAAGTTTTAATTGCAGATGATGAAGTGATTATTAGAGAAGGTATTTCGAATATTATACCATGGAGTGAGCTCGGTTTTACCCTATTGAAACCAGTCTCGTCTGCCGAGGAAGTGATTAAACAATTAGAATTGGAATGTCCAGATATTTTGATTTCTGATATCCGGATGAAAGGGATGACTGGACTAGAATTAGTTTCCTACATTGCAAAACACAATTATCAAATTGAGTCTATATTACTTACGGGATATGATGATTTTGAATATATACAAGAAGCTATCCGCCAAAATGTTTGTGATTATTTGCTAAAAACGAGCTCTCCAGATGAGATTATTTCTGCTGCTGAAAGAGCGAGAAAAAGATTGGAGAAGGTAAAGGAATACGATCACTTAAAGATTTCAGAGGAAGAACGAAATGTAAACAATCATATAAGAGCTGTATTACAAAATGAATCAGCGATGTTTGATTACCCATACGTCGTCAAATCTATTCCAATTTTAACAGAACCGCCTTATCAGCTCCTGCTTATAGATGCTGTAGCTGATTCCAATTCTTTACAAGCTCATGAGGAGTTGTGGAATAGTTATATAAATGGTAAGTGGATTAGTCTTCACAGCCATACACTTATTCTTGTGAAGCGTGAAAAGTATTTAAAAGATGATTATCTTTTAAAAGTAGCCTCTAGAAAAATAAAAGAAATTTATCAAAAACCAATCATTATGAGTTCGATTGTAAGCTCGCTTGATGAATTGCCGGATTTGTATAAAAGAGTGGTATCTTTTATAACATACCAATGGGTATTGCCTGACCAACCGTTTTTAATAGAGAAAGATATTAGTAACCGGAATGGCATTCCTTACTCTGAGAATATTATAAAGCATAAAGATGAGTTAATGAATTGTATTAAAGAAGGAAATGAAGAAAATCTAAAAAAATGGGTTTCTGACCTTGTTGATTGGTTATTTTGCCATCCCAATGCTACACCGGAATCGATTCAGTTTTATGTTCAAAATTTATATATTGAAAGTATTCGTTTTATAAACCATCTTGGAGGTACAAAAGGTATAGATAAATATGATTCTATGCCACCTATCCAAAAATGGTTCGCACATCCGAAAGAAGCTTTATTTTCACTCTTTTTTATCATCTTCATGAACTATAAAATAAGCTACCAGAAGAGTACTAATTACGTTGAAGATTCTATTATGTATATGGAAAAGCATCTTGGTGAACCCATCACACTTAAAGAGATTGCAGCGGAAATTCCAGTCCATCCCAATTATTTAAGTGATGTCATTCGGAAGAAAACAGGCAAATCTTATGTTGAGCTTTTAACTGATTTACGGGTAAAGAAAGCTTCAGAATACCTTATGTATACATCTATAAGCGTTAAGGAAATCACTCAGTTAGTAGGATATAATGACAGCAAATATTTTACAAAGATTTTTAAGAAAAGTCTTGGAATGACACCAACACAGTACAGGGATACAAATATGCATATTAAAAAATAATTATAGGAAGATATTATTTTTGTGCAAAAAATCTTGATATGAAAGTTATTTTAGATGTTGATAGAAATATTCATAATGAGGCTGAGACAAAAAAGTATTCGTAATAGAAACCGACTAATATGTAAATAAATCTCAGGAGATATAGGTATACCTGCAGAATAGCGAAGTATCATTATTGGCGCTGCAATTAGCCGTCCTGTCGAAGAAGATATTTCGCACAATCAATTGTCGGAAATTGCTAGAATAACATACTTTCATCTTAGCCTCTTTTATCTTTTGGGTTTCTAATACTTTCATTTTTATAAATACTTTGTTTTGTCTCCCCTCATCTGTATATTCCCTACCTTACCGAAATGTAAGCGCTGTTATAAGATGGGGATACAAAATAAAAAGGGGTGGTTGATGATGAAAAAAATGTTATCGGTGGCTTTAATCTTACTGCTTTTCTTAGCTGGATGCGGCGGATCTGGAGAAAATATTGAAAGCTCAGGCAGCAGTGATTCAGATAAAATAAAATTATCAATTTGGCATAATTTTGCTGGAGATGATTTTCGAGCGGCAGAAGTAAGAGAAATGATTGAAAAATTTGAAGAAGAACATCCTAATATCCAAATTGATGAGCAAGCGATTCCAGTAGATGGTTATCGTCAACGTGTCAGCACAGTTGCTGCTGCAGATGAATTACCAGATGTTTTTTTAACGTATGCCGGCAGTTTTACGGATGAGTTACAAAAGAGTGACTTAGTACAACCGATTACACCATTATTTGAAGAAAATCCGGAATGGAAAGATTCCTTTTTGGAAGGTGCTTTAGATCCATATGATTATGATGGAGAATTGTATTCAGCACCAGTGGCAATGTCATCTACATCGTTTTTATATTATAACAAAGAACTATTTGAAGAAAATAACTTAGAAGTTCCGGAGACATGGGACGAGTTTATCGAGACGATTGACTTCTTTAATGAGCAAGGGATTACCCCTCTTGCAATGGGAAATAAGGCTCCATGGGTCGCCCAATCTACCACATTCGGCGCAATTGCAGATCGGGTAACTGGTACAGAATGGTTTATGGATGCTGTTAATCAAGATGGTGCATCGTTCACAGATCCAGTTTTCATTGATGCGCTAAGTCATTTTAAAGAGCTTGTTGATCACAACGCATATCCTGAAGGGGCAAACAGTTTGGATAATACTCAGGCCGAACAGTATTTTGCTCAGGGAGAAGCAGCAATGATGGTTAATGGGTCGTGGACAATCAGCAGCTTATCTGTTTCAGTATCTGAAGATGTGTTAGAAAATATCGGAATTACAACTTTGCCTGCAATTGAAGGTGGGGAAGGTGAAGGGAATACGATTACAGGCGGCCCTGGTGGAGGATACTTATTAAATAGCAAAGCAGAAGGTGCAACGAAAGATGCTGCATTAGAGTTAATCTATCATTTAAGTAATGAAGAAGCACAAAAAGCTATTGCAGAGAGCAATTCAATGGTTATGTACGATCTGGAGCTTGATGAAAATGCTGTGAATCCACTTTTCTATGAAGCGTATAATCTTGTTAGAGATGCTAACTTTGCCCCAGTTTACGATATACACTTAACATCTGCCGGCGGAGAGGCGGTTAATAACGGACTGCAGGAAATCATGTTAGGCGGAGATATAGAAAAAATAGCTGAAAATATTCAAAGAGCACAATCTTCCAATAAATAATTTTAACACAGCAGCCAGGGAGGGGAAATTATGCAATCTAGAGGAAGGTTAAGAGGATTGTTAGTAATTACATTACTTCCAGCCCTATTGCTTTACAGCTTTTTCGTCATCGTGCCTATTTTCTGGTCTTCGTATTATGGATTTTTTGAATGGTCCGGGTTAGGTGAGGCAACGTTCATAGGGTTACAAAATTATATTGAAGTAATTCAAGACCCTGTATTTTGGAGAGCATTTAAAAATAATTTAATTATTGTAGGAGCATCTGTTTTAGGGCAGGTTCCCATTGCATTGGGGCTTGCTCTCCTCCTTAGAAAAAGCAGCTTGTTTCAGCGCTTTGTTCGATCGGCAGTCTTTTTACCGATGGTTATATCTACCGTTGTCGTTGGATTAATTTGGGGATATATCTTTGATCCAGATATGGGTGCAGTGAATACGGTATTAAGAGCGGTTGGACTGGAAGGATGGACAAGAGCATGGCTTTCCGATCCATCTGTGAATATGTATGCGATATCTGTTCCAATTATATGGAATTATATCGGTCCTTATTTAATTATCTTCATTGCGGCAATTCAAAATATGCCCTCCGAAATCGAGGAGGCTGCACTGCTTGATGGAGCAACTGGATGGAGAAAATTAATCTATATTATTTTGCCGAATATGTGGGGCACAATCAAGGTTGTTATTGTGTTATGTATTTCTGGCAGTTTAAAGGCGTTTGACCAGGTATTTGTCATGACAGGAGGAGGTCCTGCCCAGTCAACTGAAATCTTAGCAACCTATATGTACAATAATACCTTTTTGGTTTATCGGTACGGGTTCGGTTCTGCCATATCAACGATGATTATTATTTTAAGCTTGATTTTGATTATAATAAGTCAAATATTAATGAAGAGAAAGAACTAGGGGGTGTCAGCTAGATGACGAATAAAACACAAACAGAAATGTATAAAAAGAATTCCTCTTTCGGTTATTCATTAAAGACGGGATTGTTTAAAACAATTAAAGTGTTGTTTTTAAGTCTCTTTTCTTTGTTGATGATTTACCCATTATACTGGTTGATCACCAGTGCTTTTAAAACCAATGAAGAGTTTTTCGCACAACCATATTCTTTTCCAGCAGGGATTGCTTTTGAGAATTTTATAAGAGCGTGGGATGTAGCCAATTTAGGACAGGCTATGGTCAATTCCATCATCGTTACTTTAAGTGCGACCGCATTGACTGTATTTTTAGGAGCATTAACCGCATATGTGCTGTCACGTTTTTCGTTTAAACTAAAAGGATTCCTAATCGTCTTCTTCTTGTTGGGTATGCTGATACCCGTCCATAGTACATTGGTGCCATTATTTACATTGATGAATACAATAGGGTTGCTAGACAGTTATTGGGCGCTTATTCTGCCGTATACAGCATTTGAACTCCCGATTGCCATTTTTTTAACTGTTGCTCATATGAGTACCGTACCAAAGGAGTTAGAAGAGGCGGCTGTTATAGATGGTACAGGTTACTGGGGGATTTTCTTTAAGGTCATGCTACCGTTAAGCGTGCCGGCGCTGGCAACTGTTGCCATTCTTTCTTTCCTGCGATTTTGGAATGAGTTTGCCTTTGCATTGGTATTTATTAACGATAATGCATTAAAAACATTACCTTTAAGTTTAGCTGTTTTCTCTGATGGTTTTAGTACAGATTATGCGCTCACGATGGCTGCAATGACAATCGCTGTTATTCCAACCATTATCATGTATGTTCTATTCCAAGAACAAATCATGAAAGGGATGGTAGCAGGTGCAGTTAAGGGATAATATATAACAAAAAAAGGACGGTGCGCTGATGAATGTTATCCTGTCTAGGTACGTCTTTATTACACAAAAAATATATTGGTTTGCCTATTTGCAAATGTTATGGATGCTGTTTACTTTGCTTGGTTTGGTCATCTTTGGAGGTTTTCCTGCGACACATGCACTGTTTACTGTTTTAAGGGAAAAAGATTTATCAACTGGAGAAGCATTTCGTACATTTCGAAATGCTTTTGCAAGTTCTTTTGTGAAATTAAATGGTGCAGCTATCGTATTTGGTTTCATGTTTATTTTAATCAGTACCAATCTACTTATCCTCCAATCAATCTATATGAAATATTTAGTCATGGGAATGCTAGGGTTAATTTTCATCAGCATGATTCATTTTTTTCAATACTTCGAAACGAAGAAACCGATTATTTTTCAAATAAAAAAAGCATTTTCTGTTGTATGGATTTTGCCGAAGAATAATGTGGGTTATTTGGTTATTTTTGTTTTGTTATTACTTGCAATTTCATATATACCTATGCTCTCTTTCTTTTTTGGAGTAAGCGTAGCCGTATGTTTCATTGTAAAAATCGGAGACTCTAAGGAAAACCAGAGATTAAAAGCGCAGCTGGCAGAAAGGAGCAGCTAATGAATAAATATATTTCTTTTGATATAGGCGGTACGTTCATTAAATATGGCATTATTGGAGCTGACCAAAGTATTTTAGAACATTATAAAATAAAAACACCGAAGACGTTGGATGGTTTATTAGAAATCATCTATAAATTTACTGAACTACATATGGATGCACAAGGAATTGCAATCAGTCTGCCGGGTGCTGTTTCCAATAAGGGCATCATTTATGGTTCAAGTGCTATCTCTTATATTCATGGTCCAAATATAAAGGAACGAATAACAAGTGCAGTATCATTGCCAATTTATATAGAAAATGATGCCAATTGTGCAGGCTATGCTGAAGTTTGGGCAGGTGCAGCGAACGGGAAAAAAGATGTTTTAGTTATGACGATTGGTACAGGGATTGGCGGTGCCATTATTAAGAATGGTGAGTTACATAAAGGAGCCAATTTACATGGCGGGGAATTTGGGTTTATGCTATTGAACTCAAACGACAATGAAATGAAAGCGGATGAATGGGTAAGAATGGATTCAACCTTATCCATGGTAAGAAAAGTTGCCAAAAGAAAAAATATAGATTCGGATTCACTATCCGGCGAAGAAATTTTTACCTTAGCTGCATCGGGAGACCAGATTTGCCTAGATGCTGTAGATGAATTTTCCCGTCTTTTAGCGATTGGACTATTTAACCTGCAGTATATCTATGATCCAGAGATTATTTTAATAGGTGGTGGAATAAGCGCGAGGGAAGATTTGGTTGGGAGAATTTATGAGCAGCTTGATAAAATATTAGATTCATTTCCACAGGCAACGATACGGCCAGTTATTGAAACTTGTCAATTTAGACAGAATGCTAATCTTTTAGGAGCTGTGTACGGTTTAACTAGGGAGTTAGCATCTGAAGTATAAAGCATAAAAAAGAAGGGGTTGAATGTTCACATGGAAAAGACGAATGTGATACCAGAAGGATTTATGTGGGGAGGCGCAGTTACTTCTTTTCAGACAGAAGGCGCTTCCGAGCAGTATGGAAAAGGATTATCGATTATTGATGCTAAAGAAGTACCTGAAAATTATTCCGATTGGAAGGTAGCAATTGATTTTTATCATCGTTTTAAGGAAGATATCGCCTTATTTAAAGAAATGGGGTACAACGCTTATCGTACGAGTATTTCTTGGTCGCGTATATTTCCCGATGGAGAGGGAGAAATCAATGAAGAAGGGTTAAAATTCTATGATGATCTGATTGACGAACTCCTTGCAAATGGCATCGAGCCAGTTATGACGCTATACCATTTTGATTTACCGTTGGCACTAGCGGAAAAATATAATGGTTTTGCGTCAAGACAAGTTGTTGATTTATTTGAAACATATGCTAAAAGCCTTTTTACACGCTATAAGGATAAAGTGAAGTATTGGCTGACTTTTAATGAAATCAATTTAGTTCTAACCAATCCTGAATACTGGGGAATTATGGATTCAAATCCTTCTGAAGCTTTGAAGTATCAAATTTGTCATAACGTTCTTGTTGCTCATGCAAAGGCAACCAAAGCAATGCGTGAGATTATCCCTGCTGGTAAGATGGGAGGAATGATTTCCTATATTTCAACATTTCCTGCTACTTCTAAACCCGAAGATGTTCTGGCTAATTATAAAGCAAAGGAGAAATTAATTGATTTTTATCTCGATATTTTTGCACATGGGGAATACCCAACCTATCTTACTTCTGAATTAGAATTGCAAAAAAATATGCCGCCCTTTGAAGACGATGATCAGCTATTATTAAAAGAAAATAGAGTAGATTACCTATCTATTAGCTATTACCAAAGTAGAATTGTTCAATATACAGGAGAAGAAGGTTTCGCAGAAGGAATGACAAGTAATCCTAATTTAGAAAAGAGTGAATGGGGAGCTGCTATTGATCCAATTGGAATGAGAATTGCTTTGAAAGATATGTATGCACGATATAAATTGCCAATTTTTATTACAGAGAATGGCATAGGTGTTAAAGAAGAGCTGGATGAAAATAATAATGTAGATGATTACTATAGAATTAATTATCTTCAACAGCATATTGAACAAATGAAGATTGCTATGCAGGAAGGTGTAGATGTAATCGGATACCTTACATGGGGGTCAACAGACATACTTAGCTCAAAAGGGGAAATGTCCAAGCGATATGGGCTAGTTTACGTAAATCGCGGAGAAAAGGACGTAAGAGATCTTAAACGATACAAAAAAAGTAGCTTTCATTGGTTCAAAAAAGTAATAGAAACAAACGGAACAGAACTTTAATTTGAGTGAGGCTTGGACAAAACCTGGTGAAAACAGAAAAAATGACTTTCTACTATAATACTAAGTAGGAAGTCACTTTTTTAAGTTAGATTAAAAAATGAAATAAATGTACAAAAAAGGACACCTTTTAATAAAGTTAAAGTACCACTACAAAAAAGGTTTGCTCGGTTTTTCTTATTTTTGGCTACTTATATCCTGACCTCACCCTTTTTTTAGAGAAAAGTAACAGTCGCACGGTAGGTTTTAGAGCGTGTAACCGATATTTCATGCTTACTCCACTACTTAAAATCCTTTTTGCAGGAATCCACCCATGAAATATCAAAATGTAAAAATACGAGTCTAATTAGGTGATTACATTGAATAACAAATTTCCGTAAATTCCAGATTTTCAAGTATGTCATGGGAGAGCGACACCCATTTTTCGTCAGCTAATCGAACGGTTTGATGAACTATCTCCCGTCAAAAAGGATGTATGTGATATATCTATAGGAACAATATGAATTACTGCAATCATCAATCAATTGATGAGTCGTTAGGAAGGGAATGGATGCTCTTTACAAGGTTGGTTTGTAAAAGTCCATTTGCAGGCTGTTCAAGGTATGCTGGAAGCTGGACAGAATAGGAATTAATCTCTTTGTGATACATTAAACTAAGAATACATGATAGCAGGTGATAACCATGTACAAAAACCTCCCTCCTCTTTTTGATGAACTCCAGACAATGCGGGATAATTATTTCCATACAGAAATTTTCAACTCATCGATTCACATTAGAGCAGTTCCTGATAAATGGAGTGTTGCAGAATCGATTTATCATTGCTATTTATTGCTGAAGCTTACGCGGATAACATCTGTCTATTATTTGCCTATAGCTTGTGCTTATATGAAGGTTCGTCGGCCAAAGGTGAAGCGGTATATGGATGATATGTCTAATATATATAGCGGAAAAACAATGAAGGCGCCTTTTATTTTGAAGCCGAAAATGAAGCGGGAATACACGCTTACGGAGCTGCGAGATTTATTAGAAGAAGAGACGGAAAAGATGAAGAAATGTGTAGCATCTCTTACCAAAGAACAATGTTACTGGATAAGGTGTCCGGATCCTGTACCTGGCTACCCGAATGTGATACAAGTGGTGAAGCTATTAAAGATTCATGAGGAGCATCATTATAGGGTGGTGTTGGAACGAGAGGCGAAGTCTAGGAAATAAGAATCAAGTCATTGGATGAGGTATGTACGGAATGCCATAAATACATCTTGCCAATATTTCCAAGGTGACAACCAAGAGATTTTATGCCATAATATATTTTGATAAATATACTGGTACCTTTAAATCAGTCCAGAGAGGCTGACAAGGACAGCGCGAATAGAATAGTTACCATGTGGAGTACCTTTGGGAAAGGTACATTCAGGTGTATGCTATTTAGGAAAAGCTTCTTGTCAGGGATTGGGCAGGGAGCTTTTTTCTTGTCTATAATCTCGAAAGAATCAAGTTTTTCGGTGCCAGTTTCTTATATTTGAAAATATTGGAGGAATTGGTATGTCACAAACAGATAAAGAATTTTCATTGCAGGCAGTGCCGCAGACGCATCGAAATGGATTTTGGAAGATTTTAGCGGTTATGCTGTCGCTCAGCTTTTTCTCAGCGAGTATGATGTCTGGAGGAACATTAGGAACAGGGCTTTCTTTTTCTACGTTTATTTGGATTGTACTGGCTGGTAACCTGATTCTTGGGCTTTATACAGGCTCCTTAGCTTATATTGCTTCTAAAACAGGATTATCTACGCATTTATTAGCACGTTATGCATTTGGAGAAAAAGGTTCTTATTTAACCTCCTTCTTACTTGCTTCTACACAAGTGTGCTGGTTTGGAGTAGGTCTGGCGATGTTTGCTATTCCAGCTGCCAAAGCAACAGGGGCAAATGTCTATCTGTTAATCGGGATTTTTGGCATATTAATGACTGTTTCGGCAATCTTTGGCATGAAAACTTTAACACTGCTGGGATTTATTGCAGTTCCGGCGATTGCTATTTTTGGAAGCTACTCCATGGTTAACTCGGCAAATACAATGGGAGGAATCCATGAACTATTTGCTTATGAACCAGCACAGGTAATCAGTGTCGGATTAGCGTTAACGATTTGTGTAGGGTCATTTATCAGTGCCGGAACGCTTACGCCTGACTTTGCCCGCTTTGCAAAATCAGCGAAATCGGCAGTAACCGCAAATATTATTGCTTTCTTCCTTGGAAATTCATTGATGTTTTTATTTGGAGCAGTTGGCGCGATGGCCTTCGGTATGGCAGATATTTCGGATGTGATGTTTTTACAAGGGCTGATGATTCCTGCTATTATTGTATTAGGATTAAACATTTGGACAACCAATGACAGTGCATTGTATGCGTCTGGTTTAGGGTTTGCGAACATCACCAAGTTTTCCAAGAAGAAAATCGTTGTGTTCAACGGAATTGTTGGGACAATTGCTGCCATGTGGTTATACAATAATTTTGTCGGATTCTTAAATGTTCTCGGATCTGCACTGCCATCGATTGGAGCAATCATATTAGCAGATTATTATCTGGTCCGCCGCAGAAAATATGAACCCTTTGAAACAATGACATTTAAATCTGTAAACTGGGTAGCAATTATTGCCTGGGCAGGCGGTGTCGCTGTTGCTAATTTTGCCCCGGGAATTCCGCCAATCAATGCATTGTTAGGAACATCAATCATTTATGTGGCCGGAATGAAAATAGTGTCACAAAAAGAAACGGTCACCGTACCATTAAAAGAGAAGGATGAGATAGTCAGTGATTATTAAAAATGCAAAGCTTAGAGGAAAAGATGGCCTTTGGCACATCGTTATAGAAAATGGTAAATTTAACGCAGTAACGCAGGAGCTTCCGCAATCTGAAGATAAAGAAGTGATGGATGTACATGGTGCGCTGGTTCTCCCGCCTTTTATTGAACCGCATATTCATTTAGATACCACATTAACAGCAGGTGAGCCTGCATGGAACCAAAGCGGAACCTTATTTGAAGGGATTCAGCGCTGGTCGGAACGCAAAGAAACACTAACCATAGAAGATGTAAAAAAAAGATCTAAAACAGCATTGAAATGGCAGATTGCTCAAGGTATCCAGCATGTCCGTACGCATGTGGATGTGACCGATCCAGAACTGACTGCCTTAAAAGCAATGCTGGAAGTGAAGCAGGAAATGGCTCCTTATGTAGATATCCAGCTGGTTGCTTTTCCGCAGGAGGGCATTCTATCCTATCCCAATGGAAAAGAGCTTTTGGAGGAGGCGCTAAAAATGGGCGCCGATGTTGTCGGGGGTATCCCGCATTTTGAATTCACAAGAGAATACGGCGTCGATTCAATGAGAGTCGCATTTGATCTTGCTGAGAAATACGATAAATTAGTAGATATTCATTGTGATGAAATCGATGATGAGCAGTCTCGCTTTGTAGAAGTAGTCGCCAAAGAAGCTTATGAGCGCGGCTGGGGCGAACGTACAACAGCCAGCCATACGACAGCAATGGGTTCTTATAACGATGCCTATACATCAAAGCTATTCCGTCTGCTGAAGATGTCTGAAATTAACTTTGTATCTAACCCGCTTGTGAATATTCATCTTCAGGGTCGATTCGATACGTATCCAAAACGCCGCGGCTTAACCCGGGTCAAAGAATTGCAGGAAGCGGGAATGAATATCTGCTTTGGCCATGATGATATTTTTGATCCATGGTATCCGCTGGGAACGGGCAATATGCTTCAGGTATTGCATATGGGTATCCATGCATCCCAGCTAATGGGCTATGAGCAAATCGTTAATTCCATTGATCTGGTTACTCAAAACAGTGCAAAAACACTTCATATTGAAGATAAATATGGTATTGAAGCAGGCAAGCCGGCGAATTTCATCGTCTTATCCGCTGATAATGAGTATGATGCTATTCGTAAGCAGGCAACGGTAACACATTCCTTCAGAGATGGAAAAGTGATTGCTCATACCAAACCAAGTGAGGCGTCTATTGTTTTACATGATACAGAAGAAAAAGTGACGTTTGATAGATAAAGTTAATGAAAAAGCGTGCCCTTGGCTGGTGCGCTTTTTTTCTGTGGGTGGGCGAATGCTTTAAGGGAGTGGCGTGTTAAAACTTTTTAAAAGTAAAGTTTTTATATATTATGTCGAAAAAACATGTTGCAATAGACAGAAACATATGATAAAATATAAGAAATCAAATTATATGAATCCGCTTTCAATAAATTGAATCCGCATTCAAGAGAGGTGAAATGATATTTTGAAGGGAAGAGTGAGTGCTTATGATGTAGCAAAATTAGCAAAAGTTTCTCAAACTACCGTTTCAAGAGTTCTTAATAATTACCCGCACGTAAGAAAAGAAACGAGAAAAAGAGTGCATGATGCTATCAATACGTTAGGTTTTTCACCAGATGAAATTGCCAGAAGCCTTGCAAGCAAGAAAACAAATACGATTGGACTTATTGTGGAGGATATTTCAAACTCTTTTTATGCGGAAACAGCTCATATTATCTTGCGGGAAGCTCAGAAATATGATTATGAAGTCATTATCATCGATGCAGAAACAGATGAAAATAGTTTTGAAAGAGCAATTAACACGCTTAATGGGAAAAGAGTAGATGGAATTATTGTTGCCTCAGCCCGGATGGATAATCAAAAGGTAAAAGAATTCTACGATAAAGGATTTCCTATCATTTTTTATAACCGGCGTATTTACGGTATTGAAGAAAGTCATTATGTAGAAGTAGATAACAGACTAGGAGCTAAAATAGCTGTTAACCATCTGGTGGAAAACAAGCACAGAAAAATAGCGTTTATTTCTGGCCCTACAATATATTCTACTTTTTATCAACGCTTCGAAGGGTATAAAGAAGCACTTCAAGAAAATGGTTTAGAATATGATGAATCGCTGATTTATAAGGGAGAAGTAATCTATGAAAAAGTTTTTCAGTTTGCATTGAATCTAATGAGGGACAAAGAAATGCCGACTGCGTTTTTTGCTTCAACGGACCAAATGGCATTAGCAATCATGGATGCAGCAGCTAGAAGCGGAAGACATATTCCATATGATATCTCTATCATCGGCTTTGATGATATTGAGATTGCGAGTAATCCTTATATTGGCTTAAGTACTATTTCTCAAAGAAAAAGAGAAATGGCTGTACTAACATTACAAAAGTTATTTTCACTTATTAACAAGGATGATTCAAATAGTGAGCCAAATAAAATTACGTTAGAACCAGAACTAATTATTCGTAAAACAACAGGTGTTAACAATCAGTAGAATACCGCTTATTTCAGGAGGTAGAGAAATGGCTAGATATAAAGCAAACGAGCTTTTTAATTTATCTGGTAAAACAGCTATTGTTACTGGAGCAAGCAAGGGAATTGGAAGAAGTATTGCTTTGTTGTTAGCTCAAAATGGAGCTGATGTTGCCTTAATGGCAAGAAATGAAGAAGGATTAAAAGAGGTTGCCAAAGAGATTGAAAGCACAGGTCAGAAAGCGCTGCCAGTTTCCGTTGACTTAACAGATATTGATAGTATTCCCAATGTGGTAGAGAAGGTGTATGATCATTTTGGAAAGATAGATATATTGGTGAATAATGCTGGAACGAATATACCGAAGAAGGCGGAAGAAGTTACCGAAAAAGACTGGGATCAGATTATTGATATAAATGTAAAAAGTGTATTTTTTATAAGTAAAGCTGTAGGAAAATACATGAAAGCTGCGGAGCAAGGAAAAATAATTAATGTTTCTTCGCAAATGGCTTTTGTAGGTTATTATAAACGGGCCGCATATGCTTCCAGCAAAGGGGCTATTACACAATTGACAAAATCTTTATCGATTGAATGGGCTCCATATCATATAAATGTCAATGCTGTAGCGCCAACTTTTATTGAAACACCAATGACAAGAAAGATGCTGGATGATGCGGATTTTAAAAAAGATGTGTTAAGCCGTATTCCTCTAGGAAGGTTAGCAAAAGAGGAGGATTTATTTGGCGCATTTGTATTTCTGGCATCCGAGGCAGCGGATATGGTAACCGGCCAAACGCTGATTGTGGATGGCGGGTGGACTGTTTGGTAATTTTTGAATGCGGATTCAATAAAAAAAGAAAACAGGTTAAAAGTAGTGATGAGTAAGGATAAAGGAGAGGAAAATATGATGCAGTTTAACGATTTTCAAATACCAGGCGTTATTCGCTTCGGGGAAGGAGCTTTAGCAACAATAAAAGATGAGGTGCTATCCAAAAACCCTTCCAAGCTATTTATTATCAGTGATAAAGGTGTGGAGAAAGCTGGATTGGTAGATGAATTAAAGGAAGTATTGGAGACGTGTGAGATTCCAATGGAGACAATGACGGATATTGCAGGAGAACCGACCTTTTCGCTTGTTGAAGAAACAATTAAAACACTAAATCAATCTAAAGCTGATTTTGTAATTGGAATTGGCGGAGGAAGTGCGCTGGATGTCGCAAAAGCGAGTGCTGCCTTGCAGGATAAGCATGATCTGGAAAATTACTTTAGTGGAAAGAAAACAATAGAAAATCGAACTGTACCTTGTATACTACTGCCAACAACATCTGGAACAGGTGCAGAGGTGACCAAAAATGCCATTTTTGGGGATGAAGCGGAAGGAGTAAAAAGAGGAATCGTCAGCCCTGCGTTATTACCTGATGCAGCTATCGTAGATCCTGAGCTGACCCTTTCCTGTCCATCAAGAGTGACGGCAGCTTCTGGAGTAGATGCTTTTACACATGCAATTGAATCGTATATCTCGACGAATGCTACAGAGCAGACACGAATCTATTCCGAAAAATCGATGAAATTATTTGCAGAACATATCACAAATGCTGTACATAACGGCAGTAGCATAGAAGCGCGAACAGGTATGAGCTGGGCAAGTTTATTGGGAGGTGTCTCCTTAGCCAACGCAGGTGTAGGAGCGGTTCATGCAATGGCTTATCCATTGGGAGGTACGTATCATATTGAACACGGTGTAGCCAATGCGCTGTTAATGCCTTTCGTCTTTAAAGTGATTGGGAAAACATGTACAGACGATATGGTTAGAGTTGCTTCCTTTGTAGAGATTGGCGATTTTACAAGCTCTAAACACCAGGCACTGGAAGCTGTGGTCCATTATTTATTACAGCTGTTGAAGGATTTGAACCTACCGACTTCTTTAAAAGAATTGGGAGTGGAGAAAGCGGATTTACCTAAATTAGCTGAGCAGGCATCGCAGGTTAAAAGATTGTTGTCTAATACGCCTTACCGGTTAAATGCGGACCAGATTCTTGGTATTTATGAGGATGCTTATGAAGGAGGAAAGGGTGGAAGTAATGGAAGTTAAACAATATCGATTTCTTATAGATGGTGAGTGGAAAGAAGCAACAGAACATTATGATTTGGTAGCTCCATACAGTAAACGTGTAATTGCCAAAATACCGTTGGCCGATGAAGAAATCGCTGAAAAAGCTGTCAAGAGCGCTAAAGCAGCTGCTGGCAGTATGAGAAAGCTTTCACTTTTAGAGAGATCCAATATTTTAGAAAGAGTGTCTATTATCTTTACTGAAAAGCTGGAGGAATGTGCTGAGATATTAGCTTGGGAAAATGCAAAACCAATTCAGGCAGCAAGAGGAGAGATTCAACGAACAATTGAAACTTATAAATTTGCAGCAGATGAAGCTAAAAAAATTGCTGGAGAAATTATTCCGATGGATGCAGCTAAAAATGGATATGGCAGATTTGGATTCACTAAAAAAGAACCACTGGGAGTAATTGCTGCAATTACACCATTTAATTTCCCGTTTAATCTTGTAGCTCATAAATTAGGTCCTGCATTTGCTATGGGAAACACGGTTGTTTTAAAACCAGCTTCTCAAACACCATTAAGTGCTATTATGACTGCAAAGATTTTTGAAGAAGCAGGGCTGCCCAAAGGAGCGCTAAATCTAATTTTTGGATCAGGGAAGACAGTGGGTGATTTTCTAGTAACGCACGAAGATATTAAAATGGTTACTTTTACCGGAAGTGTGCCAGTAGGGAAGGGGATTCGGGAAAAAGCAGGGTTGAAGAAAGTGACGTTGGAATTGGGTTCAAATTCAGCAGTAGTTATTGATAAGACAAAGGATATTCGTTCTGCTGCTTTGAAATGTGCTCAGGGAGCATTTTCTTACTCCGGTCAAACTTGTATTTCTGTACAGAGAATCTATGTTCAGACTGATTTATATGATTCTTTTTTGGAAGCGTTTGCTGAAGAGGTGGAGAATATCAAAGTAGGCGATCCATTAGAAGAAGATACAGTTGTATCTGCACTCATTCATGATAAAGAAGCAGAGAGAGTAGAACATTGGATAAAAGAAGTCAGAGTTGAAAATGTATATCGTGGTGGAGAAAGAACAGGTTCTGTAATCAAACCTACTATCCTAACAAATATAGATTCAGATGCATCTGTTCTAAAAGAAGAGGCTTTTGCCCCTGTAGTAGTAATTAATAAATACGAGAGGTGGGAAGAAGCGATTCAATTGGTAAATGATTCACAGTATGGACTGCAAGCAGGCGTGTTTACAGATTCACTGGAAAAAGCTTATCAGGCGGTAGATGAATTAGAAGTTGGGGGGGTGATTATTAACGATATTCCATCTTATAGAGTAGATCATATGCCCTATGGCGGTGTCAAAAACAGTGGGACTGGTCGTGAAGGAATCAAGTATTCCATGGATGAAATGTCTGAATTGAAGCTGGGCGTATTTAACTTACTATAGAGCTTTGTATTGTGATATTAGTGTGTGTAGTGATGAAGTGAAAAAACTACTATCCAATTTATTTATAGAAAGGAAGATTTCACATGAAGGAAACAAAAAATAATAATTTTACAGAAAAGGAAGAACCAACAAAACATCTGGAGCGTTCCGATAATAATATAAGTAAAGCTGAAAAAGAAAATCATCAAAATGAACTTTCGAAGCTTGTATACTATGCAGATAGTTCAGAAGTAAATATGGTGGACTCCAAAGATGATGATGACTATTTAAATATAGATGTAAAAAATATTAAAAAACAAAGTATGCAGGGATTTGGAGACTATCATAATATTATCGATTATATTATTCGGATAACACGACAAATTTGGAAGGAAAAAGATATCGGTCTAATTTACGATACGTATAGCCATGGTGTCCAAATCCATCGAGGGCTTATCAATAGCCATGGTGTAAATGAAGTTATTGCAGGAACGCTGCAAACTTTGCAATCTTTTCCGGATCGTACAGGATTAGGGTGGAGTGTTGTATGGTCAGGAAATGATAAAGAAGGTTTTTTTACTTCGCATAGAGGAAGATCAATTGGAACAAATTTAGGTAATACTTTATACGGTCCTGCAACAGGAAAAAAAGTAGTCTTTCGAACGACAGCTGATTGTTTAATACATGAAAATAAAATCTATGAAGAATGGCTGGTAATGGACACTTATCATCTGGTACAACAGCTTGGATTTGATCCAGTAGAAATTGCAAAACGCACTGCAAAACAAACGAGCAAACTAGCTCCAACCCTTCAATTTAATATAGCACAATCGGCAGAAGAAGGGTTACAGCCACAAGCTTATAAACCCAAACACGAGGGCTTTGAAATTGGAGATTTTATGTTAATGCTCTTTAATCAAGTGTGGGACAGACGCTCTATTAATAAAGTCAAGGATTTTTATGATGAAAATGCTGTTATTCATTATGTATGTAATAGAGATATGATTGGTCATAGTGAGATACAGGGAATGTTTATTAATCTATTTGCTTCCGTTCCGAACTCAAAAGTTATTTTAGAACGCGTAACTTGTAATAAAAGAGATAATGAAAAGGACTGGGATGTTGCAGTTCGTTGGAGAATACAAGGTCTGCATAGTGGTATTGGGTATTTTGGCAATCCAAGTGGAAAACCTATTGAAATCCATGGAATGAACCATTTTAATGTAAGAAATGAAAAAATCCAAGAAGAGTGGATGCTCTTTGACGGAATGGAAGTACTTCGTCAAATTTATACAGAAAGCGAAAATGATACTGAAAATGATAGTGAAGACAATGGATATGACGATGGGAACTTCACAGGTGTATCTTAAGTAATTAACGTTTCATATATGATTTAAAGCTAGTAGGGCTCACAATTAAACATATGAGGTGATTCGTTTGAAAAAGAATATTTTATTCATCATGCTGCTAGTATTCGTTGTTCTATTGACTGCCTGTAATAATAATAGCAGTGAAGATTTAGAAGACCAGACTGTAACAGTTGCAGTTACAGAAGGTAATATTGGTCAGTTTAATGCTTGGGAGGCACGCAGCGAACAGTTTACAGAAGAAACAGGTATTGAAGTCGAGTTTATAGGGATTCCATATGATAATTTGTTAGATAGAATAACAGCTGAAGGAATCTCTGGAGACGCATCTTTTGATTTAGTTACTCATTTGGACGTGATGGGACCTTCTATTTCACAATTTTTAGAGCCGTTAAGTGGATATGCGGATGAAGATTTTTTTGAGCGTTTCCCAGAATCAATTGTAGAATTATCAACTTATGATGGTGAAATCTATAGTTTGCCTCTACGTGCTAATGCACAAGTATTGTTCTATAGAGAAGATGTTTTCGAGGATTTGGGTATTGAACCCCCAACTACATGGGAAGAACTTGAAAACGTTAGCGAAACAATCACTTCAGAAACAGATAAATCTGCTATAACACCGTACTATCAAGCGGGAAATAATGGGCAGAACCTTGCGATATGGGCAAGTTATCTATGGGGAAATGGAGCTGAAATCCTAGACGAAAATAATACTCCTGTTTTTAATAGCTCTGAAGGTGTTGAAGCAACAGAAAAATATATAGATTTGCTAAGAGAAGGCTTTGCTCCAGAGGGATCTGTTTCCTTTGCGGAACAAGAGTCTAGAACTCATTTTAAGCAAGGAAGATCAGCAATGTGGATAGGATGGTGGTGGGTCTATTCTGACTTTAATGCTAGTGACTCGTCGGCAGAGGAAGTACGAGGAAACGTGAACTTTACCACTATTCCAACATGGGATGATGGTGAACAAGTTGCAAGTGTATCTACTTTCCCGCTTGGGATGATGGAAAGTTCAAAAAATAAAGAAGCTGCATGGGAATTCATGGAATGGCTCAGTAATCCTGAAAATGAAAAAAGTATTGTTATGGATTCGTTAAATGAAGAAGTACCAATGGATCAATTCTCTACAGATATTGTTCAGTTGGAAAATCTTAGAGACGAAGAATTAAATGAACTTGGAGACGATTTGTTTAATATTGGTGGAGACAGTTTTGAAAATGCGAAAACGTTTCCTACTATACCAGAATGGCCACAAATATCAGATATTCTAAGCAGAGCAATATCCAATATGGCGACTGGAGAGGATGTACAGAGCCAGTTAGACGCAGCAGCAGAAGAAGTGGAGCTGCTATTACAAGAATAATATCGAAAAATGAAAAAGGTATTTAATACAAAATGTGTATTAGTGGGAGGGTAAGAATGGAAAGTAAATTTTTCAAATACATTTTATTAGCTCCTGCATTACTGATTATGGCTACAATCACTATTTTTCCATTAGCTAGGTCACTTTGGATAAGTCTTCATGAGTGGAACCTGACAGAAAGTCTTGAAATTGGTTCTTTTATCGGTTTTGATAATTATGTAAGAGCGTTCAATGACCCAAATTTTTGGAATAGTGCATGGGTAACATTAATATTTACAGTTGCTACTGTAATAGTGACAATTGTTTGCGCTATTTTAGTTGCGCTTCTATTAAGTAAAGAAAAAACCTACATTTCTTATTTGAGAGCAGTACTGATTATTCCATTTGCATTAAGCCCTGCTCTCGTAGGTTATTCCTGGAGGTTTATGTTAAATCCTGATTATGGTGTGTTCGCAGCGATAATTGGTTTCTTTATCCCTCCGTTATCCGATGTTGTTTGGTTGGGAAATGCTGTAACAGCAATGATTGCGCTTATTTCTATAGCAGTATGGATCTGGCTTCCGTTTATGTCCTTAATGTTTATAAGCGGAATAATGGGATTACCAAAAGAAGTATATGAAGCGGCAAAAATGGACGGTGCTAATGGTTTTCAAACTTTTTTTCGCATCACCTTGCCGATGATTCAACCAATTGTTCTTATTGCAACAATATTAATGACGATGTTTGCATTAAAACAATTTGATCCGATAGTTACGTTGACTAGCGGAGGGCCAGGGAATTCAACAGAAGTATTAAACTTCTTGGTATATAATACGTCCTTTAGATACTTTGATATGGGATACGGGGCAGCTCTAGGATATATCTTGGCTATTATAACAGTAGCATTTGTGTTGATCTACATGAGGAAATTGGTAAAAGGAGATGATTGGAACTAATGAATACAATAAAACGCAAAAAAACTATTTATTCTGTTCTAGAATTAATTGGTGTATTATTAGTTGTTATTTTTCTCTTTTTCCCAATTTTATGGATTTTATTAACCGCCTTTAAATCTGGTGAAGACGTTTATTCCATCAGTATTATTTTTGAGCCGACACTAGATAATTTCCGTAGATTATTCAGTTCAGCATATAATTTTGAAAACTATTATATGAATAGTTTAATCGTCGTATTTTTCACACTTATTATTACCGTTCCAGTGAGTATTTTAGCAGCATACAGTATATCAAGATACAGAATACCGGGTAAAACGCTGCTTATGTTTGCCATCTTAGCAACTCAGTTTATTCCATTAATTGTTAACGTTATTCCATTCTTTTCAGCATTTAGAAATTGGGGACTATTGGATACAACTGTGGCACTTATCATTGTCAATTTAGGGCACACCATCCCATATGCAATATGGCTGATTAAAGGTTTTATGGATAGTATTCCAAAAGATATGGAAGAAGCAGGAGCAATCGATGGTGCAAGCAGATTAAGGATTATATGGAATATTGTTTTGCCAATGGCTAAGCCAGGAATTATAACAGCAACTGTATTCTGTTTTGTTGTTGTATGGAATGAGTTTATGTTTGCTCTAATTCTTACAAGCCAAGAAGCAGTTACACTTCCTGTAGCTCTGTCCTATTTTGTTGGAGAAAATGGAGTTATTTGGAATGAAATGGCTGCAGCTGGGGTAATTTACGTTATCCCTACTATTATCTTTATGCTTATTGTGCGTAAACAATTTGTAAAAGGAATGAGTGCAGGAGCAATTAAATAAACTGCTATGTGACTAACATATATTGCCTTAAAAAGATTGAAAGGGGAATTGTTTTGGAATTCATTAAAAAGTCGTCTTATGAAAAAGCAGAAACATCAGAGGAAACCGAACAAACTGTAAAAGATATATTAAAGAACATCCGATCACATGGTGACGAAGCAGTAAAGGAATATGAGAAAAAGTTTGGTAAGTCGGAAAGGACTTCGATTCGTCTGAGTGAAGAAGAAATAGAAATTGCAATTAGAGAATTAACAGATGAAGAAAAACATTTAATAGACAATGTCGTAAAGCGCGTTTCTGAATTTGCTCAAGCACAGTTGGATTGCCTACTACCATTGGACAAGGAATTTGGAGATGGAATTCGTTTGGGGCACAAAGTAATCCCAGTGGAAACAGTAGGAACCTACGTGCCAGGAGGGCGCTACCCACTACTTTCAAGCGGGCCAATGGTTGCTGCTCCTGCTAAAGTTGCCGGAGTAAAGAAGATAATTGCTTGTAGCCCAGCTAACTATAATGGCAGTATTCATCCAGCAGTTATATACGGATTGAAAAAATCTGGAGTTAGTGAAATCTATGCGATTGGTGGTGCCCAAGCTATAGGAGCGATGGCGTATGGAACGGAAACTCTTCCACAGGTTGATGTGATATCTGGGCCAGGAAACCGGTTTGTAGCTGAAGCAAAGAGACAGGTGTTTGGAGAAGTGGGAATAGACTTGGTTGCAGGTCCTAGTGAAGTAGTAGTTTTTGCTGATGAGTCCACCAACCCGGAACTAGTGGCTGTTGATTTATTAGCGCAAGCTGAGCATGATCCTAATGCGAGGGCTATTTTAATCAGCACCTCAAAAAAAATGGCTGACAAAACGCTGGAAGAGGTAAACCTGCTTTTAGAGACATTTAACGAAAATTCTCCCGCACACGAATCATGGGAGCGATTGGGAGAAATTATTGTGGTGGAATCGGTTGAGGAAGGAATCAGTGTGTGTAATAAAATTGCAGGGGAACACCTCCATTTACATTTGAAAAATAGTAAAGATATTATAGATCAAATATATAATTATGGTTCTTTGTTTATCGGTGCGAATAGTTCTGTTGTATTCTCTGATAAAGTTTCGGGGACAAACCATACATTACCCACTAATAGAGGGGGGCGATACACAGGTGGTTTATGGGTAGGCAGTTATGTGAAAGTGGCTACTTTCCAAGAAATAACCGGAGCAGGAGTTGATTATTTAGCGACACATTCAAGTAGACAGTCTGAAATAGAAGGACTAGAAGGGCATCATTTATCCGCATTTAAAAGAAAATCAAATTAAATTTGCATGGAAGAGAAATAATTCATTTCATTATACAGATATCAAGGAGGAAAAATAAATGAATTCAGAAAAAACAAATTTCACAAAAGAAATTATCGAAAGGGATTGGGTTGTACGTTTTGATGAAATAAAGGATAAAGCCATTCCGTTAATGTTTATTGATAGTATTATTCCAGGGCATAACCGGCTTAATTATGCTTTGATTGGTGACACCGCAAGTGAAAATGAGAATTATAATCCAGTCATTACTGAGCCGCACGGCTTTCAAATTGGTATGGTAAAGGCACCTAAAGGAAATGGGCCAGCTTATCATACGCACGAATATATCGAAACATTTTTTGTATTAACAGGAGAATGGCGCTTTTATTGGGGGAACAGCGCAGATGAGATTGAAGGAGAAACGATTTTAAAACCATGGGATATGATTTCTTTACCTCCTTACATGTATAGAGGTTTTGAGAATATTGCAGAGGAAGATTCGTGGTTATTTTCTATATTGGAACAACATGAAGTTTTCGACCGTCCCGATCCAATCTGGGATCCAAAGGTAGTGAAAAAAGGGGAAGAATATAATTTCCGTGTAGACGATAAGGGTAAAATGATACCACCAGAAAACTTTAGCCAGCTTGAAAAAGAAATGGCAAAAAAGTTGAAAATGGGTCAGAAGTAAACGAAAGCACAACTTTTAGTTTTGGATGGACGTCTGCCTGACCTGCCGGCCGTAGTTTTTATCTGTGCCGGTCAGGCAGATACAATCAAAAATTTTTATAGAGGGGGACATATCCTTGAAACAAGAGGATTATTTAAAACGAAACAATAAAATTCCGCTTCTATTACTTCCAGGAACACTTTGTAATGAAAAATTATGGGAGCATCAGATGTCGTATTTAGCAGATATAGCATCTATTACAGTTGGAGATTTAACACAAAATAATACAATTGAAGGTATGGCATCTAACGTGTTGGATAAAGCACCTGAACGCTTTGCACTTGCAGGCTTATCACTGGGCGGGATGGTTGCAATTGAAATTATGAGACAAGCACCAGAGCGTGTCATGCGGCTGGCTTTACTTGATACCAATCCCAGGTCTCCAACAGATGTTCAAATTGAAACATGGCTTAAATTTATACAAATTAGTAAAGAAGGAAATTTTACAAGTGTAACAAAGGACTACTTAATGCCGGGTTTAATACGGCGAGCTAACCAGGATACATCGCTTGTTCAGAAAGTAATTAATATGGCTGAAGAAGTTGGAGCAGACGCAATGGAAAGACAAATGACCGCATTGATGTATCGACCTGATGCGTTTGAAGTATTGCCAACAATCTCATGCTTCGTAAGCGTAATGGTTGGAGAAGAGGACAGTGTCTGTCCCGTTGCAATGAGTAATGAGATAGTCCATCAAATTCCAAACTCTGAATTGACGGTGATTAAAAATGCGGGACACCTCAGCAGCTTAGATAATCCGTTGGAAGTTTCTCGTAAATTAAAAGTTTGGTTACTGAAAAATTAGCTTAAAGGGAGTATTTGAACTGTATGACAAAAAACTTGAAAGAAAAAATTTTTAATAATGAAAAAGCATTAGGTGGATTTGTAAATTCATATAATCCCTCACTTGTTGAAATGCTTGGATTTAATGGATATGACTTTGTTGTTATTGATAATGAACATGGAGCATTCAGTCAATCCGAAATTACAGAGATGATACGAACTGCAAAACAAGCCAATATGTCACCGGTTGTACGTACCTCTTATGACCCATCATCTATACAAAAAGCTTTGGATAATGGTGCAGAAGGTATCCAAGTGCCGATGATTAGTAATTCGGACCAGGCGAAAGAAGTTGTTTCTAAAGCGAAATACCCGCCAATTGGAATGCGTGGCGTTGCCTATTCAATTCCAGCAGCGCAATATGGAGTACTGAATGGAAGGGATTATTTAGATCAGGCAAACAAGAATAATCTTATTTCTGTACACATTGAAACAAAAGAAGCTGTAGAAAACTTTGAAGAAATCATCACTATAAATGAAATTGATGTAGCTTTTATAGGTTCAACAGATTTAGCTGTAAATTTAGGCTATGACAATCCTAATCATCCAGAGGTACAGAACGTCATATCAAGTATGTTTGAAAAAGCAAAACGACATGATATAAAAATGGGATTGGTAGCATCTGACTCGACTTCAGCAGCAAAAGCTTTTGATCAAGGCGCCAGCTATGTTGCTGTTGTGATAAATAAGATAATAATGGAGGCCTTGAAAGAAGTAGTATCCAATTCTAAAAACTAAGTGAATGAATTAAATGGGAAGTACATCTCCACTTAAAGTGAATGTTTCTAACTTCATTTACAAAAGTAATTAATAATTAGGAGATGTGCTTTTTCTTGTTTTATGGGAGATACAAATGAACGATTAATAATGTAAAATATTTGTGCTTCGGAAAAGAGGGATTTTTCTATGGGATTTACGATAAACGACCTGTTAGATGGATATCAAAAGCGTAAATATACTCCTGTTGAAGTTATCAAGGAATACATACAAAAAATTAAAGAAAAGGATTCAAACCTTCATTCTTATATTACTCTAATGGAAGAAAGAGCGCTTGAACAGGCTAATAAAATAGAAGTTCATCAGGCAAATAAGGAAAAAATGCGTTTGTATGGTATTCCAATTTCATTTAAAGATGCAATCAACATTTTAGGGTTTCCTACAACAAATGGCTCAAAAATAGACATCCAAAATATTGCTGAAAGCAACGCTGAAATAGTAGATTCGCTGGAAATGGCAGGGTGTATTACCCTGGGGAAAAATAATATGTCTGAATATGCGGCAGATGTCACTTCTAAAAATAAACACTTTGGGGATGTACTTAATCCTTTAAATAAAAAAAGAATTGCAGGGGGATCCAGCAGCGGGTCTGCTGTATCGGTAGCTGCAGGTTTATGTGTTGGCTCTATTGGGACAGATACCTCTGGTTCCATACGGATACCAGCAGCATGTTGTGGAGTTGTAGGAATCAAACCTACCTCTGGTTTAATAGCAATGAAGGGTGTTACAGCTCTTTCTTGGACATTAGATCATATCGGAGCCATTGCGAACAATATAGAAGATGCGAAATACCTAATAGAAAATACGATTGATACAAAATATCGCCGATTTGATCATGAAAACGGACTAAAAAATATAAAAATTGGTCTTCCTAACGTTTACTTTAATGAATTTAATGATAGAGTTACGGATTCGATGATGAAATTGGTCATAAAGAATTTGAAACAGTTGGGAGCACAGATTAAAAAGGTTGATGTATCCTTTCTGAATGATGATACGGTAAAGTTGTCCAGAACAATAGGAACCTCCGAAATGACGGTTATTCATAATGATAACTATAAAATTTATAAAGATCAGTACAGTAAAGAGCTGATACAAACTTTTAAAAGAGGAAATGAGATTCTTGCAATCGACTATTTAAATGCCCTTAAGACAAGGAAAGATTGGAAGAGAAAAATGGAGAGCATTCTAAAGGAAGTTGACATTATGATAACTCCGACAATGCCAATTTTACCTCCGTATATTGATGAAGAAATAGTGTTTAAAGGGGCAGGAAATGAAAACATTGGAGATTTTATGGTTCGGTATACTTCGCCGTTTAATTTTACGGGACACCCTGCATTGACGCTGCCATCTGGAATGAAAGAAGATGGTTTGTCACTGGGATTTCAGATGATTGCGAGTTATTATAGAGAGGATATTCTTTTTCAAGCAGGAAAAGTTTATGAACAGTTTGTCAAATAGATTTTTACATTGCTATATAAGTTGAAATAGAGATTTTGTCATCTAGCATTCGCTCCAGAAAAATACTATGCTTTTCATAAGCTTGAGTTCAGTCTCCTCGAAAAAGTTCCCTTTTTCTACGAGCGCCTTCTTACTAAGACAGCAATTGATTGTCTCCATGAAGACAATTGCATTTTTCCATAGGAGTCTGCGTATTATTTTTCCGATAGCGATAGTGTTTAATCCTAAAATAAATGATTTATTACGTTACGCACAAAAGATAGATTTATTAATTCAACTTATATAGTTATATGTTCTAAATAAAAGTAAAAATAACTCATTGACAAACAAATGAAAACGTTCTATTATAATAACATGCTATAACGTTTTAGCAAACATTAAGTAATTTAGGGAGACAAGAATGGCTACAATTCGAGAAATCGCGGAAAAAGCAGGAGTTTCATCAGGAACTGTCTCTTTTATCTTAAATGGAAAAGCAGATAAAATGAGAATCTCAGCTTCCACGCAAAAAAGAGTATTAGAGGTAGCAAGAGAGATGGGGTACCTTCCAAGTATATCAGCAAGAAGACTTAGGAACGAGGGCGAGAAGAACATACCAATAATTACTCTCTTATGGACCTTAGATGCCAGAGCTTCTTTAGTCAGTCGTTTTTTACAAGGGATACAGAACTTATCTTTATACAGAGATGGATTATTTGAACTTTTAATTCAACCTTATGAAAATGGAAAACTGCATGAAGTAGACAGCTTATATACAGGTACAAGGTTTAATGGGGCTATTATAACAAATGCTTCGAATGAGGATATGGATTTTCTAGAAAATAATAAACTGAAGGTTCCTCTAGTGGTATATTTACGTGAAACTAAAAAGTATAGTTCTGTTACAGTTGACGGAAAGCTGACAGGAAATATGGTAGCAAGCTATCTAGCTGATAAAGGCCATAAAGAAGTAGGTATTGTTATTCCTAATATTTCTTCACAAGCTATTGAGTTGCGGCAAGAAGGTTTTTTAAACGGTATAACAGAATATAACTTAAAGAACACGCATACGTTGTCAGGAGATTTTTCCGAAGATGGCGGCTATAAAACAATGCGAGCATTAATAAAACAATCAGGTGAATTGCCCACTGCTCTTTTCTTCTTAAGTGACCCTATGGCAATAGGCGCTTTGTCTGCTTGTAACGAGTTTGGCTTACGTGTTCCAGAGGATATAGAAATTATAGGACATGATAATAATGAACAAGCACCTTATACATATCCTTCATTAACGACAGTTCATCTACCTGTAGAAGAAATGGCAATAGCTTGTGTTCATCAGCTCATGGATACCATAAATCATCAAATTGAATCTCCCGTTTCTTTGCAATTTAAAACAGAGATTATTGAACGACGAAGCTGTTAATCTATAAGTCAGTTAATAACTGACTACCTTTTTACTAGCTATAACGTTTTAGCAATTATTTTTTACCTTTTGCTATAACGTTTTAGCAGTAAAAAATAATTTAAGGAGGTGATTTTACTACAAGATAAATAGAAAGCGCTTTAAGAATAATGGGAATAGAAGGAGATTGTAAATGAAAAAATTATATGGTGTAACAACAGCAATGGTAACTCCATTTGATGAAAATGGAAGCGTTAATCTAGAGAAAGTAGCTCAATTAACAGAATTTTTAATTGGAAAAGGTGTGCATTGTTTATACCCGTTAGGGACAACTGGAGAAATGATTAAATTAACTATTGAAGAGAGAAAAGCAATCGCTGAAACGGTCGTTAAAACAGCTAATAAAAGAGTAACTGTATATATTCATGTAGGTGATGTTCATGTTGAAAACATTTTGGAACTAGCATGGCATGCACATGAGATTGGTGCTGATGGTATTGGGGTTGTTACGCCTATTTATTTCGGTGTAAATGAACGAGAAATGGAGAATTTTTATGTGCGAATTGCTAATAGCTTGCCAGAAAATTTTCCTATTTATCTATACAGTATTCCGCAATGTGCATCCAATGAGCTGGGAATCGAAGTAACAAGGAAGATTGTTGCTCAGTGTAAAAATATTATTGGTATTAAGTTTAGTTATCCTGATTTTACTTTAACAAGTCAATATTTAAATGTAAATAATGATAATTTTGATGTTGTATTCGGGCCAGATCACCTATTTTTACCTGCTTTAGCATTAGGCTGTACTGGCACTGTATCAGGTGTTTCTGGAGTTTATCCTGAACCTTTTGTAGCTATTTATAATGCATATCAAGAAGGTGACATTGAAAAGGCTAGAAAATATCAAAAAATAGCTACTAAATATTGTGACGTACTAAAAAATGGAAGTAATATGTCTTATTTTAAAGAAGCATTAAAAATTCGAGGTTTGGATGCTGGAGTAATGAAAAAGCCACATCTAGACATAGAGTTAGATGAAATTGAGAAATTAAAAGCAGCTTTACAGGATTTAGATAAAGAACTAAGTGTCAATAGTTAAAAAATAAAAGAAAAGAGGTTTTAATTATGAAAAAGCTATTATTAGGAATGGTATTAATCTTAGTATCAATTATTGCTGCGTGTGGCAGCAATGATTCATCAAATGCAAATAGTGAATCAGCAAATGGTGAAGACGATCCAATAACATTTAGAATTGCTGGTGGTTCAGTTGGTCCCGACCATTCACTTACAAAAACATATAATTTTTTAAAAGAGGAGCTTGAAGAAAAGTCTGACGGCAGATTACAAGTTGAATTGAATGTTGCAGGAGAATTAGGAGAAGACAGGGAAATTATCGAGGCAATGCAGATGGGACAAGTTCATTTAGCTGGACCTTCGCCGGCAGCATTAGGCGGATTTGATAGTTCAGTTGTTATTCTTGATATGCCTTATTTGTTTACTGACCGGGAGACAGCATATGAAGCCTTAGATGGAGAACCTGGACAAATGATTTTAGATAACTTAGAAGAACATGGTTTTAAGGGGTTAGGTTATTTTGAAAACGGATTCAGAAATCTAACGAACAATGTAAAACCTGTTGAATCAATTGAAGATATACAAGGTCTGTCTTTAAGAACTATGGAAAATCAAACGCACATTGAGGCGTGGAAATTATTAGGTGCAAACCCAACACCAATGGCATTAGGGGAATTATATACAGCTTTACAACAAGGAACAATAGATGGGCAGGAAAATCCATTTGGTTTAATTTATGCCAATAAATTCTTTGAAGTTCAAGACTATTTAACAGTGACAAAGCATGTTTATGCTCCGAATGTAATGATCACAAATAAAGAATTCTATGACGAATTACCAAGCGATTTGCAAGAAGTTATTTCAGATGCGATTGGTGCAGCTACTGAATATAACCGTGAATTGGCACAGGAAGAAGAGGTTGAGGCAAGAGAAGCACTGGTTGATGAAGGAATGGATATATATGAATTTTCTGATGAACAATTGCAAGAAATGCAGGAGATAACAGAGCCTGTTTATGAAATGTTTAAAGATGAAATTGGTGAAGATGTTGTAGAAACGTTCCTTAATACTCGCCAGTAAAAGAGCAATTAAAAGGAATACAGCAACGCTATATAAATTATGAAATAGTTATCCCGCTAGCTCAGAAGAGAAATAACTTTAGAAGTTATTGATATGAGAAAAACACCAGCTTATTTTTAAACATACACTTGTTTACAATAGCAGAATTTGTTTAGAAAATTATTCTGAGCAAGTGGGATATTATAAACGATTATAATTTTAAGGACCTCTAGGAGGTATTAATATGAACATCATACGAAAATTGAATGAACATATAGAAGAGTGGATTGTAGTTATGCTTCTAGTTATATCTCTATCCGCAATTAGTTTACAAATGTTTATGCGATATTTTTTGAACAATTCGCTAGCATGGTCGGAAGAACTTGCAAGGTACTGTTTTATATGGCTTATTTACATTGGGATTGCCTATGCTGTAAAAAAATCTAGACATATAACACTCGACATTGTATATGACTTAGTACCAGATACACTTAAGAAGATATTTATATTGGTTTCTAATATTTTAGTGGGTATTTTTGCGGTGGTTGTGATTTACTATAGTTATTTTTTGATTGAGCAATTAATGAACTATGGACAAACTAGTGCTGCAATGCGTGTTGACATGGTATATGTGTATCTTTCTGTACCCATTGGAATGACTTTGACCTTAATAAGGTTATTACAAAATACTATTTATATTATAAAACATTGGAGGACGCTTAGTCTAAAAGAAGAGGATATAGAAGGGGGGAGCAGCTTATGATGACATTAATTTTGTTTGGTTCATTTATATTATTTATGGTTGTGAGGGTTCCAATTGGTTTTGCGTTAGGTTTAGCTTGTCTGGTAACTATTTTTTATAGCGGCTCCGTTTCACCAGAATATTTAGTGCAAGGCTTGGTCACATCTGCGGACTCTTTTCCCTTAATGGCTATTCCTTTTTATATTCTTGCTGGGGAAGTCATGGGGCGAGGCGGTATCTCAAAGCGTTTATTTGGATTCGCGAAAATCTTTGTTGGCAACATAACTGGCGGGCTAGCTATAGCTACTGTCATAACTTGTATATTTTTTGCAGCTATTTCTGGTTCTGGTCCAGCAACCGTAGCAGCAATTGGAGGTATGGTTATTCCTTTAATGGTCCAACAAGGGTATGATAAAAAATTCGCGACAGCATTGATTGTTTGTGCAGGTACAATAGGTGTTATCATACCTCCAAGTATACCAATGGTTATTTACGGAATTTCTGCATCTGCTTCTATTGGAAGTTTATTTTTATCCGGTATTATTCCAGGTTTATTAGTAGGAGCTTTACTTGTTTTTTATAGTTATTTCTATGCGAAAATACACGGCTACCAAAAAGATGATCAAAAGTTTTCTTGGAAGTATGTAGGAAAGGAATTCGGTAGTGCTTCTTGGTCATTGGCAATGCCAGTTATTATTCTTGGTGGTATTTATGGCGGTATTTTTACACCCACTGAGGCTGCAGTTGTTGCAACCGTTTATGGCTTAATTGTTGGCGTATTCGTATATAAAGAGTTGAAGCTTAAAGATTTATTTAGTGTATTCAGCAATTCAGCGTTAACAACAGCGATTATTTTAATCATTACGGGAACAGCGACATTCTTCGGAAGGATATTATCGATAGAAAGTATTCCA
Organism: Oceanobacillus sp. M60; assembly: GCF_053839645.1. Lineage (NCBI taxonomy): Bacteria > Bacillati > Bacillota > Bacilli > Caryophanales > Bacillaceae > Oceanobacillus > Oceanobacillus sp. M60. Next base: position 412,204 of record NZ_JBSSNH010000004.1, on the reverse strand, counting down.
ACTATGGTGGCAAATGCGATTACTAGTATTTCTGATAATCCTATTATCCTTTTATTAATCATTAATTTATTTCTATTATTTATAGGCACATTCATGGATGTTATTGCTTCCATCATTATATTGACGCCTATCCTTTTACCAGTTGCTGTAGAGATTGGAGTAGATCCAGTTCATTTTGGCATTATCATGGTTGTGAATTTAGCTATCGCTTTGATAACCCCTCCAATTGGCGGAACATTATTTGTTGGAGTAGGTATTTCTAGGCTTTCAATATGGGAGGTAAGTAAAGCAGCTGCTCCAATGTTCGTATTAATGGTGTTAGCTTTAATGGTTGTTACATTCTTGCCTCAGATTAACGTATTTCTACCCTGAAAATGAATTTGGAGGAAATTAAGATGAGTCAGCAAAAAAAAGTTTTAGTTACTGCTACTAATTATTCTCAATTGTGTGCAGAAGCCAAACAATTATTAGAAAAAAACAATTTTGAAATTATTGAAAACCCGCATGACAGACCGATGAAATTTGGTGAGTTAAAAGAAATTATTGGTGATATCGATGCAGTTGTGGCAGGAGTTGATACATGGGACGAGTCTATATTTAAGCTTGCGCCTAACTTGAAAGTTATTTCAAGGTTTGGAGTAGGTGTTGATAATATCAATTTGGACCAGGCAAAAGAGTATGGAATTCAGGTTACGAATGCACCGAGACTTAACTCGAATGCGGTTGCGGAATTAACGGTAAATCTTATTTTAAATAGTTTACGTAATACTGTAAATTTACATGTCTCAACCAGACAAGGTCATTGGGAGCGTTTTGTAGGCACAGAATTAAAAGGTAAAAAAGTTGGTTTATTAGGATTTGGAAACATTGCGCAAAGTGTGGCAAAAAAATTATACGGTTTTGATGTAGAATTACTAGCTTATGATAAGTTTCCTAATAAAGAGATTGCTGCTAGATATGATGTTCAATTTACTTCATATGAGGAAATATTACAAGCCAGTGATATTGTTAGTATGCATCTTCCGAACTTGCCAGAGACACATCATTTTATGAATAAGGAAAGATTCAATCAAATGAAGCAAGGTTCCTATTTTGTTAATACATCTCGGGGTGCTCTTGTAGACGAAAAAGCGTTGTATGAAGCACTGGAAACAGGAAAATTACAGGCTGCAGCAATTGATGTTTATGAAAAAGAACCAATCACTCGTGATAATCCACTGTTTCATTTCGATAATATTATCACTACGCCACATACAGCTGCAGAATCTTATGAAGTATACCATTCCGTAGGCTTAATGACGGCTCAAGCTATTATAAGTGTTTTTCAAGAGAAAACACCTGATAATCTATTAAATTAATATACTTATTGAGGCTCATTAAAGAATAGATATGAGGAGTGAGTAACGTGGGACGAGAACCAATTATTACTGTAATTGGAAGTATTAATATGGATTTAGTTGTTTCAGTTGACAGAAAACCGAATCGTGGTGAAACGGTTAAAGGAGAATCATTTGATACCCTGCCTGGAGGTAAAGGGGCGAATCAAGCGATAGCCTTAGCCAGATTAGGAGCAACTGTAAATATGGTTGGCATGGTAGGCGATGATGCATTTGGGTATGAATTGAAAAGCAATCTGGAGAAAGAAAATGTTCAAGTGGAAGCAGTAGGAGTAACAGAGGGAATTTCTACTGGTGTAGCGGTGATTACGATAGCTGAAAATGACAATAGTATTGCAGTTGTCTCTGGAGCCAATGAAAAGGTTACGCCAGCTTATATTCGTGAATATGAGAAAATTATTAAACAAAGCGATATTGTATTAACACAATTTGAGGTTCCGATAAGTACCGTTGAAGAAGCGGCTATGATTTGTGAGAAGCATGGTATTCCAATCGTGTTAAATCCAGCTCCATTTGAAAAACTGTCAGATTCTCTTTTAGATAAAGTAACATATTTAACTCCAAATCAACATGAATATGAGCTTATTAAAGGATATAAAAGATATTTTGAAAATGACTATCAATCTAAATTAATTATAACTAAAGGAGAAGTTGGAGCTGTTTTTTTTGAGAATGAAAAGCCGCAAATAGTATCTGCATTTACAGTTCAGCCAATCGATACAACAGGTGCAGGTGACACCTTTAATAGTGCATTCACTTATATGATGACTAAGACTAATAATATTGAAGAGGCATGTCGATTTAGTAATGCTGCTGCTGCGCTATCTGTATTAAAGAAAGGAGCTCAGTTAGGAATGCCAACAAAAGAAGAAGTCAACAGTTTTCTTTCTGAGCAACAATCTGAGTAAAAAAATTTATTTAGCAAATCATTCAGAAAAAGCTTCGGTAATAGTGGGAAACAGGAATTTAATGAAATAATAAGACTGGAGCAGTGCTACACATAATTAGAAGTGCTTACGGTCTTTTCATTTTTAAATATAGCGCTTAAGAAAATATGCTATTTTGGAGGACTCAAATGTTTAATAATTTGGAAACTCAACTTAATGTAAAAAAGGTAGCATTGCCTGAAATGTATCCAGTTACTCAATTATTTAAAAGCTATAAGTTAGAGAATATAGAAGAAAGGATTCAAAAACAATTCAAAGAAGAGTTGATTCAATCGAAAGTTAAACCTAATTCTTCTGTTGCCATTGCTGTTGGCAGCAGAGGTATTGCTCAACTAAAACAGGTTGTATCGGTTGTGATTGAAGAAATTATAAAGGTTGGTGGAAAACCATTCATTGTTCCAGCAATGGGGAGCCATGGTGGTGCAACAGCTGAAGGGCAGGCACGTGTTCTTGAAAGCTTCGGAATATGTGAACGAACAATGGGTGTGCCAGTTGTTTCTTCAATGGAAACAGTAGGGGTTTGTAATTATAAAAAAGATGTTACATTGCATTTTGATAAGCATGCTTTTAGAGCTGATGCAGTCGTTGTGGTAAACAGGATTAAAGCACATACTGATTTTAATGGCCCAATTGAAAGCGGCTTGTCGAAAATGGTTACTATAGGTCTCGGAAAACATAAAGGAGCTTCATTATTGCATCAGTTGGGCTTCGATAATTTCCATGAAGTGATTCCTGAGGCAGCACAGCTATTGATTGAAAACACTCCAATAGCCTTAGGCGTTGCTATATTAGAAAATGGCTATCATGATGTAGTAGATATTGAGATACTACCAGCAGAAGAGATTTCCGAAAGGGAGCCCTTATTGTGCAAGAAAGCAAAAGAGTTTATGCCCTCTCTTCCGTTTGCTAATTTGGATGTTCTTTATATTGATGAAATAGGTAAAAACATTAGTGGATCAGGTTTAGATACAAATATTGTAGGGAGAAAAGCAGGGATTGTAAAGCCTAAAATAAATAAAATTATTGTAGGTGATATTACTGCTGAATCGTATGGGAATGCAACGGGAATTGGTTTGGCAGATATTACAACGCAAAAATGCTTACAGAAAATCGATTTTATCAGCATGTACTTAAATTGTATTACCTCGACGGATTTAAGAGGTGTAAAAATTCCTTTGGTTGCTGAGTCAGATCAACAAGCCTTAGAAATAGCTTGTCAAACTAGTAATCAAACTAATTTAGAAAAATTAAAAGTAGTTCGAATCAAAAACACATTATCGTTAGAAACTTTTTTTGTTTCAAGAGCATTATTACCAGAAATAGAACAATTAGAAGGAGTTCTGGTTGTTGGAGATCCGACTAAGCTTGAATTTGATCAAGATGGATATTTATCTTGATGTAGTTTAATGAACTGAAAACAAATAACAAAACGGGAGGAATGAACATGTTAACAAACAAAGACAATCTTTCTAAAAGCACCGGAAAAAGATGGGTGGGAGAATTTCCTAAAATTGGGATTCGTCCTGTCATTGATGGTCGGCAAGGTGGAATTCGAGAATCTTTAGAAGAGGTTACAATGAAAATGGCAACAAGTGTGGCAAGTCTTCTAAAGGAGCAGTTGCGTTATCCAGATGGATCTCCGGTAGAATGTGTCATTGCAGATACGACCATTGGCGGCGTTGTAGAAGCAGCTCAAGCACAAGAAAAGTTTAAGAAAGAAGGGGTTGCCGTAACGATTACCGTCTCTCCCTCCTGGTGTTATCCAACAGAAACAATGGATCAAGACCCTCATACGATTAAAGCAATATGGGGATTTAATGGTACGGAAAGACCAGGAGCTGTCTATTTAGCGGCTGCCTCTTCTGCGCATAATCAAAAGGGCTTGCCAGTATTCAATATTTATGGCCGAGATGTACAAGAGATGAGTGATTCTTCCGTTCCTGAAGATGTACAAACGAAATTATTACAGTTTTCCAAAGCTGCGCTTGCAGTCACAACGATTCGGGATAAATCATATCTTTCCATCGGTTCGGTATCAATGGGGATAGCAAGCAGTATCGTCATCGAAGACTTTTTCCAGGAATATCTAGGAATGAGAAATGAATACGTAGATATGAGTGAAATCATAAGAAGATTACAGAATGAAATTTATGATGAAGAAGAATATGAGTTAGCTTATACGTGGGTACGGGAAAATTGTCAAGAAGGAGAAAATACGAATTTACCAGAGGCACAACGAACGGAAGAACAAAAAGAAGAGGATTGGAAAACCGTTGTCAAAATGGCACTTATTGCAAGAGACCTTATGGTTGGAAACCCAAAACTAGCCGAGAAGGGCTTTGGGGAAGCAGCATTAGGACATAATGCGATTGCAGCCGGTTTCCAGGGACAGCGGGCATGGACAGATTTTATGCCAACTGGCGACTTTATGGAGGCAATTTTAAATTCGTCCTTCGATTGGAATGGAATAAGAGAGCCATTTATGATGGCAACGGAAAATGATACATTAAATGGAATTACAATGCTGTTTGGACATTTGTTGACAAATGCAGCACAAATATTTGCGGATGTTCGCACTTATTGGAGTCCGGAGGCTGTTCAACGTGTAACGGGTAAAGAATTAACAGGGGCAGCATCAAATGGAATCATTCATTTGCTGAACTCTGGACCAGCAGCTTTGGACGGAACAGGACAGCAAGAAAAAGATGGTACACCTGCCATGAAACCATTTTGGGAAATCTCAGAGGAAGAGGTCAATAAATGTCTGGATGCAACAAAATGGTGCCAAGCCGTTGATTTCTTCCCCGGAGGAGGTTTTTCGACGGATTACACAACTAAAGGCGGTATGCCTGTAACGATTGCACGAATCAATATCATTGATGGGCTTGGACCTGTTCTACAACTTGCGGAAGGTTATAGTGTAGAGCTAGAACAGGATGTACATGATGTGTTAGATCAAAGAACAGATTCTACTTGGCCAACGACCTGGTTTGTTCCTAAACTAACAGGAGAAGGTGCATTTAAAGATGTTTATTCCTTTATGTACAATTGGGGGTCCAATCACTGTGCAGTAAGCTACGGACATATTGGCGATGATTTCATCACGTTAGCTTCGATGCTTCGGATTCCAGTTTCGATGCATAATGTAGATGAAAGTCGTATTTTCCGTCCTAGTGTTTGGGGTGCGTTTGGGAGTGGAGACTTTACAGGAGCCGATTATCGCGCTTGTCAAACTTATGGACCTTTATATAAGTAATGATAAATCATTTTAAGCTTAATACAGCGATGAAGGAGGGGAAAGGCTTGTCACGAAAATATACCATCGGTGTTGATTTTGGGACAGAATCAGGCAGAGTTCTCTTAGTGGATGTACAGAACGGAGAAGAGATTGCCACACATGTTACGCATTATAAACATGGTGTTTTAGATGAAAGTCTGCCAAATGGGAAAATGCTTCCGCCGGACTGGGCATTGCAGCATCCTGGAGATTATTTAGATGTGCTCTATCAATCTATACCGCAAGTAATTGAAAAGGCGCAGATTGAAAAAAGAGATATTATTGGGGTAGGAATAGATTTTACATCATCTACTATCTTACCATTAGATCAAGCAGGGGAACCGTTATGTTTTCAACAGGAGTGGGAAAGTAACCCGCATAGCTGGGTGAAGTTATGGAAGCATCATGCGGCGCAAAAAGAAGCAGATGAAATAACACAGCTTGCGAAAGAGCAAGATGAAGATTTCTTAAGCTTATATGGCGGAAAAATTTCTTCGGAATGGATGTTTCCTAAAATATTGCAAATTGTTAAAGAGGCTCCTGAAATCTATGAAAAAACAGATTTATTTATGGAAGCATGCGATTGGATTACTTCTAAATTAACAGGAAAACTAATACGAAGCAGTAATACCTGTGGTTATAAAGGATTCTGGAGCAAGAAAAATGGTTATCCGGAAGCATCTTTTTTTAGCATGTTAGATGCTAGATTGGAAGGTGTTTTAGAAACAAAAATGCGGGGGGAAGTTCAATCCATTGGAGGAAAAGCAGGAGCACTGACAGAAGAAATGGCAGAGAAAATCGGTCTCCTCCCAGGAACTTCTATTGCCGTAGGAATTATTGATGCGCATGCCGGCGTAGCTGCAGTTGGTGCGGTGCATCCTGGACAGTTTGTGATGGCAATGGGGACGTCTACTTGTCATATGTTGATTGCTGATAAAGAAGAGAAAATCGAAGGTGTATGCGGGATTGTAGAAGACGGGATTATTCCAGGTTACGTTAGTTATGAGACAGGGCAGGTGGCTGTAGGAGATTCATTTGCCTGGTATGTGGACCATGCAGTTCCAAGCTATATTTTACAAGAGGCAAAGGAACAGGAAACGAATGTACATGCATTATTGGAGGAAAAAGCGTCAATTTATAAACCGGGGCAATCTGGTCTGATAGCTTTGGACTGGTGGAATGGGAACCGTTCTGTTTTGGTCGATGCTCATTTATCTGGGATAATTGTCGGTTTGACACTAGCCACCAAACCAGAAGAAATATACCGGTCCTTATTGGAATCTACGGCCTTTGGAACAAAGAGAATTATTGAAGGGTATCTCCAAGCCGGTATTAAAGTAAATGAAATTTTTGCAAGTGGCGGATTGCCGCAAAGAAATAGATTGCTCATGCAAATCTATGCGGATGTAATTAATAGAGAAATTAAAATACCAGATTCCTGTCAAACTACTGCGCTTGGAGCAGCTATGTATGCAAGTGTTGCAGCCGGAGGGGAGAATGGCGGCTATGATACCATTTTTGAAGCTGCTGAAAAAATGGCGAAAGTAAAAGAAGAAGTGTTTACGCCAATTCCAGAAAACGTGCAGCTTTATGATGAACTTTACCAATACTATCTTGATGTGCATGATTATTTTGGAAAAGAGAATAGTAGCGTGATGCATGGTTTGAAAAGAATGAAATTGGGATAAGAGATAATAAAAGTAGTAAAAAGAAGAAATGTCTCTCCGTCTTTAAATACATAGAAGAAGGGACCTCCTCACCAAAGGTCTCTTCTTCTACCCAATCAAAGACCCCAAACATCATCTCTTTAATTTCTTCCCTTGCATGGCTTCTCTGGTAAGGTATCCCCGAGATTATGCATCCTTAGAGACAGGGAATGCCCTATTAGTGTTGCAAGCAACCCGAATAATTTTATTTTGAAATATAAAAAAGCGGACCTGCACGAGGTACGCTTTTTTAGCCTCCAAATGCTAAACTTCCAAGCATATAAACAGAAGAAATAATGGTAATCACAGCGATAAAGATTTTCAATTGGTCCACAGGAACCTTGTTGGTAAGGCGGGACCCGGCTAAGATACCAATCGTTGTGCCAATCAGGCTAAAGAGTATAAATAAATGCATGTCGTCGATGCTTGCATACGTGAAATAGCCAAATATAGACGGAAGGGCGATGATAACAGAGTTTAACAATCCCACGCCGACTGCTGTCCGGATATTTACACCAAGGCTTGCGAGCAATGGTACAACTAAAATGGGACCGCCTGCACCTGTTAAAGCGCAAATGGCTGCGGTCAGAATCCCAAGCAGTATAACCCATACCGGCTGCCGTAAAATAAGTGATTTGCTGTCGTCTGCTTTGTTGGCAGAGGCAGCTTTGTTTTTCTTAAGTATAATCGAAAGGCCGGCGAACAGAACAAACAAGTAAAGCAGCAGCTTCGCCAGGGTTTCAGAAATAAGCACATTGATTTGTACACCGAGGAAGGCCCCAGGGAGGCTGCCGATGCTCAAATAAAGTGCTAATTTAAAATCCATATATTTCAGCTTCCAGTAGGAATAGGCCCCGATAACGCCTGCAACGAGAAATGCCAGAAAGCTGAGCGCCAGGGAGTCATATACGGGAAGACCTAACAAACCGACATAAATAATTGGCAGCAGAAAACCGGAAACGCCGGAGAGGCCTACTAATACGCCGATAATTAAATTTGCTATAAATACAATAAAAAACGTTAACATGGAAGTGACCTCAACTCTCTAATAACTTTTCTTCTTGAATGCGGGAGGGAGCTCCTCATACAAACAAGGAGAAGAGCGCTTCAACATTTTGCTGTTAAACCGCTCGTATGCTGTGATGCAATATCTAAATTTTAGCACGAACGATGAGGTCGTCCATAGCTTTTTTACTTTCATATTTTATTCTTTCTTCATCCAGAGTCAATACTTCTCTATTTTTCATTAAAATACGCCCATTTACAATCACATCTGCAACGTCATTGCTGTTCGCGGATTCAATTAATGTATTGGTCAGCTGGTGGGTCGGTTCGATATGCGGCTGATCGGTATTGATTAAAATCATATCCGCTTTCTTGCCGACTTCAAGCCTTCCGAACTGTTCCTCCTGCAGCATGGCTTTTGCACCGCCAAGTGTCACCATCTCCAGGATGTTTTTAGATGGCATCACCACGGGATCAAAAATCGGAACCCCCCAAAAGGTGCGCATAAGGGATTTGAAAACCTTCATTTGATCGAATAAGCTTAATCCGGAATGGGCAGAGCCGTCTGTCCCTAAGCCAATACTTACGCCCTTTTGCATAAGGCTTGGAGACTTGGTAAATCCTTTTCCTGCATTACTGATAGGGCTGTGAGCTACCTTACTGTCGTATTTCTGAACGAGATCCATCTCATTCTCGGATAAGAGGATACTGTGCGCACCTAAGAATTTTTCGTCCAGCACGCCTAATGATTCTAAATATTCATATGGACGCATTTGAAAGTTTTCTAAGCAATAGCTGATTTCATTTGGATATTCATTCATATGTGTCTGCATGCCTGTTCCGGCTGCATTTGCTGTTTCATAGACCTTCTGAATTAATTCAGGTGTACAGGTAATAAGCGATCGTAATGAATACCACACGTGGATTCGTCCATCTGCTTTTCCATGATAAGCATCAAACAGGTCTGTATTTCTTTGAATATTATGTTTCATTGTTGTTTTCATCGATTCTGGAATGGCAGCGCCTGTATCCATTGTAGAGCAGGTAAGCACACCACGTAATCCGGAGGCTTCCACAGCTTCTGCAACCTTGTGCATATAGCTTCCACCTGCATCAACAAAGCCTGTCGTACCAGCCTTCAGCATTTCTAAGCAGCTCAGTTCTGCGCTGATTGCTACATCTTCTTCCCGGAGGTTACTTTCAAATGGAACCATGATACGTGTCCAAATCATTGGATATTCATCTGAAATTCTGCCCCGCAGAAGCTGTTGATTTGTATGCGTATGTGCATCAATCAAACCTGGCATGACAAGTTTACCTTTTCCGTCTATGGTTTCTTTCGCATCATAGGTTTGTGTAAGTTCTTTTTCGATAGCAATAATCTTTTGATCCTTGATAACGATATGTTGCTCGTGAATTACTTCAAAATCTGGGGTTAACATAGAACAGTTTTTAATCAGTATATCTGCATGCATTGTTATTTCTCCTTTAGGACACGTTGAAAAAGACTGTGTGAACAGCCTTCTCAACATGGTTAGTATAAGTGTAAATAGATTTTTAAGTTTTCTTTTAGCTTAAAAAGCGTTTGTAACTGTTAAAAATACTTGAGCAAAGACTGCTTGAAGCAGGAAAGTTCCAGTAAATACAAATACGGCGATAATGACCATTTTCCAGCTTTGACTCATAAATGCTTTAAAATCAAGTCCAATTCCAGCCAGTGTACCCACAACAGTGATGGGTGCTGTAAAAGAAATTAAAGAGGTATAGTAAATAATCGGGTCCGAAATCGGTGAAATCGGGCTGGCTAACAGTAAACCAGTTAAAGCAACATACACCACGGCAGGTATTTTTAAAGGAATGAGCTTGGCGATGAATATACCGATAAATGCAATGCTGGATAAAATCAATACACCAGGAATGGACTCTAAAATGGAAATATCATTTTGAAAAAAGTTCGCAATAATGGTTGTCAGGACGGATGTGAATAAAAGGGAAATCGTCCAGTCTTTCATGCTCATATTCATTGTGAAATCCTGCTTTCTACAGATGTTTTAGGGCTGTGATTTTTATTTCTCCGTCCAATTTTAGGCTCTAACCAGCCATACATTTTGTTGACAAGCGGCAAGGAAATAAACAGCGTAAAGTAAATTCCGGTAATTGCTGATAGCATATCGCTCATCCCGGCCAGCATGATGATTTGATCCGCATAGGCCGGATAAATGGTCGCCAGCGTACTGGAGGCGGCGGCCATCATTACACCGCTGCCGATACCGCATGCCATTGCCAAGGCTAATGGGTGGAAGAAATCAAATGATGCAACAATACTTGCTAATAAACCAAGATAGGTTGTACCAATCAGAAATCCAATAATATAGATAGAAAGGGAGCCGCGGGCTTCGGGAGAGTTTGCTCCATACTTACTGCAAATCAGTCCATAATCCTTATCACGGTTGGTAGAGCTTGTTGCGCCGATGGATTCTCTTTTAAGACCAAGGAGCAGCGCAATTGGAAGAGCAAATAACATCGTTCCAATGGTTCCGAATTCCTGAAAAACGAGTGCTGGGCCAACGTTAACAAGCTCAGGGAGGTTAGACCCTGCCATGACCCCGATTTTTGCCATAAATGGAGAGATGGCAACAAGAACGAGCTGCGATGCTTTTTTTGCTTCTTTCTTTTTAAGGAATTTGAGTACATCTTTACCGAATAGGATACTGATAATAATGGCGAATAACATGGGATAAAGCACGATTAATGCTGAACCGACATTAAATTGGATTGTCCCGATAAGTTCAGCGATAAGGACTATGCCAAATGCAATCGCATAGAGCCGGTAATTTTCCTTGAGATGTCCAATGATCGTTGTTTTTTGAGGTGCTTTCTCCATAGTGTGTTTTCCTCCTAAGATGTAATGCCAAATCAATGCTGATGCAAATAAAAAAACGCTAGTAAGCTTCTTCTACTAGCGTTCCAGTTTGGCATATGAAAAACACAAAAAAGACCAACGTAAACAGGTTAGAACACGCACTTCGGCAGATTTCCTGAGAAGGGGACGCTTCCGATGCTGAAAAAGAATGAAAAGCATCCATTATTTTATCAGCAACGGCTACCTGTTAGATGAAAAAGATAATTCTTATCTGATTGATCATTTGTGATTTTCCATAGTCAAACCATTTACGGTAGTTTGGTAGAAACTTTTGGACCATATTTCCAACTTTATATGGATAATCAAAATACGAATGTTAAATTGTTTTCTTTGTTTAATGTTCGTGTATTAGTAACTTACCTCAATATGATAAGAATGTCAAAGGTTTTTTTATGGGAAATAGATTGAAGTTTTACATTTCATCACAAAAATATAGAATAAGATTAGTTAGAGAAGAAAAAAATTTAAATCCCCCGTATCTTTTTACCGTAGAAAATCGTTTATATTATTGAGAAGCGTAAAAGGAGTGAGTGGCATGTGCGCTAGGCCTAGCACAAATCGAAATGAAGAAGATATAATCGTTCACACGGTGTATCCTCAGCTTTCCCATTACTGCTTTTTCCTGTCTCCAAACAAGTGGGATGGAGAAGAATTAGTGCAGGAAAGTCTGAAGAAAGCACTGATAAGCTATGGAGACCCGAGTTCCTGGAATGTTACGTTGCTGAAGAAAATAGCTTATCATGTCTGGATTGATACAAAGCGAAGGAAAACAGCTGAAACAGAGCATGTCGTGAAAGAGAAATCAGAACAAGAAAGTCATTATGAGGAAATCGAGGCGTTGGTGACAAAACTGCTTTCTTTCATGACAGTGAAACAATGTATGGTGTTTCTGTTGAAGGATGTCTTCCAATATCAGATCAACGAAATTGCTGAGAATTGCGGTATGTCTGATACAGCAGTAAAGGCGATGTTGAACAGGGCTAGAAAACAGATACAGAACATGAAAGAGGAAGAAGCGTTGGTTTCCGCCGATGAAATCGCTTATGAGAATACCGCAGAAAGCTTTGTTCAAGTAGTTGTTTATGTTATTAAAGGAAATGATCCTGCTAAATTAATGGAGTTGATTCCAGGCATCTTTATGTCAGGTTATCCGGCACATAAATTGCGTCATCAAACACATCGCCCTTCTTCTTGCGCTCTCTCGTTGGCAGCGTAGTCTGTCATTATTCATGCGTTTACAGGGAGGATGCAGATGAATACAGTTCCTTATGTTATTGAACAGTCAGGCCGCAGTGAGCGGTCTTATGATATCTTTTCCAGGTTGTTAAAGGACCGGATTATTATGATTAGTGATGAAGTGAATGACCAGATGGCAAACAGTATTGTTGCACAGCTGTTATTTTTAGCTGCAGAGGATGCGGAAAAGGATATTTCTATATATATCAATAGTCCTGGAGGCTCTACTTCTGCAGGCTTTGCCATTTTTGATACGATGCAGTTTATAAAACCAGATGTGCGTACGATCTGCACAGGTTTAGCTGCTTCGATGGGAGCATTGCTATTGCTGTCTGGAACGAAAGGGAAACGTTTTGCACTTCCAAACAGTGAAATCATGCTTCATCAGCCGCTTGGAGGAGCGCGCGGGCAAGCGACCGAAATTGATATTTCAGCGAAGCGGATTATCAAGCTCCGGGAAAAATTGAATCATATTATTGCGCAGCATTCCGGCCAGCCTGTGGAGAAGGTGGAGGCGGATACAGAAAGAGATTATTTCTTAAGTGCAGAAGAGGCAAAAGAATACGGTTTGATTGATAAAATTATTTAAATGAAAAGCGGGCTGTCCATGGAAGTTATGGCAGCTCGCTTTTGCTATGCAAGCATAAATCAATACGTCAGGGAGGATGTTGCGAATCAACCATCGTTATGCTAGGATGAATGTAATTAATAGGGAGGAGGGATTCTTTTGATCGATAACCAATCTTTGCATCGCTAATGCAGAAGCTTCAGACTCGAGACACGATATGTGCCCAGATGAAGGATTGGTCTATCTTTTTTTAGAATCCCTATACGGTTAAAGGTAAGTGTAGGGGTGGAATCTGTCTGCCCCTGCTTTTTTAGTTTTAAGAGTATTCTTCACTGACGGGCATGTATAAAAGTAGAATAAAAAGAAGGATGTGGCAGATGTGGATAAACAAACTGTATCAGAATTAGCTCACAAATACGGGTTAGAATTGAAAGAGGATTCTATCCGCTTTAATGAATCCGGATTGGATTTTCTCGCTGCTTTTGCAGAGGATTCAGATGGAGCGGAATGGGTCTTAAGAATACCGAGACGCGATGATGTGATGGGAAGAACAGTCGATGAAGGGAAAGTGTTAGCGTTCGTTCATCAGCATGTATCCTTTCAGGTTCCTGTCTGGTCCATTTATGAAGAGGATGTAATCGCCTATAAAAAATTGAGCGGGGTTCCAGCAGGCACGATTGATCCAGAAATTCAAAACTATGTCTGGGAAATGGATATTGAAAACATACCTGAAGCCTTTCACCAGAGCCAGGGAGCGGTTTTAGCATCTTTACACACAGTTCCTGTAAAAGACGCAGAAAAAGCTGGAATTCCTGTCCAAACGGCAGAGGAAGCAAAGGCCTCCATGAAAGAACGAATGGAAAAGGTAAAGAAACATTTTGGCGTGGCTGATGCCCTTTGGAATCGCTGGCAGGACTGGTTGAATAATGATGAAGTATGGCCAAAGCAAACAGGATTGATGCATGGTGATATGCATGCCGGCCATATGATGATCGATAACGATTCAAGGGTTATTGGTTTAATTGACTGGACAGAAGCGAAAGTAACAGATGTTTCCAATGATTTTGTCTTCCAATATAAAGCATTTGGAGAAGATGCGCTGGAGAAGCTTCTTCATCACTATAAAGAAGCTGGAGGTATTTACTGGCCAAGAATGAAGGAGCATATCATAGAGCTGGATGCTGCGTATGCTGTAGCGATTGCGGAGTTTGCGATTGTTTCTGGTGTGGAGGAATATGAGCAGATGGCGAAGGAAGCGTTGGGTGTTGGAAGATAAATATAAGGATAATCACGTCTAACTTTGAGCGATAGATTCATTTTAACCCGAAGAACTGAATTTATTTCGCTTCCATAGTAATAAGGTTATTCATGTGAAAATGACTTGTTTTTAAATATGTAAATAGGGTATACTATCAGTAGAAAGACATATAATTAAAAGACCGTTCCATGCTGGTACATGAAACGGTCACAATAGACTGAACCCCATCAAGAGGGGCTAGGTAGCGGGAAAAATAATCCCTCACTTTCCTACGACAAGGCATGAGGGATTATTTTTTATGGTCTTTATCAGACATGATGAACGCTATTAACATCCCAAAAGATATCATTAGCGTTAACACGCTTTCTAGATCCATAGGCAAACACCTCCCTCCCTAGGAAGTCTCCTAATAAAGACTACCGACAGGACGACAAGTGCTACCATAACCCTCATGTGAAGCCAGCTTATTGATGCAACTATTATAACACAAGTTAATTATCTAACAGATAGAATGGTTATATTTTTAAGAAGGAATAGTATAAAAAACTGTAAGTCTGATAACTCTCGGCGGAAGCAAGATGCTTCGTCGTTTATTTGCATTTTCATAAGGGAATATTAAAAATAAACGAAAGCGAAAAGAGGTGCTGCTGAATGGTTCAATTAGGAAAAAAAGAATTGTTTCCAATTGGAATGGGAACCTGGCATATGGGAGATTATCCAGAAAAAAGGAAGCAAGAAATAGAAGCCCTAAGATACGGAATGGAAAGCGGCATTGAAGTAATTGATACGGCGGAAATGTACGGGGAAGGAAATTCAGAAAACCTTATTGGCGAGGCGATTCAAGATGTAAAGAGGGAGGATATTTACCTGATTTCCAAGTTCTATCCGTTTCATGCACAGGAGCCGGATTTGGAGCGCTCGCTGGAGAATTCATTGAAACGGCTAGGTACAGATTATCTGGATTTATATTTATTGCATTGGAAAAGCAGTACACCACTGGAGGAAACAATCGAATCGCTTGAAAAGTATGTAAAGGACGGGCGCATTCGTGCGTGGGGTGTTTCCAATTTCGATACAAAAGACGTTGAAGAAATGAGGCAGACTGCTGGCGGGGAAAACAGTACTGCGAATCAAGTATTATATAATATAGCGAGCAGAGGGATTGAATATGGTTTACTGCCGATGCAGAGAGAAAAGGGATTGCCAACCATTGCCTATTCCCCAACTGCGCAAGGGGATACGAGAGGCGATAAAATCACATCGAACAAAGTCCTGCAAAAGATAGCAAAGCATCATGATGCAACTGTATTTCAGGTGATGCTGGCATGGACGATTCGTCACGATGATGTACTGGCTATCCCGCAATCCAGTGATAAAAAGCATATTCAGGAAAATATAGATGCCGCATCGATAAAGCTTTCTGAAGAAGAGCTGCAGCTCATTGAAAAAGAATTTCCTGCGCCGAAGCGGAAGATGCCGTTAGATATTATCTGAGGCCGGCTGCCCGTTCTTTAATGATGATAGGAAAAGAAACCAATGAAAAACCCGGATAAGTTCGGATTTTTTCATTGGTTTCTATTTTCACTATAATAATCCATCTCTGACCATTTGTAAGATGTCGCTGTCTGCTTTAAGTATATCTTCTTCTGCGCGGGAGGCGATATTCTCTGCTGTTTGTTGCGCCTTCGAGATTTCCTCTTTTTCATGGATGGTTAAGATTTGTTTATTTTCCATAATTACTTTCCCATCAATGATGGCTGTATCTACTTCGTCTCCTCTTGCGGAATATACCAGGTTTGGAACGATATTACGAATGGGCTTGGTTAGCACAGGATAGAAGGCAGGAGCAGTTAAATCTACTAAGATGATATCTGCTTTTTTCCCGCTGCGCAGACTTCCCACTTCATGATCGATGCCCATGACTTTAGCAGCTTCAATGGTAGCCATCCGAAGTGCTTGTGTGGCATGGAAGGCTTGCGGATTTTTATATTTTACTTTGTTCAATATGGCTGCAAATTTCATTTCGTTGAACATGTTATTGCTGTTGTTTCCTGGTGCTTGATCTGATCCTAAGCAAGCTGTTCCTCCGGCATCTAGAAAATGCTGTACGGGCGGGACCATTCCATCGATGATGCCAATACTTCCAGCACAGTAAATCATACTGGCACCGCTTTTGGCTATAAATGCAGTCTCTTCGTCTGTGGCCTCGGTAAGATGTACCGCAATTAATCGCTCATTTAAGAAATCATGCTCATCCAGAAATTCAATACTTCTTTTTCCATAACGTTTTTCCATCTGATTGATTTCCCGGTCACCCTGGGCTACATGCATGTGCAGCTTGGTGTCTAATTTCTCTGCGTGATTTTTTACTTCCTTCAACAACTCTAAGCTCATCATATCCGGACCATGCGGGCCAAGAATAACCGTAATGCGTCCGTCTTCTGTATCATGGTGTTTCTCATATAATTCAAGGTTTCGATTTAATTTTGTCTCCCCAATAGACGACTCAAATGTATATAATTCTCCTACTGGGAGGTCGCCGATGTTATCCGGGATTTCATTGACCAGCTCAGCGACTCGGGCACGGGCGCCGATTTTTTTATAGTTGTTTACGATGAGGTCCATTCTTCCGTCATAGTCACAAAATGTTGTGGTGCCTGCTTTTATCCCCTCGATAATATTCACCATAGAACCGATAGCACTTTCGTCAGGGCGGAGGTGTTTTTGGAATGGCCACAGGCCCTTCTGCATCCAGTTTGACATATCCTGTGCGACTCCTCTAAAGATAGCAATGCCTGTATGGATATGCGCATCAATAAAGCCTGGCATAATTAACTTGTTTGCAGCATCAATATGTCTTTCAGCTGTATATTCCCGTAAAATTTCCTGTGTTTGTCCGACTGCTTCGATTTTATTATGTTTTATGGCAACTGCTCCGTCCGCAATATAGCCGACTCCTTTTCCTTCCATTGTCATCAGGTGTCCATTGTGAATGATAATATCGACTTTCATGTGAGCAACTCCTTGTACCGTATGATTTTATGCCTTAGGAGGTCTTCTCTAAGGAAACTTTCAAATTCTCTTTCTTCGCTTTCCGATTTAAGAAATATAGAATGGATAATAATACTGCTGCCGTAATAACCATGCTTACAATGGCATTTTGTGTTAATCCTGCAGAAAGAAAACCGGTTGCAGCTGAGATTCCAATAATAATAGCATATGGTAACTGGGTTTTTACATGTTCAATATGGTCTGCCGCAGCTCCTGTTGAAGCCATGATAGTTGTATCTGATATGGGAGAGCAATGATCTCCCATTAGTCCGCCGCTTATAACCGCACCAATAGCTATTGGCAAACTGATGTCTATCGCAGCAGCCATTGGCAGGGCAATTGGCATCATAATAGAGAATACTCCCCAAGAACTTCCGGTAGCGAAAGCAATGAAAGCTCCAACCAGAAAGATAATTGCCGGGACGATAAAGGATGGCAGGTAGCTGCCGGTAATATGAGCGATATATTCTCCTAATCCCATCGTAGTGGCTATGGAACCAATCGACCAAGCCATAATAAGAATTAATGTTACAATCATTAATTTTAAAAGGCCATTGGTGAAATCTTCAAATAAATTCACTAAGGATTTGCCATAACGCAGTCTTGCATAGATAATGCCGCCAGCAGAACCGCAAATAAATCCGCTAATGATACCAAGTACAATATCTGCATTTAAAAAGGCGCCTCTAAACCCATTTTCTCCAATATTGCCTGTCCAGAAAATAACTGAAAATATGGTTCCCAGCAACAGTATCATCGGAATCAAAAAGCTGAATATATCTGCATCGTTCCTTTTATTCCCCTTTTCTGTTCCTTCGTCTTCATCCATCATCAATTTATCATGATCTCCATACAATTTCCCGGTTGTTATTGCTTTTTTCTCTGCTTGATACATGGGGCCGATATCTAAATTTAAGTTAATGACGAACAGCACGCCAATCATCGCAAAAACGCCATATAAATTATAAGGAATCATCTGTATGAACATCCCCCATGGATTATCGCTCAAGCTTAGTGCAGCTAATTGTGTGGCGATTAATCCTGTAATAAAAGGTCCGTAACTGCTGATGGGAGACATGGCGGCCATCGGGCTTCCCATGGAATCGAGTATGTATGCCAGCTTTACTCTCGAAATTTTTATTTTATCGGTAATGGGCCGGGTGACTGCTCCAAGAATTAGGACTGGTTCTGTATAAGAGAAGAGAAAAGAACTTCCCCAAACAAAATTTTGAGCCTTCCTTCTGGTATTGATTTTTTTCGTAGCAGCTTCGGCAAACGCCTGCGCAGCTCCGGTCGTGCGAAGGATATTAACAAATCCTCCTGTCGTTGTAACTAGCAGTAACAGGCTAGCATTCCATGGATCTGCGATAGAGGGAATCATGGTGTCTGTAATGGTATATGTAAAACCCACAAGCGGATTCCAACTATTGATGATGGTTGCTCCAAGCCAGACACCGATAAATAAAGATATAATCGTTTGCTTTGTTATGATGGCAATAATAATTGCGAGTATCGGAGGTAACAGCGATAAAAAACCATATTCCATATGTTCCATCTCCTTTTTGTTTATTAGCGCTTTCAATTGAGTGGTGAAACAAGCAACTGCCAGAGCGTTCAGCCAATATAACATGAAAAATGTTTGGCGTAAGCGCTTTATTTGTGCGATTGGCTGTTTGTAGAGAACGGATGTGGTTTTCCATTTTCTATAATAGTTTATAACCTTTATCTATCAGCACAAAACCTTGCGTTTGAATCAGCTTTGACCATGATTCTTTCGATTCGGCGAATCAAGAGAGTTATTTGATATGGATAGGTATGGAAGAATAATATAATCACTTCAACCAGATTTTAATCAAAAGTAAGCATTTCATTTATGTGCCTGCTGATAATCTTTCTTCATTCTCCGTTCCCCAAAGCGTATATTTTATAATTATATAGGAGGCGTAATTGATTGTATAGTGTTTATTTTTTGAATATTTATTAATTATTTTAGGTAAATCATATTTTAATTGAAACAGTGAACGCAATGTGATAGTCAATGGGAGCGACTAAACATTCAGTTGAAGGGCAGAGAGGCAAGTTTTTAAATAACATAGTAAAAAGTATTTCAAGAGCATTGCAGCTGATTAAAAACCTTTGCTGAAGCGGAAAATGTCACTAGAAATGATGTAGGCTTTAAATTTTTTTCAAAAAAAATGATTAGTTTTATGTGAGTCGGGAAGACATCTAGCATTTTATAGGAGGTAGTTAAGATATGACATTCGTAAAATCTTATACAAACGATGAAATGTTAGAAAAAGATGTGAACAAGCTAAAGGATAATAACATCAGCTCCAATAATATTTTCATCCTCTCTCACGATGATGATCGCACTGCACGCATTGTAAATAATACGGAAGCATCCGGTATTGATTACAATAAGCAGGATATCGGAGGAGATTTTGAAAAACCAGGTGATGAGTTAAGAGAAAAACTCCGTGAACTGGGAGTTGCTGATGCAGATGCCCATGAATATGAAGAAGATATGGATGAAGGAAAAGTCTTTTTAATTGTAAAAGATGAATCAGCGAAAAGTATTGTGGGTTAACTGTAAGCCACAATAAACGAAGCAGTTAAGCATAAATCCGGACCAATCCTAATCTCTATGGAAAAGGGAGGGGTCCGGATTTTGGTGTTTTAAAGAAGGACTTTTCTATGTGATAACTCTTAAATATCTTCCATGTTAATTATTTCAGGCGTATCAAAGTTATCACTATTCATGATTTTAATTTGTTCAGGGATGAGTTTGAGAACAGTTAAATCAGGGTCATTTTTAGAATCAAAGTACGCTTTATCCTGTGTTTCCCATAACCAGTCAATGGTTTCTTGATTATTAATAACCTCGACCTTGGCTCTGATTTCTAAGAAGCTTTTATTTTTTGTTTCTTCGTATCCCAGTAAAATATGCGCCTGTGGGTTGCTTTCCACTTCTTCTACCTTTGGAGAATCCTCATCTGTTTTTGTGTATAATACCGCTTCATCATGGTAAAAGACCATATATCGGCTGTTTGGTACATTATTATGGGAAGTAGATAGAACGCCGACCTTTGAAATATCTAAAATCTTTTGAATTTCTTTTATTACTTTTGCTTTATTCATGTTGTCACCTCTTTTAAATGAGCTCATATAGTTTGATTCCAAGATTAAGTTTCCCTTTGCGATAAAAAGATATACGTCATCATGCAATGATTTTAAATCTTAACGTTAGAGGACTATTGTGTAAAATAGTGCAGTTTCAGCTTTAGATTATTATTTTTGAAACAACTGAGCGTCTAATATTTCCACTAATATAACAGCTGGCATTTGGCATTCACCCAAGATACTGATGACAGAACCATTGCTGAAGGACGCCGATTGTTTTAGTAAGAAATTTAATACATTTCACACGGAAGAGTTCTTGAATATTGAGAAAAGATTTACTACAAAACAGGAAATAAAACTTAAAAAAGGGTTGACAACTCCAATGATATCGCTTACATTAATAAAAAGAAATTTAAGAAAATTTGATAATTATATATTTTTTACCCTTATTGAGGAACGATGTTCCTCAATAAGGAACGAAGAGTGTTTAGAGGAAGGTGGATATTAATTGGATGTTGTAACAATTGGTGAAACAATGATTTTACTTTCAACTAATACAAGATTAAGGTATGCTAATAATTTTTCAATGGGAATAGGGGGGGCTGAAAGCAATGTAGCTATCGGGTTAGCACGATTAAATCATAAAGTCGGTTGGATTAGTCGTTTAGGTAATGACGAGTTTGGTAAATATATTCTTTCTGTTATTCGTGGGGAAGGGGTAGATATTAGCAAAGTTCAATTTGATAACCAGGCACCTACTGGAATTTATTTCAAAGAATTAAGAAAACCTAATGATGTACGAATTCAATATTATCGAAAAGGTTCTGCTGCAAGTAAGATGGATAAAAATGATCTCGATAAGAACTATATTAAACGTGCCACATACCTTCACATAACAGGTATTACCCCAGCCTTAAGTGATAACTGTTACAAAATGATTTTAGAAGCAATTTCAATTGCTAAACTTCATGGAGTTAGCGTTGTATTTGATCCCAACTTAAGAAAGCAATTATGGAAAGAAGATAGAGCAAAAAAGATTTTACTAGAAATTGCATTACAATCAGATATATTTTTACCTGGTTTAAACGAAGGAAAGTTCCTAACAGGATATGAAAATCCTAAAGATATCTGTGAGTATTTTACAAATTTAGGTGTATCTACAGTGGTAGTTAAAGCAGGAAAAGATGGAGCTTACTTGATGTGCGATAAAGTTTTTAAGCATATAAAGGGTATTAAAGTTGATGATGAAGTTGACCCTGTAGGGGCAGGTGATGGATTTGCCGCAGGGTTCCTATCTGGTTTAATTGATAAACTTTCTACAGAGGAAGCTGTTAAAAGAGGTAATGTGATTGGTGCTTTTGTTATAACTCAACATGGAGATGTGGAAGGCTTACCTGATAAACAAGAAATACATGATTTCCTTTCAGATAAGGAAGAAGATGTGAGAAGGTGATCATAAGAGGAGGGCTAGAGTGAATACATTTGAAAAAATAAAAGACACTGGAATTATAGCAGTATTAAGAAATTTAGATCCAGATAATGCAATTGAAGTAGCCAAAACATTGGTTAATAACGGTGTAAATGTATTAGAAATAACAATGGAAACTCCTAATGCTATTTCCATCATTGAGAGTATAAATTCAGAATTTCAAAAGACTGCTGTAGTAGGAGCGGGGACAGTTTTAGACACTGAGACAGCACGAACAGCAATTATCGCAGGAGCGCAGTTTATATTTTCACCTACTGTCAACATAGAGACGATTCGGATGACAAAGAGGTATGGACTGGTTAGTATACCAGGAGCCCTAACTCCTACAGAAATTTTAGAAGCATATGAGAATGGGGCAGATGCAGTAAAGGTTTTTCCTGTGAGAACGCTTGGCCCAAGTTATTTAAAAGATATAAAAGGACCATTGCCCCATATTCCTCTTGTTCCTACTGGAGGCATAGACATTCATAATATTCAAGAATATTTCGAAGCTGGTGCGGTAGCTGTTGGAGTTGGAAGTTCATTGGTTGATTTACGTTTGAAAAATGAACCCGTTTTTTTTAAGAATATTGAGATGAAGGCGAAAGATTTCGTTCATAACTTTCGTAATTTTAAAAATAAAGAAAGTGAGTGATGGGTTTGGAATTATCAGACACATCTAAAAATTATCCTGCTTCTGTGATTCGCAAAATGTTTGAATTAGCTAATGACTATGAAGGAGTAATTAAACTTACAGTTGGGGAACCAAACTTTGAGACTCCTGATCATATTAAAAAAGCGGCGAAAGTTGCTATTGACAAAGGATATACTAAATACACTTCGAATGCAGGTTTAGCCCAATTAAGGGAAGTAATTGCAGAAAAATATACAGAGAGTTTAAAAAGAAATATAAGTAAAGACCAAGTAATGGTTACAACTGGAGGGATGGAGGGGATTTTATTAGCTTTATATGCCACAGTTAATCCAGGAGATGAAGTTCTAATAACCAATCCCGGTTACCCAAATTATATAGGACAAATCGAAATGCTTGGTGCTAAAGCTGTACCTGTAAAGGTTTTAGAAGAAAATAAATTTAAATTACAAGCAAAAGATGTAGAAAAAGCAATTACTATCAATACTAAAGTACTTATTTTAAATTCGCCAAGTAATCCTTTAGGAACAGTGTTGGAAGAGAAGGAAATAAGAGAACTAGCAAAAATAGTAAAAAAATATAACCTATATGTTATTTCAGATGAAGTCTATGACAAAATAATATATGATGGAAAGCTTCACTTTAGTATGGCAGAAATAAAAGAAGTAAAGAATCAAGTTATTGTGGTAAACAGCTTGTCTAAAACATATGCAATGACAGGCTGGAGAGTTGGGTTTGTGATAGGAAACGAAGAAGTGATATCTGTTATGCCAAAATTACAAGAAGGTATAGTTTCTTGTATTCCAGAATTTATACAAATGGCTGCAATAGAAGCAATGACAGGTTCCCAAACGATTATAGAGAAGATGGTTAAAGAATATTCATGGAAACGTCAGCTCGTTTATGAGAGTTTGAATCATATTCCGGGTATTTCCTGTATAAAAACTGAAGGTGCTTTCTATGCATTTGCAAATACAAAACAGTTTTCTGAATCATCTGAGTGTTTTGCGATAAAATTACTTAAAAATGCAGGTGTAGCTGTGGTTCCTGGTTCAGCATTTGGAAGCATGGGTGAAGGGTATTTGAGATTATCCTTTGCATGTGGAGAAGAGGAATTAGAAAAAGCTATATATCGTTTAGAACGATATATAGTGAACAATTATTAATTTGAAAATCTTATAAATATCCCCTTTAGTTAATAATAAGCTGATTATTGTATGATAAATTAAAGATAGTATGTATTTAGGAGGGGATCAATTTGGCAATAATTCAATCAGTAGAACGTTCACTTATCATTTTAGAAAAGTTATCAAAGAACCCTAAAGGTATGGGAATAACAGAACTAGCGAATCAGTTGGATGTAGCTAAAAGCACAACACACAGGCTATTGACTACGCTTATGAACAAAGGATTTGTTATACAAGACGAAGAAACAAAGAACTATATATTAGGAATGAAAATTATAGAATTATCAAGTTTAATGCTGGAGGATATGAATATAAGATCTATCGCAAAAAAAGACCTTGAAGAATTAGGGCAAAAAATTAATGAAGTAGTTCATTTGTGCATTCATGAAAATGGAGAAGTTGTTTACATTGATAAATTTGAGAGCGACCAGACGATAAGAATGCATTCAAAAATTGGAAATAGAGGAATGATGCATAGCACAGGGGTAGGTAAGGTTATTTTATCTGGCATGACAGATGAGCAAGTACGAAATATTATCACAGCAAAAGGGATGCCTGCTAAAACACATCGCACGATTACAGATGAAGAAATATTAATTAAAAGATTAAATAAGATTAGAGAGTTGGGATATGAGATTGATGATATTGAAAATGAAGATGGAATACGTTGTGTAGCAGCTCCAATATATGATTACAGAGGGAAAATGATTGCTGCATTTAGTGTTTCGGGTCCTGAAAATAGGATGCGATTAGAACGTATAAAATCTGAACTGGTAGATTTAGTATTAGAAACTAGTAAAAACATATCTTGGAAAATGGGATATACCGGGTAAAGAAAGCATTGATCAAATATATATGCGCAACGACGAATAAATCATGATATTTTCAAGAAAATGGTTCTTGAGTTTAAAGGAAGCACTATTATTAAAATTTTCTTTACAGGAGGCAGATTAAATGAGGGTTTATAAAAAATTAGAGAAATTAGGAATTGAATTGCCTGATGCGCCTAAACCTGCTGCGGTTTATGTTCCTGCTAAAAGGTTTGGTAATTTAGTATATACTTCCGGACAAGATTGCAGAAAGGAGGGAAAACTAATATATGAAGGGAAAATAGGAACTGATCTATCGATAGAGCAGGGATATGAGGCGTCAAGACAAGTAATGATTAACTGTTTGGCCGTCTTGCAAGAAGAAATAGGAGACTTAAACAAGATCAAGCAAGTTGTAAAATTACTAGCTTTTGTTAATTCTGCACCAGGTTTTGTTGAGCAGCCTTATGTTATTAATGGCGCTTCTGAATTTTTGGTTGATGTGTTTGGAGAAAAAGGAAAACATGCTAGGAGTGCATTAGCTTCTAATGAACTTCCATTTAATACACCAGTTGAAATTGAAATGATTGTCGAATTGGAAGATTAATTATTTTTAATCACTTAAGTGAGCAATTTAAACATATTTAATAGAATGGTGTTCTTTATTATGGAACTTAGGAGGGTCCAGATGAAAAAAACTGTAAAGATTTTGTTATTTACACTGTTAACACTTGTCTTGGTCGCATGCGGAAATGATACTAATGGGGATGCAGAAGGTTCAGGAGATAATGATGAAACTTATGAGTGGAATTTAGGATTTAACACAGCTGAAGATTCTGTTAGAGGAGTAGCTGCAGAAACCTTTAAGGAAATTGTTGAGGAAGAAACAGATGGGAGAGTTTCAATAAGTATTTATGCTGGGGAAACACTTGGTTCGGAAGCAGAAATGTTGGAACAAGTTAATTCAGGTGCATTAGCAATGCAGTTGGCTGGTGGAGGTGGAATGCAGAATTATATTCCAGAATATTCAGTACTAGCTTTGCCTTTTATGGTAGAAGACTTTGATGAAGCATATGCTGTCCTTGATGGTGAGATAGGTGATGAATTACGGGGATTGGCAGAAGAACAAGGATTTAAAGTACTTGCTCATACAGATCTTGGGTTTGCGCAAATAACGAATAATGTAAGACCAATAAGTATGCCGGAAGACTTAGCTGGAGTTCAAATCAGAAGTCCTGAAGAGCCAACTTCCATTGAGGCATTCACGCAATTAGGTGCAAATGTATCAACTATGGCATTTACAGAGGTTTATATGGGTCTACAGCAAGGAGTTATTGATGGGCAGTTTAATCCCTTAGATGCGATTTATGAGAATAATATTCACGAAGTACAAGATTATTTAACTTTGACAAACCATTTCTATTATCATGTTAATTTTATTATGAATAATGATTTATTTAATAGTTTAGATTCTGAACTGCAAGAAATTGTTCTAAACGCAGCGGAAGAGGCTGAGAAAGCATCGAGAGAATATACACAGGAAAAAGATGAAGAAATGCTGTCTATTCTCGAGGATGAGTTTGAAGATATAGTTACAGATCCAGACCTGGAAGCTTTTCAGGAGGCTATAGATTATGAAGCATTCCACGAATTTGTAGGTGGAGATATTATTGAGAGAACCCAAGAATTTTTAGATGATTATAGAGCTAATTAAAATTTGATCACACTTTGGCTGAATATAGCTTATTCGGCCAAAGATGGGTTTCAATAAGGAGAGATTTAAAAATGATATCAAAGTTGAAACCAATTATTGATGGAATATTCAAAATTCTGCTCGGTGCTTCTAATATATTATTAGTGATTTTAACATTACTTGTAGCTTTTGAAGTTCTTAGCAGGGCCTTATTTAATACTTCTTTAATTTTTGTAACACCGTTAACAGGAGTAGTTTTCCCCTGGATGGTATTTTTAGCAATTGTTGGTGCAAATAGAAACAACGAGCATATTTCCGTTAATTTCTTGTTAAATAAACTTCCTTCTAAGACTAAAAAAGGTGTTAAATTGATTAATAAGTTAGTGATGCTTTTTTTCTCAGTATTGATGTTATTTTCAAGTTATAGATTATCGAATGATGTGGCAAACATTATGGAACCAATCATTAATGTTTCGAGATTTTGGCTATACTTTTCCATGGTTGTATCATTTGCCGGTAGTTCCTTAGTAATAATAGCACAGATTGTTCAAATTATATTGAATAAAGACAAGGAGGAGGAGCTCGATGATTTGGTTAATGATAATTAGTTTTTTCCTTCTCATCGTAATTGGAACTCCAATTGCGTTTGCAATGGGTGCTTCATCGATTTTTTTCATTTTGGTTGAAGGGATTCCGCTTTCTACTGTGGCACAGAGATTCTTTTCTAATACTCAATCCTTCGCTTTTCTGGCAGTACCCTTTTTTGTATTAGCTGGGAATTTGATGGTGTATGGAGGGATAGCTCAAAAATTAATTAACGTAGCAGACTCTTTGGTTAGAAGACTCCCGGGTGGGCTAGGATGCGTATCTGTTGTGACAAGTATGGGAATGGCCGGTGTATCAGGTTCGTCAGTAGCTGATGCGGCTTCTGTAGGAAGTGTATTGATTCCAGAAATGAAGAAAAAAGGATATTCTGCTTCTTTTTCAGCGGCTATTAATGCAACTAGCTCTGTTGTAGGTATTATTATTCCACCTAGCAGTACAATGATTATTCTTGCATGGTTAGCAAACCTTTCCGTAGCAGAAATGTTCTTAGCAGGTATCATTCCTGGATTTCTAATAGGTTTTACATACCTAGCCGTCACAATTATTATAGCAATTAGAAGAGGATATCCGAAGGGTGAAAAAACTACTGTTAAGGAAATTGTTTTATCATTTGTAAATGCTTTATGGGCATTATTGTTACCGCTAGTTTTAATAGCAGTAATTGTGATGGGGGTGGCAACAGCAACTGAGGCATCTGCAGTAGCAGCGATCTATGCAGCTATAATTGCGTTTTTTGTTTATCGTTCATTAAAATGGAGAGATTTTTTAGCTGCATTAAGAGATAGTGTATATTCTACGGCGTCAGTAATGATTATTGTTTGTGCAGCTTCTATTTTCACTTGGGTATTGATTAATGAAGGAGTCCCACAATTAATATCGAATGCTTTACTTGATTCTGGGTTGCCGAACTGGACTTTATTGATAATTATGGTGTTAATTATGTTTTTATTTGGAATGGTTATGGATTTAGTACCTAACTTGTTTATTTTTATCCCAATATTTTTTCCGATTGCAACTGGTATGGGGATGGAACCTATTCAATTCTCGTTGATTATGTTGGTAACATTAGCATTAGGTCTATTTACACCTCCTGTGGGGACCACACTATTTATTTCATTACACTTAGCAAAAGTAGAAATGGAAGATACCATAAAAGATTTAATACCTTTTGGTGTAACAGGTATTGCAGTAGTAATGTTGATAACCTTTATACCCGAACTAACTTTATGGATTCCAAATTTATTCTTCTAGAGAGGAGTATGGATTTTATATGATTACCCCTTATGTGAAAATTAATTTAAATAAAGTAAAAGCCAATATTCAGTTTATGATTAATCAATTAAGAAAATATGATATTGATCATAGACCACATATAAAGCCACACAAAAATATTGAATTAGCTAAATTACAACTGGATATGGGAGCGATAGGAGTTACTTGTGCTTCTTTATCTGAGATGGAAGTCATGGTTAAAGGAGGGATAAAGAATATCCTTTTAGCTATGCCTTTAATAGGAGATGAACATTGGGAAAAGCTTTACAATGTTCTCCATAGCCATGATGTTGAGTTTATAACAATTGTTGACAGCAAACTTGGGATAGAAGGATTAGCGAAGGTGGGAGAACGTCTCGAACGCCCTCTTCATATCCTTGTGGATGTTGATAGCGGAGGTCATCGGGAAGGCATCCAATCGGAAGATGTATTATCTTTTGTGGAAGAAATAAACAGTAACCCATGGTTAACTTTTAAAGGTCTTTTTACTTACTATGGTCATATTTATCAATATGAAAATAGTTTGCATGCAAAACATGCCAAAAAAGAAGCTTCTATTCTAATAAGTGAAAGAGAAAAGCTAGAAAAACATGGTATAAAAGTGGACGTTTTATCAGGTGGATCAACTGTCTCATCCATGGAGGCTGAACAACTTGAGGGTATAACAGAATCCAGAGCAGGAAACTATATCTTTTTCGATATGAATGCGGTTCATTTAGGAATAGTAGAAATAGAACAGTGTGCACTTAAAGTTATAGCTAAAGTTGTTAGCAAGCCTTTACCCGGTAAAGCGACTATAGATGCAGGATCAAAAGCATTGACATCTGATCAGCCATTAAAAGGTGATGAATACGGCTATATATATAATAGACCCAATTTAAAGCTTCTAAAATTAAATGAAGAACATGGTTTTATTGAATATGATTCAAATAAAGAAAAATTGGAAATTGGAGATGAAATCGAAATAATTCCTAATCATGCTTGTGTTGTTCCCAATCTATTTAATCAAGTGTTTATAGATGATGGAAAAGGATTAAAATCAATAGAAGTGGATGCAAGAGGAAGAAATTATTAAAAAGGAGTCTTTCATACGTGTTGAATCTAACTATTGAAAAGCTTATAGACGATTATAATGAAAAGGAACAGATTAGAATTTTTAAAGAACTTGTTCAAATACCAAGTGAAAATCCAGGGAATTATGAAGAGGGGATAGCGAAAAAAATTCAAAATATATTAAATAATGAGGGAATAAAAAATAAACTTGTTTATATTAATGATAAAAGGCCAAATGTTTATGCGGAATTAGAAGGTTCAGTGGAAGGGAAAACTTTAATTTATAACGGCCATATTGATACAGTACCGATAGGAGAAGGTTGGGAGCATAATCCTTTTAGCGCTTACGAAGATGAAGAAGGGTATATTTATGGGAGAGGCGCATCAGATATGAAGGCGGGAGTATCTTCCATGTTATATGCTGCTATATGTTTAAAAAAATCAGGCTATCCAAAAGAAGGAAAACTAATACTTTTTTTTAATATAGACGAAGAAATAAGTAATTTAGGAATGAAACAATTTTTAGAAGAAGATATTTCAGCGGATTATGCAATCATAAGTGAACCGACTAACCTTGATATTGCAATTGGACACCGAGGAACAGCAAGATATAATTTAAAAACGAGAGGAATTGCAGGTCACTCCTGTTATGTTGCGCATCCAGATAATGCAATCGAAAAAATGAATAGCTTGTTGCCTCTTTTATTTGATTGGGGAAGAAGAATAAAGAAAGAGAAGATAAATAAATTTTTAGGGAGCGCATTAAGTAATGTCACCACTATTCATGGTGGTACAGCAGGTAATATTATACCCGATGAGTGTATTGTTGAGATAGACAGAAGATTGCTTCCTGGGGAAACCATAGAGGAAGTAAATGAAGAATATACGAAAATATTAACCCACGAGGGCGAAGTAGATTTTGAACTGGAAAATTATATTTTTTTACCTGCTAGCCTGATTGAAAAAGATCATCATTTTGTGAAATTTATTTATGATACTACAAAAAAATATAATGAAAAAGTTAAAATTAAATCATTTGAAGCAACATGTGAAGCGCCTTTTTTTTCCATAAATAAAGGAATACCTACAATTATATTTGGGCCTGGCTCTTTAAGTCAAGCTCATGTTGTTAATGAACGTGTTCACAAATCAGAGGTAATCAAGGCTGGGAAACTATTTATTGAGATTTGTATAAGTCTATTAAACAATAAGGGATGATTATATGTCTTTGAATTACTTTTTAAGCTGTACTGAATGTAAAAGAGAATTTAATCCAAGACCTATTTATAATTGTCTGTCATGCAATGGAATTCTGGAAGTTCAATACAAAAACCTGACAAAGTCTATAGCTGGAATGAAACAAGAATATATTTTTCACGATGAAAAAATTGAAAGTCTTCTTGGAGAAGGAAATACTCCCCTGTTAGAGCTTAGTAAGACTTCTAATCGATTAAGAGAAAATAAGATTTTTGGCAAGTGTGAATTTATGAACCCGACAGGGTCTTTTAAAGACAGGCCTGTTGCGGCAGGCATACAGAAAGCTTTAGATTTTGGTTATAAAAAAGTAATTGTTGCATCAAGTGGAAACGGTGCAGCATCTGTTGCTGCCTATTCTGCTAAATTCGGTTTGAGCTCCACTATTTTAGTCCCGGAGGGTACACCTGATGAGAAAGTAAAACAATCTCAGTTTTACGGAGCTAATATTATTAAAGTTAAAGGACCATATAGTAATAGTTTTGAATTGGCTCTGAAATACAGTGAGGAAGAAAAAGTATATAATTTAACAACAACTTTTATCAATCCTTATACGTGGGAGGGAGATAAAGGTGTAGCTTATGAAATTAATCAACAATCAGATAATTGGCCTGATTATGTTATTGTTCCTATCGGTGCCGGACCACTGTTAGTCGGTATTTATAAAGGTTTTAAGGAGTTAAAAGAGATATATGGAAAAAATGACCCCATCCCCAAAATGGTTGGTATCCAAGCAGAAGGATGTTCACCAATTTCAAGAGCTTTTGAAAATAATGAAGTATATGTAATTTCTGAACCAGATCCTAAAACTATTGCTGGCGGGATTGGAGACGGTTTAAGAGGATATGCGAAGGATGGGACTTATACGTTGAATACGATTCGTAAATCCAATGGGGCATGTTTAAGTATTACGGATGAAGAAATCATAAGGGCACAAGAAAATCTTGCTAAGGATGAAGGGATATTTGTTGAACCATCTGGAGCAGCTGCACTTGCTGGGTTTGAAAAATTTTCAAAATTGGAAAATATAAAAAATGCTTCAGTAACATTGCTGTTAACTGGAAATGGGCTAAAGGATATGAATACTATTAATGAAAGTTATACCATTCCGATTATTGAACCAGTTATGGAAGAACTTAACCGATTGATTTAGGAGGATGCTTAACGTGCTAGGTCAGAGCTTAGAAAATCCTACAATTAATGATATTAAGAAAGCAGAAACAAGGATAAAAAAATATGTGGATGTGTCTACAAAAGTGATAACTTCAGAAATATTAAATATGAAGTATGGCTTTCCTATTTATATAAAACCAGAAGGATTACAGCCTACTGGTTCTTTTAAAATAAGAGGGGCATTAAACAAGATTTTAAAGGCAAAAGAAGATGGACAGGTTAGCCATTGTATTACCGCTTCAGCTGGGAACCATGCCATTAGTCTGGCATCTTCCAGCTTGCTGTTAGGCTTAAAATCCACGGTAGTAATGTCAGAACAAACGCCACAAATTAAAATTTTGACTTGTGAAAGACTAGGCGCAGAGGTTATTATTCATGGGGAAAATTATGATGAAGCTTACAAAGAGGCTCAGAAAATATCTAGTGAAAAAAACTATTATTATATACACCCCGTCGCAGATTGTGAAATTGTTGCAGGTCAAGGTACAATTGGCTTGGAGATATTGGAAGAGATGCCAGATATAGATCAAGTGATTGTACCAATTGGCGGTGGAGGCCTTATATCTGGAATAGCTATTGCTCTTAAATCATTAAAACCAGAAATGAAAGTTATAGGTGTACAGCCCGAAAAATCGAACGCTTATTACAAAAGTTGGAAAAGAAGCTATCTTGTTAACATAGAGAAGCCCAATACGATTGCAGATGGGCTTTCATTAAAACAACCTGAAAAATATCTATTCAATATGATGAAACATTGGGTAGATGATATTGTAACTGTGAAAGAAGATACAATTGAGAAGGCAATAAAGGAATTTTTATTTTTAGGAAAACTATTAGTTGAAGGAGCGGGAGCAGTTACTTTAGCTAGCATAATAGAAAGTAAAATCAATATAGAGAAAAAAACCGTTTTGATAGGAAGTGGCTCCAATATTGATGAGCAGCGTTTTAAAGCTTTACTAAATTAGGGGGTGATAATCTTGGATAAGTACTTATTAAGTGACTATACCACATATGAGCTACAGAATGTTATTAATAAAAAAGACCCCATAATAATTATTCCAGTTGGTGCACTGGAACAGCATGGCGCCCATTTACCTTTGGACACAGATATGGACTTGGTAGAAAAAGTTGCAAAATCTTTAGCGGAAAATTGTATACAAGATATAATAGTTACGCCAACTGTATGGACCGGGTTTTCTCACCATCATTTGGATTTTTGCGGTACCATAAGTATTAGACAAAAAACAATGGTATACGTTATTACTGATATTGTTGAAAGTTTATTGAAACATAAAATAAATAAGATTATATTACTCAATGGTCATGGTGGAAATATTTCAATTTTGAAAACTATTCTAGATGAAATCCAATTAAAGTATAAAAATCTTCAGATGGTGTATTTTACTTATTGGGATTTGCTTAGTGATAAGATAGATGAAATAAGACAGTCGCCAGTAAATGGAATGGCGCATGCAGGAGAACTGGAAACTTCATTAAAGTATTACTTTAATGAAGATGATGTGAGAAGGGATTCTATTCAAGATGTGATGTTGCCTGTTCAGCCGTTTCATAATGTAGATATGTTTGCTCCAAATAAAATTAGTATATACAAGCCCTTTGAAAGTTATAGTAAAGGCGGACAAATTGGAAAACCTTCTGTAGCAAATAAAGAAACTGGTAAAAAGATTGTAGAAAACCTATGTAAAGAATTTAGCGATTTAATAAACTTCTATTTTGTTTGAGGAGTTGAGAAAATGGATAAGTTCTCCGGGATTATTCCTCCAGTAGTAACGCCAATTAGTAAGGAAGGAAACTTTGACCAAGATGTAGCCAAGCTAATAATTGACTATTTAATTGATTCTAATGTAGATAGTCTGTTCTTTCTGGGAAGTATTGGCGAGTTTAGCCAAATGAGTTTAAAAATGAAAGAAGAAATTACAGATTTTGTTGTGAATTACGTAAATAAAAGAGTGCCTGTATTAATTGGTACAGGAAGCAATACAATTACTGAATCAATTCACTTAAGCAAGTTTGTGGAAAAAGTTGGAGGAGATGGTGTTGTATCTATTAATCCATACTATTTTAAATTGAATAATGTAGAGCTCTTAAATTATTTTGAATCTATAGCTGATAGTATTTCTATTCCTATGATATTATATAATTTCCCTGATAGAACTGGTCAGGATCTTTCCCCTTCTTTAATAAAGACGTTAGTAAAGAGGAATTCTAATATCGTTGGAATAAAAGAAACTGTTAACTCGATAACACATATAAAAGATGTTATCACTCAAGTTAAGAATGAGTTCCCATATTTCTCTGTTCTATGCGGGTATGATGAGCATTTAACTAGTACGTTATTTTTTGGAGGAGATGGTGGAATTATTGGTACCGGAAATATAGCCCCAGAATTATTTGTTGGATTATACGAGGCTTTTAAATCTAATGATTTAGAAAAAATAAAGATTTATAGTCAGCAGATTATTCAACTGACTAAGATATACAATCAGGATTATCAAATACTATCTGTGATAAAAGAAGGCCTTAAACTCAAAGGTTTTGATATACAGAGTGATTCTCTCGGACCGTATGAAAGTCTGAATCAAGAAAGTAAAAATTTTATAGAAAGAGCATTAAAAAATATATCCTAGTATTCAAAAATTGTGAAATGGTGATTATTGTATCACTTTAAAAGATAAGTAATAGATTTAAGTTTTATCAAAGTGTTGAATGACGAGCTAAGAAAAATAGAATATACAGTATTTTTCCTGAACTACCTCTATACTTGGATTTACCAAGTATAGAGGTAGTTTTTAATGATTTTATATCATTTTTGTCTACACCTATCGTTTTAAAAAAGATTGAGTAAAAAAAGATGGGGAAAATGATTCGGAACAGATGGAGTTGTTTTAGTATTTTATTGCTCAGAATCTCAACCTCATTATGATGCTGCTATATCCTTCTCTGATCTGCTACTATAGCAGGCATTAATTAACTCAAATAATTGACTGATTAAAAAATTCTAAAAATTAATTGACAACGCTTACAATTAAATGCTATAGTTTCTATACTTAATAATTCCATTGGAAAAAGTAATGTTTGTTCATATATTTAAAGTGAATTTATTCTTAAGGGTTTATAAAACAATAGCATTTAGCTTAGATGAATCTTGGGGGAATTCAAATTTATAAAAGTGATTATTTCAATATAGATAGGAATGTGAATAACTATGAAGAGGACTGGAGATCTGAAGCTGATACAAGAATTAAATCGTTCTATCATCTTAGAAACAATTCGAAAATATGGCTCTATATCGAGAAGTGAAATTGCTAAAAAGAATGAGCTCAGCCCTACCACTGTCACATCTGCTGTAGCTGAGCTCATCAATGAAGGCTATGTAGTAGAAGGTGGCACAGGAACGTCCAGTGGTGGGAGAAAGCCGATTCTTTTGAACTTTTCACCAGATAACCACTATTTAATCGGTGTATCTATTTCTTATTCTAAAATAACAATTGCGGATATGAATTTGGAAGCAAAGAGAAATATGAAAAAGGTATATCCTACTAACGGTTATACAGGTGCAGATTTAATAAATTATCTGCTTCAATTATTGGAGGATTTCTACGCTGCACAGCAGGACGATAGACAATGTATTGGTATTTCGCTGATTATTCAAGGAATTGTTGATTCTAAAAAAGGTGTAGTCCATTATAATCCAGTTTTGTTATTAGAGGATGTTTACCTGCGGGATTCGGTTGAAGCGCATTTTAATCTGCCAACTTGGCTTGATAATGATACAAATGCATACGTTTTAGCTGAGAAGAATTTTGGTCATTTTCAAGAGGTGGAGAATCTCATTTATATAACGATTGGCGAAGGTGTTGGTTCCGGCGTTATTGTAAACAACATGCTGTCCCGCGGTGAAAGTGGAGGAGCTGGTGAATTTGGCCATACCAGTATTGATTATCATGGTGAGCTTTGCAGTTGTGGAAATAAAGGATGCATCGAAAATTATATAAGCTGGCCAGCTACATCGAAGAAAATAATGAAAGAGATTGAGGCAGGAAAAGAAACTATTTTAACAACTTATTTAACAAGTGACAAGCTGTTTATTACCCCGTCTGAATTTGTTGAAGCAGTGAATACTGGGGATAACTTGGCTGTTGCAATTAATGATGAAATTGCTGAATACTTATCAGCGGGAGTAGTTAATTTAGTTCACCTCTTTAATCCGGAAGTAATTATATTAGGTGGAGATGTTACCAACCAAAATCAAATATTGATAGACGCTGTACAGCAAAAAATCAAAGACAAAACGTTAAAAACGCTTTATCAAGATGTGGATATTACCACATCATCATTAGGAAAAGAATTTGAAATGGTTGGTGCTGCTTCTGTTTTACTTCAAGATAAATTTCAATTTAAGCTTACACATGACAATCGTGGATTAAAAACAAATTTGTAGGAGGAATCGTATGTTAAAGGGTATTAATCAATGGTGTTATCCGGAAGAGACTAGTTTGGAGAAAGTACTGGAATATAGCAAAGAAGCTGGTTTTGAAACAGTTGAATTAAATGTGAATCCCTCAGGCGGAATTGGTTTAACGGTGGACTCAAGGTCAGATGATGCCAAAAAAATTAAAAGTCTCATAGAAACATATGATTTGGAAATTAAAAGTATATCTACAGCATTATTATGGCAGTTTCCGTTATCTTCACCAGATGAGGCTGTCAGAGCACAGGGTAGAGCCATCGTTGAAAAGCAAATTGAATTAGCAGCTGCAATGGATGTGGATACAGTACTTGTTGTACCAGGCATTGTATCTGAGGAAGTTACTTATGATCAATGCTATCAACGCAGTCAAAAGGAGCTGCGGAAAGTGTTGCCGCTGGCAGAAAAGCACCAGGTACATATAGGGATTGAAAATGTGTGGAATAAATTTTTACTTTCTCCGCTAGAGATGTCCCGTTATGTGGATGAATTAGATTCTGAATATGCTGGCGTATATTTTGATATAGGAAATGTTCTTCAGTTTGGTTATCCAGAGCAGTGGATACGAATTTTAGGCAGCCGCATCTGTAAAGTTCATGTCAAAGATTTCAATACAAGCGTGGGAAATATTACAGGATTTGTTCCGTTATTAGCTGGAGATGTTAACTGGCAGGCAGTTAGCAAAGCATTAAAAGATTTAGGTTATAAGGGTCCGCTTACCGCAGAATTATCTCCATATAAGCTGGATACGAAAGCATTAGCAGCCGATACTGCCAAACATATTGAATTAATTATTGACGCAGGTTGATAGGAGGAGATGAAAATAAAGAAATTAAAAGCAGGGTTTATTGGAATAGGAGGAGTTGCAGCTACTCATTTAAATATTTTGAAAAAGCACAAAAGTGTAGATGTTATTTCAGTCTGTGATATTGCCGAAGTAAATGCAGTTAGGGCAGCTGAAGAAATAGGAGCAAGAGCTTATACGGATGCGGATGATATGTTAGAAAAAGAAACGCTGGATGTTGTTTTCCTTTGTGTTCCACCATTTGCCCACAAAGACTTGGAGCAAAAAATAGTGAGAAAAGGAATTCATTTAATGGTTGAGAAACCTGTCGGGCTAAATATGAAAGAGGTGTACGCGAAACAGGAGGTTATTCGGAAATCAGGTGTTATTTGCGCTACTGGTTATTGCTTACGATACTTGGATACTGTGCAGAAGGCCAAAGAATATTTAGCAGGTAAAGAAATAGCTATGGTACGCGGGTATTACCTATCTTCTTTTGTGGAAACTCCCTGGTACCGTACGATGTCAAAGTCAGGAGGACAATTGGTAGAGCAGGCTACGCATATCGTGGACCTTATTCGTTACTTAAACGGAGATTTTAAGAAGGTTTATGCCAATATGGCATTAAGAGTATCAGAGGATATTGAGGATATTGATATTCCAGATGTGAGTTCCGTCAACTTTACATTCGAAAATGGTGCTATTGGACATTTAGACTGTTCCTTCACTCAAAAGGATCATCGTATGGGCGTAGAATTATTAGGGAAGAATTTTCGCGTAATGATTGATGGAACAAAGCTTACTATCTTTGAAGAGGAGAATGTAATCACCTATAGTTCAGAAGTTGATTTCTATGAAGAACAAGATAATGCGTTTATTGAAGCGATTTTGACTGGAAGGACAGAAAACATTCTATCAGATTATACGAATGGCTTGAAAACTTTAGAGGCAACTCTGGCGGCTAATGAATCTCAAAAAACAGACAATGTAATTCTAATCACTAAAACAGGAAGCTGAATAAGTAATTCTGTTTTATCGAAGTGATAATCAATAGAGGCTGTCACCATGTTAAAAGATTTTGAAAGAGTGATTTAAAAGGTTATAAACGTATTTTGAAAGCGCTTCACGAAAGCGTGTGAATTTGCTATGAAGGAGGACATTCATTTTTTTCTGTCGAAGGCTGTGATTTGAAAATGCTGTCAAACAAGTTGTGGCTCATTATATTCCTGGCAAAACATTATTAAACCCTTTTGGAGGAGATAGAATGGGGAAAAGAGTATGCACCATATTTCTAATGATTACATTAGTCGGTATCTTAACAGGTTGTGGAAATGATACAGAAGGCGGCAGTAAAAAAACGCTGGAAGTAGCCTTGTGGGATGAAAACATAAGCGGTGCAGTGGATGCCTCTATTGAAGAATTTAATAAGGAGCATCCAGATGTTGAGGTGAACGTAACCTATACACCTTATGCCAACTATTTCACGAAATTACGAACCAGTATAGGGGGAGGGAGCGGACCAGATGTCTTTTGGATGAATGGACCTAATTTTTCTGAATATGCCTCTTATGGGCTAATCAAAGATTTGGAGCCATTTATTGAAGAAGATAGTGATTTTTCCAAGGATGCCTATTTCGATTCTATGATAGATTTATATTCTCATGAAGATCACTTATACGCTGCACCATATTTCTCGGATATTGTAGGTTTGTTTTATAATAAAAGACTATTTGATGAGGCTGGTTTGGAATATCCGGATGAAACCTGGACATGGGAGGATATTGAAGAAAAGGGAGATATCTTGGCTGATCGGGAGGAGGGAGTTTATGGATATACAGCCTATGTTGTAAGTAACCAGGCTGGCTATTATAACTTAATTCCACAGGCTGGCGGCTACATGATTGATGAAGACAAGACCCATTCAGGTTTTAATTCACCAGAAGCGCAAGAAGCGCTTACTTTTACACAGGATTTGATAGATAAGGGGATTTCACCATCTGTACAGACACAAATTGAAAACCATCCCCGCGATATGTTTATGTCAGGAATGATAGCAATGCATCCTGAAATCTCTGTGAACGCGGAGATGTTTTACAGTGAGCTTGGGGATGATTTAGGAGTAGCTCCATTACCGGCAGGAAAGGAAGAGGGCTCTATTGCACATGGGATTGGCTGGGCTATGAATGGGGACACCGAGGAAGAAGAATTGGCTTGGGATTTAATCAAGCATTTGACTGGCGAAAAAGGGAATCAGTTTATTGCTGAATCAGGCTTTAGTATCCCAGCTCAGGAATCCATGAGTGATTTATGGGTAGATTCCATGCCTGAATTGGATTTACAGGTATTTATCGACGCACAGGAAGTTTCATTTCCCTACCCTGTCTCCCAAAACACAATACAGTGGCAGGATATTGAGCAGGCAGAAGTTCAAGGAGCATTTTTGGGCTATAAATCAATGAAGGAAGCTTTGGACAATGTTGCCAGAGAGATGGATATCATCTTGGAATCAGAACAGATAAATGAATAAAAATCTTTCTGTAAGAAGGGAGTTTCTAATGAATGAGTGATTCAAACGTGCTTATGAAACCGAAAAGAAGCAGGCGTAAGCGTAAGGAAGCGATGTGGGCTTATCTATTTATCGCTCCTGTTGTACTAGGGCTCTTCCTATTTTATTTGATGCCGGCTCTTGCTTCTTTTGGCTTGTCTTTCACTAGCTGGAATGGGATTAACCCTCCCGAGTTTATTGGTTTGGACAACCTGATAAGGCTGGTTCAAACAGATTCTTTTATCAGAAGCATGGTTAACACACTCGTATTTACGCTGGTTTCCGTGCCGTTAGCGGTGATGCTGGCCACGGGGATTGCCATATTGCTGAATCAAAAAATTAAAGGAATGATCGTCTATAGAACCCTTTATTTTCTGCCGGTGGTAACGATGCCGGTTGCTGTTGGGATGGTCTGGAAGTGGTTATACAACACAGATTATGGATTGCTTAATTATATACTAGGCTTACTCCATTTACCGCAGCCTGCATGGCTGTTCAATCCTAATATTGCGTTAATATCGGTTATTGTTGTGTATGTTTGGATGACAGTAGGAAACAACATTATTTTAATCCTGGCAGGTTTGCAGGGGATTTCAGAAACCTATTATGAAGCTGCCGAAATGGATGGCGCTTCAAAATTAAAACAATTATTTACGATCACCATTCCTCTGTTAACACCGACATTGTTCTTCGTGTTTATCACTGGAATAATCAGCTCTTTACAAGTGTTTGATCTGATATTCATCATGATCGGCGACAGCCATGTCTTATTAGAACCATTGCGTACACTTGTATATGGAGTTTATGAGTCAGGGTTTGAGTATTCGCAAATGGGCTATGCTTCTGCACAAGCATTTTTGCTGTTTTTAATGATACTACTCATTACTATTTTCCAGTTCGCGTTCCAAAAGAAATGGGTGCATTATGACGGATAATAAGGAGGAAGCGTATGAATAAGAAGTGGTTGATTCATTTGGTGCTGATTATTGGTGCAGTGATTATGGTAACACCATTTCTTTGGATGGTGTTAACTTCTCTAAAATCATTTGGAGAAGCAATGCAAGTGCCGATTACCATTTTTCCTGAAGAGTGGCTAGTAGAGAATTACCTTGAAGTTTTTGCAAGTATCGATATGATGAGATATTACTTTAATACGCTGATGGTCACCTTAGGAAGAACATTGGGACAGTTAATTTTGTGCTCATTGGCTGCATTTGCCTTTGCAAGAATGGATTTTCCGGGAAAAAATGTCATATTTATTGTAGTCCTATCTGTTTTGATGGTGCCAATGCAAATTATTCTAATTCCAAACTACGGAATTTTAACGTCTCTGGACTGGATTGACACCTTTTATGCTTTGATTGTTCCTGGTATGTTCAGCGCATTCGGCGTCTTCCTGTTAAGACAATTTTTCTTAGGAATACCGAAAGAGCTGGATGAGGCGGCAACGATTGATGGGTGTTCCTTTTTTGGAATCTATTGGCGCATTATTTTGCCGAACGCGACACCAGGATTAATTGCATTAGGTATATTTACGGTCCTCGCTTCTTGGAATGATTTTCTTTGGCCTTTAGTTATGACGAATTCAGAAGAAACGAGAATGCTGTCAGTAGGTATTGCAGCATTTCAGGGGCAATATTCGACGGATTATCCATTGCTGATGGCGAGTGCTGTACTATCTACTATTCCGATGCTGATTATGTTTGTTCTTTTACAGAAACATCTAGTTTCAGGAATTGCTTTACAAGGCGTTAGAAGATAATTAATAGAAAGAGGTGCACAAAAATGAATATTTTAGTTTTAGGTGCAGGGACAATGGGAAATGCCCACGCTGCTGCTTATACAGAAATGAAAGATGTAACATTATGTGGAATTGTTGATGTGAATTTTGAAAAGGCTGCTCAATTGGCTGACAAGTGTGGGACTAAAGCATTTTCTTCTTATGAAGAAGCGAAGCAGCAGATTGTGGATATTGATGTCGTATCTGTTTGTTTGCCTACTCCTTTACAC
Organism: Oceanobacillus sp. M60; assembly: GCF_053839645.1. Taxonomy (NCBI): domain Bacteria; kingdom Bacillati; phylum Bacillota; class Bacilli; order Caryophanales; family Bacillaceae; genus Oceanobacillus; species Oceanobacillus sp. M60. The sequence goes on along the minus strand of NZ_JBSSNH010000004.1, from coordinate 370,721 downwards.
AAAGAGACAGTCTTGCAAGCGGCGAGAGATAAATTTCACGTTATTTGCGAGAAGCCTTTGGCCCGCCATCTGGCTGATGCCAGAGAGATGATCGATTTCTGTGAACAGCAGGGAGTTCGCTTATTCGTAGGCCATGTGGTACGCTTTTTTCCAGAATATGTACAGGCGAAAGAAGTAGTAGATTCACAAAAAATAGGCCAGCCGGTAATTGCAAGAACAACGAGAGGAGGAGCATTTCCAAATGCCTCTAATGACTGGTATGCAAACTTTATTAAAAGCGGAGGTTTGATTTTAGACACAGTTATTCATGATTTTGATTTTTTAAGATGGTGCTTTGGAGAAGTAGAGCGTGTATATGCAAAAACAAGCAGAGGAAGAGCGGCTGGGAAATTAGAATATTCCTTAGTCACACTTCGATTTGAAAACGGAGTAATTGCTCATGTAGAAGGTACCTGGGCACATCAGAACTTCCATACGAAGTTAGAAATTGCAGGGAAGGAAGGGATAATTCAACATGATAGTACTTCGGTGAGCCCTGTCGTAGTAGAAAAAAGCGCATCAGTTGATGAGGTTGTAGGGGTAGCGGTTCCGTCCAGTCCAACGCAGTATAGTCCATATTATCTTGAAATAGAGCATTTTATTTCTTGTATTAAAGAAGGAAAGGAAGCGAGAGTGACCGCAGAAGACGCCTATAAAGCGCTAGAGATTTCATTAGCTGCTTTACAATCGATTGAGTCGGGAGAGCCGGTTTATCTTAAACAATTTTCCAGTTTGGAGGGGGTAAAATGAAGGTAGGTATTATTAGTTTTGCTCATGGACATGCGTATAACTATGCAAATGCTTTAAACAATTTGCCGGAGATAGAGTTACATGGTATTGCTGATGAAGAGGAAGTGAGAGGGAAAGACGCAGCGGAACAGTTTAATACCAAATACTTTTCGGATTATCATGACTTATTAAAGGAACCGATTGATGCTGTGATTATTACATCAGAGAATCAAAAGCATTTTGAACACGTCAAAGCTGCAGCGAATCATGATAAGCATGTACTATGCGAAAAACCTTTGTCTTCTAATGTGAAGGATGCGGAAGAAATGATTAAGATTTGCCGGGAAAAAGGCGTGATTTTACAAACTGCATTTCCGGTAAGGTTTAATAAACCTGTGCAAAATGCGAAACAAACGATAGACACGGGGGATTTAGGGAATATTATTGCTGTTAAAGGTACAAATAGAGGGACTAATCCTGGAGGATGGTTTGTGCAGAAAGAGAAATCTGGCGGAGGGGCAGTTATCGATCATACTGTTCATGTAGTCGACCTTATTCGTTGGTTTACTAACGCAGAAGTAACAGAGGTATACGCTGAAATAGATGATAAACTATCCGAGGGGGAGATAGATGATACTGGGCTGTTAACCATGGAATTTGATAACGGTATGTTTGCGACATTGGATTGCAGCTGGTCTCGTAATAAGGATTATCCAACTTGGGGAGACGTTACCTTAGAAATAATAGGAACGAAAGGAACGCTCTCTGTGGATGCTTTTGCCCAGAAGCTGGATGTATATAGTTCAGAGGGCGTTAAATGGAATTTCTGGGGAGATGATATGGATGAGGGATTGATAGAGAATTTTATCCAGGCTGTCAAAGAAAACAAAGATCCATTTATTACAGGAGAAGATGGATTAAGAGCTTTGGAAGTAGCTATGGCTGCCTACCACTCATCCGCTAGAAAAACCGCAGTAATGCTAAGTGAATTATGATTTTAATGCTGACAAGACCTCACAAACTAGTTTCAATCTGTGGGGTTTTTCGCTTTTTGGTTTCATTTAACAAACGCTAAGTTTGAAAAGAGATTTCTGCAGTACCGATTCGGTAATTGCTAATATGGTTACATCATCTACATACCCCTTGCTCCATTTGTCTTTTCAACTCAAATCATCTAAAATAATAACTTGGATTCCATTTTTTAAGCAAACCGATGAAGATAAAAGGAGTAATATAGATGAGCAATTTAAAAAAGAATGGCTATGCGCGGTATGATTTAATGCAGCAATTAGACTATGAAGGAATAGAAGCAGATTACCAAGCTTTATTGGATTATTTCGAGGATCTGCCTATCGATGAATATGCAAAAGACTTAAATCGTTATAGAAGATATTCACGCGCTTTGGTATTGCCAACTTCTGGTCAGATTGAATGGCTGCCAACGCTGACGAAGGATGGGGAGGAATACTCTGCGTACTTCCAAGGGAAATTTAATCCGGAATATCCGGGTTCCTATCGGGAATTCCCTTGTATAGATAAGGAAATACAGAATAATAAGCTATTGGAAAAAATTATTCTGTTTGATTATCATGAAACGTTTTGGAAGGAAGAAGACCGGATTATGCCGATTCATGCCGGCGTACATTTTGTAAAGCTGTACGTACAAAATGATACGGATAAGGCTGTTTCTTCCCCGAACTGCTTTCATCAGGACGGAGAACCATTTACCTTTGCCCATTTAATTAAAAGAGAAAATGTCAAAGGCGGTACGAACGCTATTGGTATTCCTAAAGCGGCAGGAGAAACGTTTGATACAGTCAATCAGGATGATGTGATAGAGATTTTTGAGATTACCAAGCCTTTGGAATCTTATGGTGTGGAGGATTCGGCAGTTTCGCATTATGTCAGCCCGATTGAAAAAGGGGACGCGGAAGAAGCTGGAGTACGTTCTGTTATTTTAATTGATTATCAGCAAACTGTTGTTGCTGATGTAGATGATGAGTAAATAAAAAACGTAATGTGAGGCGGGAAAACCTTTCTCACATTACGTTTTTTAAACTTTATATGCGCTTAATCGCAGGCTCATAAATAGATTTCAACGTTTGAACACTATGAGCAAATTTTTCCTGTTCTTCTTCATTCATTGGCACTTCAATAATTTCACGGATGCCAGAACGGTTAATGATAGATGGAACACCGATGCATACGTCTTCTGCACCATATTGACCTTGTAAATAACTGCTTGTTGTCAACACGATATTTTCGTTTCTTAGAATGGCTTCGGTAATTCGTGCTAAGCTCATGGCAATACCATAGAAGGTAGCGCCTTTTTTCTCAATAATGTGATAAGCTGCATCCCGAACCTCTACAAAAATCTGGTCAAGGTCTTCTGCGTTATAATCGTCATGATTATCTAAATACGTTTGCAGGGGAACAGGACCAATGGTTACTCTGCTCCAAAGCGGGAGCTCTGTATCCCCGTGTTCACCGACAATATAGGCATGAACTGCTTTCGGAGAAATATCGAAATACTCTCCAAGCTTATAACGAAGACGGGAAGAGTCTAAGGTTGTTCCGCTTCCGACAACACGGTGAGCAGGGAAACCGCTGAATTCAATAACTGCTTGCGTTAAGACATCTACAGGATTGGTTGCAATGAGGAAAATACCGTCGAAGCCGCTCTCCATCACATCATCCACAATCCCTTTAAATATCTTCATGTTTTTTTCAACGAGGTCTAAGCGTGTTTCACCCGGTTTTTGGTTTGCTCCTGCACAAATACAAACAATATCTGCATCTTTACAGTCTTGATATTCTCCCAGCCAAACATTGGTTGGAGATGGGGCGAACGCTTTCCCGTGGTTGAGATCCCACACATCTCCAAGCGCTTTATCTGCGAATAAATCAATAATAGCTAATTCCTCTGTAATACCCTGGTTTATAAGTGAAAATGCATAACTGACACCGACAGACCCGGCTCCAATCAATACAACGCGATTTACTTTTCCATGATTTGCTGTCATTTTTAACACATCCTTTAAAGTAGTATACGAATCATTCTATACTTAAACAGTGAGCCATTACACAATTTAAGTCAATAGTTTTATAATATTTCGGAAATAGAAGTTTGAAACGAAACTTCGTTCAGTCGGAGTTTTTGTTCTTCTCTGTGATAAAATAACACTTGTCATTTTTATGGAACCATGTATAATATTTCTAAACTCGAGATACATCCTATCAAAAGCGTTGAAGAGAAGAGTAAATATAAGGGAAGCATAACAGAGAACTCCGGAAGCTGAAAAGGAGGATGCGGAACTATATTGAAGCAAGCCTCGTAGCTGCACATTGGATTGTTATATGATGATGTGCCGGTGCTCCCGTTATCGAGAAAAGCAATGATTTGCTGTTGCTTATGGAGGTTTCTGCAGCGATGCAGAAACAGAATGAGGTGGCACCACGATCTTCTGTGATATAAGAAGTCCCGTCCTCAAAGTTGAGATAACTTTGAGGGCGCGGGCTTTTTTTATTTTATAAAAAAGCTTAAAAAAGGAGAGATGGAATGGAAGGGACTTGGGAAAGGTGGAAAAACACCTCATTATTGTTAACGGGAATTGGTGTATCTAATCTGGGAGCATGGATATACCTGATTGCATTAAATTTAATTGTTTTGGAAATGACGGGCTCTCCGCTTGCGGTTTCTGTGTTATATATTTTGATACCGTTGGCAGCAATGTTCACCAATTTTTGGGCCGGTACCATGATTGACCGTTGGAATCAAAAGAACATGATGATCGGATTAGATGTATTTCGGGCAGGCCTTATAGGTATACTTCCTTTTTTAGATTCCTTATTGCTCATCTATGTGTTGGTATTTGGAATTAATGTAGCCAGTGCGGTGTTTGAGCCGGCCTCTATTGTCTACATGACCAAATTGGTTCCAAAAGGAGACCGTCAGCGGTTCAATGCCCTTCGTAACTTTATTAATTCCTGCGGGTTTATTTTAGGACCGTCGATTGCAGGGGCATTGTTTATGTTCGGCAGTCCTTCCTTTGCTATATTTATAAATGCTGCTGCATTATGTATTTCTGCCATGATAATCCTTTTCCTTCCCAATTTGCATGAACAGGGGAAAATAAGTGATAGAATCGATATCCATTCTGTCATTCATGATTGGAAGAAGATTCTTGCATATAGCGGCAATCATAAATATATTACCTTGATTTATATTCTGTTTGGGGGTGTAACAGTTTTTATGACAGGGCTGGACTCGTTAGAGGCAGCTTTTGCAATAGAGGTGCTATTGTTGGATGAAAGCACCTATGGCTTTTTAGTTAGTATTGCAGGAGCAGGGATTATAGCTGGTTCTTTGATAAATGCGATGTTTGCGAAGTACTTAAAAATTAATATGCTGATGGGGCTCGGGGTAATAGGTACGCCTGCTGGTTATTTGGTTTTTGCTTTCTCAACAGATTTTACAGCAGCGGCAATCGGTTTCTTCCTGCTGACATGTGCGCTTTCTTTCGCCAACACGGGCTTCCTGACCTTTTATCAAAATAATATACCTGTAGAGATTATGGGGCGTTTTTCAATGATTTTTGGACTAATCGAAGCGGTATGCATTATTTTGTTGACATTAATCATTGGAATAGCAGCTGAAATGATGGACATTAGATTGGTTTATATTGTGGGCTCGTTCTTGTTTTTAGGTCTGGGTCTATTCTCCAATATGCTGGTGCAAGGAAAGAAGAAAAGAAAATATTATCAATTAAATGAAGGGTAATATATTTGTTTTTTCTGCAAGTAATGGTGTACGAGGTAATTAAAATAACATTATAATTACCTCGTACAAAGAGGGGAAACCTGTATAAACATATCATTATTTGCTTATGCAGGGACCTTCATTCGATATATTCAATAAGACTGGTCACAGAAAAGAAGACATCGATTATGCCGCAGCCGAGCAAACTAGCCTTCGTCTTCTTCAAAGAAAGCGTGAAAATAGGCATAAACAGCATTTTCCGTATCCAATACTTTGTATAGCCTTCCTTCCTGATCTGACGGAACAACCCGTATGTATTCATTGGAGAGGTATAGATAGAGCGTATCTCCATCAGACAGGTTCATTTCTGCGGTATATTCCGGGCTGTCGCTTGTAATCCGTCCGCCCTGATAAATATGGACATCTTCAATCAGCATTCGGGTGATATCATTTGATTGATCCAATACAATTTCTTTCTCATTCTCTGATTGTACAGGCTCATCGCTATCTAAGTGACTGGAGTCCGATTTTGTAAGACGAATCGAATCAACATGTCTCCGTTCCCCTTCCGTGGTCAGAACTTCTGTTAAAACAACGGGCAGATTTGTTGGCAGGGAAGTAAAGGATATTTTAAAGAAGAAAATAAGTGCAAGCAGGATAATGATGATAACAGCAAGGATGCTGCTGATAATAATGTATTTTTTAGGCATGGATTCCGCTCCTTATAATAGGAAGTTCAAAAATCAAAATGATCCGTTTAACACGTGCGATAATATCGTTCCATCGTTAGTAGCATGCAACAAACTGAATAATAACATACTATCAATAAGAAGCAGAAAGGATATGACGAAAAAACCCAGTGTGCACACTGAGCTTTTTCTACCTTTGTTAGGAAATAGATGTAGCTGTTTCTTGAACCACTTTATCCAGTTCCTGAATATTTTTAATGCCTTCTGTCTGCAGCCATTTCGCAGCAGCTTCTCCATCCACGTTTTTGAATTCAGATGTTGCGCCGCTCCAAGTTGCTCTGCCGCATAGAACACCGTTAAAGGCAGATTCCGCTTCTTTGGCAAAACGCAATGTTTCCTGGAATAATTCCGGTGTAACGCCTGCACTTAAAAAGATGAATGGCAGGCTGGTCGCTTCAGACTGTTCTTTGAAAACAGCTTTTGCTTCCGCTTGGGTTTGAGCTGTATCTCCTTCTGCATAGCCTTCCACAAAGTTCATATTGACAGGAACCTCTACTTTTAACACATCCACGTTAAATCTTGACTCGCTATAGCGTTTCATTGCTTCAATCACTTTTTTCGGTTTTACTTTAGCAAATTCCAATCCCTTTTCATTGCCAATCGAATCATCATAGGTAAGAATTTCTAAGAAAAATGGAATCTCCTCTGCGACACATTCACTGCCGACGCGTTCTACAAAAGCTTCTTTAGCTTCATTGATTTCTTTACTTTCATCTACATCCACATAGATCAATAATTTAATTGCGTCAGCGCCTGCAGCTTTCAGGTTTTTGACAGAGCAATTCGGAATTAAATCCGGAAAACGTCCAGGCTCTTGTTTGTCGTAGCCTGTTTGTTCATAAGCCAATATTAATCCGCAATTTTCATCTCTTTTCCTTGCTGCTGCTAATCCATATTCAGGGTCAAGCAGGATAGAAGAAGCGTAAGGAGTCAGTTCTTCAGAAACAATCTGTTTGAAGGCTGAAATCTGCTCGCCGGAAATATCCTCGCCCATCATTCTTCTTAGTGCACCACGCTGGTCAATAGCAAGTGCAGAAATAATCCCCTGATCATTTATGAGTTTTTTTAAATTTTTCATTTTTTAACGCCTCCAAGTAATAATTCTTTTATCTCCGCTTCGGATTGAGAAGCTTTTAGCTGGTTAATAAAATCTTGATTCATCAGTTTTCTGGAAAGAGCCGATAAGATATCTAAATGTTCGTTGCTGCTTCCATCTGGTACGAGAATACTGATAACAAAGTCTGTTGGTTTTCCGTCCATTGCAGGCCAATCAATGCCTTCTGTCAATTGAACGACCATTAATTTTGCTTGTTGGATTACTTCACTTTTTACATGAGGAATAGCGATTCCGTTTTCCATACCTGTCGAGCCTTCTGCTTCTCTTTTTTGCAGACCGCTTGCTACTTTTTCTGCATCTGTTGCAATATTTAATGCTGCAGCTTTATCTGCTATAAACGCCAGAACCTCCTCTTTTGAGTGAAGCTTTTGCTGCAGATAAATTTGGTTTGTTTCTAAAAGCTCCCCCTGTTCACGTGGCGCAGGTGTTTCTTGTTGTACTGGCGCAGCCGCTTGCTCAGGATTGCTTTTTCGTTGATGTCTTTTTTGTTCTAATGCCATTAAGAATCCGGAAATCAGCGCACCAATCAGAATTGCCAAGACCCATAAGAAGGCATGAGTGACAACAGGCAGAACGATAAATCCGCCATGCGGTGCAGGAACTTCTACTTTAAACATATACGTCAGCATGGCAGCGATAGAAGAACCTACCATGATAATTGGGATAATGGTAAACGGACGTTTTGCTGCAAAAGGTATCGCGCCTTCTGTAATGTGCGTTGAACCTAATAGAAAGTTGACATAGCCGGCACTTGCTTCTGCCTGGTTATAGCTGCGTCTCGCAAATAATACCGAGAATCCGGTTGCGAGCGGCGGAACGATACACGCCGCAGAAACACCTGCCATAAATAAGAAATTACCTTGTGCCAGAAGTGCTGTACCTGTTACATAGGCCGCTTTGTTGACGGGGCCGCCCATATCAAATGCACTCATAATACCTACAATCAACCCTAATAAGATCGGGTTAGAATCCTGGAAACTGCTTAGGAAGTCCATCATTCCCTGGTTGATTGCTTCCATCGGAACAGACAGATACCACATCGCAAATCCGCCGATAAAGATACCGAGAACCGGAATTAAAAAAATAGCTTTTAAACCATCTAATGATTTTGGCAGGTTCTTTAGTGCTTTCATAAGCAGTAAAACAAGGCCTCCAGCTAAGAAGCCGCCAACAATTCCTCCTAAAAATCCGGTGCCGTTTGTATCAGCAATCATACCGACAATAAAACCAATAATAAGGCCGGGTCGATTACCAATGGATTGTGCAATATAAGCACTTAAAACAGGAACCATCAATCCCATTGCTAATCCGCCGATGGTATTCATTTGTTCGGCAATAACATTATATTGAGACGATTCAGGGTCAGCTGAATAAATTCCAAACATAAAGGAAACAGCAATCATCACCCCGCCGGCAACAACTAAAGGAAGCATATGGCTGACACCATTCATCAGATGTACATAAAGCTGATGCCATATGCTGGCTGATTCTTGATTGCTGTCGTCATTCGATTGAGCCGCTTCACCCGAACCTTTATAGACCGCTACATTCCCTGATATAGCTCTATCTATTAATTCCTCAGGGTTTTTAATACCTTTTGAAACGGAAACATTGATTACTTTTTTGCCATGAAAACGGTCGATATCCACGTTTTTATCTGCAGCAATAATAATGACTTCTGCGTCTTTGATTTCTTGAGCAGTAAACTGATTTTCTGTTCCTCTTTGTCCATGTGTTTCGACTTTGATGGAAACGCCTTTTTCTGCTGCTGTTTTTTCAAGTGCTTCTGCAGCCATAAACGTATGCGCAATTCCTGTTGGACAGCCAGTAACGCCTAAAAAACGATATGTCATGATGTTCATCCTTTCTTTTAAATGGTTACTACTTGTACTTTTAAGTTTTGCATCAATTGATCGACATCCTCAAAATCGGTTAATCCAGAGCGGAAAGCCGTTGAAGAACCTGCCGCTACAGCTTTTTTCAATGCTGCTTCGGGGGAACTGGTCTGTAAGGTGCTGTAAAAGGTAGCCAGCATCGTATCGCCAGAGCAGGCGGTATTCACGACCTCCCCTTTTGGTGCTGGACAGTAGAGCATTGTGTCTTTATTAACAAAGTAAGCACCTTCGCCTCCCAGAGAAACTAATATATTTTGACAGCCTTGATCTACTAATTTTTGAGCTGCTCTCAATATTGCTTGTTCTGAGTCGAGTTCCTCCTCTGGAAACAAGGCCTGCAGCTCTTCGTCATTCGGTTTGATCAAGTAAGGCCGGTAGTGAACTAATTCACTTAAGATCGGATGACTTATATCTAAAATCAATCGAAATCCAATATCAGAAGCATGCTTTGCGATGGAAACCAGAATGGATGGATTTACGCCCTTCGGCAGGCTGCCTGACACAAATAACACGTCATCCTTTGTAAATCCGGCAATTTTAGTTATTAATTCATCAATTTTTACATCTGTAATTTCCGGACCGCCATTAACAATTTTGTACTCACCCTGATTGGATTTTACAAATGCATTAATTCTTGTGACACCATCAACTTCCGTAAAATCAGTGTCGATATTCATTTGGTTTAGTTCATCCTGAATATAATGCCCGCTGAACCCTGCTATATAACCGATAGCTGTCGAGGGGACGCCAAGCTTTTTTAAAATAATGGATATATTGACTCCTTTGCCATTTGGCTGGAATTCATCGTATATGCTTCGGTTCACCTTATCCGGAAGAAAATCTTCCATTTCGATGAACATGTCAATCGCTGTATTTAACGTGCATGTATAAATCATGGTTCATCATCCTTCCTTCCTTACTTAAAGTATGACACGTCATGAAATGAAAATGTTTGCATTATATGTGGTATAGTTAGAAAATAGATGAAAAAGATTTCAAAAGGATATTCGAAAAGGGCGGGTGTTAAGCGTGAATTTCCAACAGCGGATTCAGCATTATTACAATGAATTAAGCAGCAGTGACAAGCATTTATTGGATTATATTGAATCACATCATGCGACAATGGGGGAGATTTCCATCACCCAGTTAAGTGAGAAAGCAAATGTTTCCACATCCACGATTGTCCGATGCATGAAAAAACTCCACTACCGGGGGTTTACAGATTTTAAATTTCAATTTGTTTCTGAGAAGTCACAGCAATTCCCGGGAGCATTGGAGAAAATAAAAAATATTGATTCTCAAATCCAATCTGCTATTTTCAAGAATCAGGAGGAAGTAACGAATACCATTAATTATCTGGATTCCTCCATTATCGAAGATGCTTTAGTTGCAGTGAAATATAGTAAAAAAATTACGATATTTGCCAGAGGCTTCTCGGAGCATATCTCCAATGAGATGGCGGTGAAACTGCAGCTGCTGGAAAAGCATTGTGAAGAGCATACCGACCCGAATATTATTCGTATTAAATCAAAAAAGTTTACGCGTGATGATTTAGTTATCTTTGTATCGCTAAATGGGGAAACAGAAGAATTAGTAGAAGCGGCACAATTTTGCAAGCGAAATAATGTAAAAACGATTTTGCTGACGACAAATAAGGAAAGCAGTCTGTTTCAGTTATGTGATATTAATTTGCTGGGCTATAAGTCGAAGCAGAGCTTTTTCCCGGACTATGAGGTGCGTTCGCGTCTGCCGCTGCAGGTGCTGGCCCGGATATTTCTGGATGCTTATGTGATTCGGTTTAAGTAGTTTTTTTGGGAGGGAACTGGAGTAGTAACAATCCAGTATAAGCTGAATAATTTAAAAAACTCGTGAATCAGATTGGTTAATGTTTTATATTAATAAAAACCATTGGAGAGCAGATAAGCATTTTCTAAATGTTAATGATTAGAACCGGAATATATGACAAAAGATATTCATAAAATGTAGAAACACTCGTCATCTAGAGTGGGGCTACATTTTTTTGGTTATATGGAAACAAATTTTAATACTTTATGTAGTTATTAGTTGAACCTGGCAGCGACCGTTTCAGGTGATAGGCTTTAAATGGAATCACTTAGCTTTTTATTTTATGATAGCGCTTTCTTTTTTGTGGAGTTCAATTTGATTAGAGAGGGTGTCTGATGATGAAAGCTAACAACCTAACCAGAAATATACTTATCGCATTAGTAGCTGGTGCCGTGGCCGGGATGGCTCTGACATTTGCTCCTGAAAGTTTTTTTGGTCCTTTGGACAGATATGTGCTGGACCCGGTTGGTCAAATATTTATTAATCTCATTATGATGCTGGTTGTCCCGTTGGTATTTGTGTCCATTGTTTTGGGGACGGCAGGTCTTGGCGAGCCGGCAAAATTGGGGAAAATCGGTGTTTTTACGATTACTTTCTTTTTAACAACTACGGCGTTTGCCATCAGTATCGGTTTAGCATTAGCTTACCTGGTAAAGCCAGGGAGAACGGGTATATTTGAAACATCTAACCTGGGTGACTTTACACCGAGCGAGGCACCGCCGATTATGGAAACATTAGTTAGTATCATTCCGGCTAATCCGATAGCGGCTATGTCTGCTGGGGAGATGCTGCAAATTATTGCCTTTGCCGTGTTTATCGGGGTTGCCTTAGCTTATTTAAATGAAAAGACAAAAGGTATTTTTAACTTATTTGAACAAGCAAACGATATTTTAGGCTGGCTTGTTATGCTGGTAATGCGATTTGCTCCATATGGTGCTTTTGCGCTTATTGCATCAGCAATTGGCGGTGCCGGACTGGATGCAGTTGATTCCATGTTAAGTTATATGTTAACCGTTATTGCAGGGCTGCTTCTACATGCGTTGCTTATTTACTCTCTGGCTATCTGGTTCTTGGGGCGAAGGAATCCAATTACATTCTATAAAGGCTTCTTTCCTGCGATGACAGTAGCATTTAGCACAGCCAGTTCCAATGCAACGCTTCCTGTATCGTTGAAAGCTGCACAAGAAAATCTTGGTGTGAAAAAAGAAATCAGCAGCTTTGTCCAGCCGCTGGGAGCAACCATTAATATGGATGGTACGGCAATTATGCAGGCTGTTGCGACCGTATTTATTGCCCAGGTATATGATTTGCCGCTTACGATGATTGATCTTTTAATGGTCGTGCTTGTTGCTACCTTAGCAAGTGTCGGTACGGCTGGTGTGCCGGGAGTTGGTTTGATCATGCTGGCCATGGTGCTGAATCAGGTCGGTCTGCCTGTGGAGGGTATTGCATTAATTATTGGTATCGACCGTATTCTTGATATGCTGCGAACATCTCTTAATATCTCTGGAGATGCGGCATGTGCGTATATTTTATCTGAACGGGAAAAGCGGAGAGAGAACAAGCAAGTGAAGGGCTAGGAATATAGAATAAAACCTTCTTCACTTATCTGTATCTTCTCAGGAATTGTTTTAAGAAGAAGTATTGTGGAAAAACAGCGTACTCCCAATAGAGAGTACGCTGCTTTTCCTTTATAAAGTCGACGGTATATTTTATCGCAGTGGGGGATGAAAAGAAAACCCCGCTGATTGCAGTTTCACTTTATATGAAAAAAGAGAGTATAAACCTGCATATATAAAAAACAATGGGAAGGATTGAAATAAAGAGGCCGACCCTTTTAATTTTAAATAAATAGTATAAAATGGCTCCCAAACCCCAGACAGCAATGAGTAAAAAGAAATTCAGGCCAAAATAATCATTATCTCCCTCAGCAATAGCTCTCCCCATGAAAAAGAAAGATAAGATGGTGGTGATAAATCCCGTTATGATGAAATAGAGCAGAAAGGAGCGATTGTTGCTTCCTTGTAATTTATTTTCTGAAGTAGACTTCATGTGAAATCCTCTCCTATTCAAGTGATTCGTTATAACTTTGTCCAAGAAGTTAAATGTTTTCCTATTTTTATTGTATACCCTCTAATTATTCTCTGTAAATTGATTGCATTTCATTCAAGATGAAGCTGATAGAACCCTTTCTATTTGTAGGAATATTTGTGAAGTGTTACGGTGAAACGATAGGAATCATTTTATGGAGGGATCTGAATGAGTGGTAAACTAGATGGGAAAATTGCTATTGTAACTGGTGGAACCGGCGGAATTGTTAAAGCGACTGTAGAATTATTTTTAGAAGAAGGGGCTTTTGCATAATCAGGGTAACCGATTGTGTAGCAGTTCCTTCTTAATTCATGAAAATTTAATAGTTGGTGATTTAAAAAGAATAGGTGTAAATAGAGTTGGGGTTTACAGTCTTAAAATTAAATTTTTATTCATTTACATTAACTATTGGGAAATTCATGAAAAAAGCTAATCAGTAACTTTATTTTTTATAAATGTATAAATTATTCCTATAATAGAAATTAAAACTATAGCAATAATCCCGGTCGTTACTGTGTCTTGAAGAGCAAGCGCCAGGTCAGTCAACCAATGATAGATGAGAAGTAATGTAAATCCTATGATTGCACCGCATAATATTTTTGCAAGCGTCCTTAAATAGGTGATACATGTTCCCTCTTTAAATTAATCCTTTTTATTTACTTCCCTTTATTAATATATACAAACCCAATCAAAAGAAGTATTTAAGATTATTTTCTTCTTTTGATGTTATACATATTTAAAGCAATACGGTTATGCCCCATGGCTTTAAAGTTTTTAATCAAACCATCCTGCTTCCATATCCAGACCGTCTTCATTACTGTCGATGCTTTCTTCATAAATGACTTCATCCATTGTCATGTTTGGAGTGTAGTAAAAGAAATAATAAATGGCGCCGATGATTCCAATTAAAATGACAGCGGATATAGTTATCTTTATACTTTTTCCCACTATATACCGCCTTTTATATAAAAGTACCCTGCATCTTTCCTTTTTCAAACATGAAAAAAGACTGGGGGAATCCCAGTCAGATAGAAAAATAACCCTTTTTCCATAAAACTCAAAAAGGCTTGGTAATCATCAATGCAATAATAATTAAAAACAGCGTATTGATAAGATGCTCATAGAAAAATAGCCGTTTGGACAAAATGAAGTATTCTGCTGGAATGTCTTCTCCTTTATGCTCCTTCAACAATGCCTTAATCGGCTTAGAGCTGGAAACTAATACCGTCGGACCAGACACGAGAGCAAGTAAAAAAAGAATGAGGCTGATCCAAAACCATCCTTGCTGAAAGAGGTATGTATTTAAAAACCCCATCCATAATCCGGTAACGAGTAACAAGGTACCGCCAATCATGACGAATTGATGCAATTTGTTACGGAGGGCATACGCATGCCGCAGTTCTGTCATGTTAGAAGCCTTTTTAGCAATTGGCGTCATCACAAAACCAGGTCCCATCCCTAAAATGGCAGAAAAGATATGTATAAATACGAGTATTTCATAAAATGTCATACTGTCTGTCACCTCCAAATACAAACAGCATGCCATCCTTTATGGCAACAGGTACGCCATTTCTAGACAGCATGCTTTTGAAGTGTTTTTTGTTTCAGGATAAATCCTGTAAAGTAGGCTCCAATCAGTGCAAGCAGGATTTTTACGGCAACGAGTGGAACAACAAAAACGATGGTAAAGGATAAGGATAACCATAAAACCGATACAGCAGTGATTTTTATTTTTAATGGGATGCCTTTTCCTGCACGGTAATTTTTGATATAAGAGCCAAAATATTTATTTTCAAGCAGCCAATGATATAATCTTTCTGAGCTTTTCGCGTAACATGCTGCAGATAATAATAAAAATGGTGTCGTAGGTAATAGGGGTAAAATTATACCGATGATACCCAGTCCCAGTGATAAGGATCCGCAGCTGACAAAAAATGCTTTTTTCATCATAACACCTACTTCAGCTTTAAATGAAATGCTGCCAAGAAAAGCAGCCAATACGTTTTTTCATAAGAGATTACTTCTATTTTACAATATAATTCCTGCCTGTGAAGGAAAATAAAATGACTAATTTGTGTAGATTCTAGAGGACTCTGGGAAATGTGAAGTAACTGCAAAAAAAGGACTTACCAATCGGCAAATCCTTCAAAGCAGCAATTATAAAACCAGCTGATTTTCCTTCTCTTCAATCAATTCCACAATTTCATTCTTCTCATTCATCACAGCCACTTTAGGTGTATGTGTTTTTACTTCATCCTGATCTAACTGCACATAAGAGATAATAATAATCACATCATCAATCTGTACGAGCCGGGCTGCTGCACCGTTCAAGCAGATTTTTCCGCTCCCGCGTTCGCCGGCAATGACATAGGTCTCCAAGCGTGCCCCATTGTTATTGTTTACAATAGCCACTTTTTCATTTGGCAGGATATCAACAGCATCTAAAATGTCGGCATCAATCGTGATGCTGCCGACATAATTTAAGTTGGCTTCGGTCACGCGTGCGCGGTGAATCTTGCCATTCATCATTGTTCTAATCATGGTTGTCTCCTTTTAAAATAATGTTATCAATCAATCTGGCTTTGGAAAATTTCACAGCCAGGGATATAAAAATCTGACCGGTGATTTGCGGCTGCTCCACTAACTCCGGGTAACTGTAGACAGCAATATCCTCTACATTCCCAGAAGTGTTTTTGGTTAGATGGGCTTGGATGGTATTAATCAAAACCGCGCTGTTTCTTTCGCCGGTGTCATACAATTCTTTTGCTTTGATTAAGCTTTGGTATAAGTGAACGGCCTCTTTTCGTTCCTGTTCGGTTAAATAGACATTGCGGGAGCTTTTGGCAAGACCGTCTGCTTCCCGTATCGTATCAATACCGATAACTTCGATGGGGTGATTAAAGTCGGCAACCATTTTTTCAATAATGGCAAGCTGCTGGGCATCCTTTTTACCAAAATAAGCGAAATCGGGACGAATGATATTGAACAGCTTATTGACGACCGTTACAACGCCGTCGAAATGTCCTGGACGATTTGCTCCTTCCAGCACTTCAGCCATGCGGTTTACCTTTAAGGAAATAGCCAGCGGGTCCGGATACATCTCCTCTACACTTGGATAAAATACATAATCAACACTAAGCGGTTCTAGTTTTGCCTGGTCACTCTCGATATCTCTGGGATAGGCATCAAAATCTTCATTCGGGCCAAATTGAAGCGGGTTTACAAATACACCGACGACGGTGACATCATTGTTTTTCAACGAGGTTTTTACCATCGTTAAATGGCCATCATGTAGGGCGCCCATTGTAGGTACCAGACCGATTTGCTTTTGTTCTTTTTTTAATGTTCGTATGATAGCGTTCATTTCTTGTATTGTTGTAATTCGTTGCGTCATGCGTCTACCTCATCCATAATTTGTTTCTTATACGTAAATTCAGGGGAAGGGAACAATCCTGCTTTTACTTCTTCATGATAAGCTTTTAATGCATCTACACCTGTTGTAAAGTCTCCATAACGCTTCACAAATTTTGGTTTGCGGTCGACGCCATAGTTTAACACATCATGATAAACAAGGACCTGTCCATCTGTATCTGCCCCGGCGCCAATGCCGATAACCGGAATGGATAACGTTTTTGTGATGGTCGCTGCCAGGTCACTTGGGATAGCTTCTAATACCAGCATCACGGCTTCGCTTTGTTCCATCAGCTTGGCATCTGCAATAAGCTCCTCAGCTGCTTCTTTGGATGCTGCCTGAAGCTTATAGCCGGTGATACCGAAGCTCTGCGGCGTCAGTCCGAGATGAGCAACGACCGGGATGCCGCTTTGGGTGCATCTTTTGATTAAGGGAGCAGTATGAGCTCCTTCCATTTTCAATGCATTCGCATTTGTTTCTTGATATAATTCCACCGCATTTTCCATATCTGTTTTATCATCTATACCAACTGTTCCAAAGGGCATATCAACGACCATAAAGGTATCTCTTGCGCCTCTGCGTACGGCTTTCGCGTGGTGTTTCATGTCCTGCATCGTCACCTGGACGGTGCTTTCATAGCCAAGGACGGTCATGCCGAGAGAGTCTCCGACAAGAATCGTCTCTATTCCAGCCTGCTCTGCCTGCTTCGCGCTTGGGTAGTCGTACGCTGTAAGCATTGTCATTTTTTCTCCGTTACTTTTCATGTTCATGAAATCATGAAGGAATTTCACTTCTAAATCACCTACTATTTTTATTGTTCTTCTTATTATAAAATTATCTGTATAGATTCACAATGGCAAGTTATTAGCTTGAGGAAAAGGTGGAGGATTAAAAATGGATACATTTGGAGTTATCGGTCCAGGTGCCGTTGGTTCTGTTATCGGGGAATCATTACATATCAGCGGCTATCAGGTGACTTTTTTGGGCAGGAAAGCAGGGGAAGTTTATATAGAAAGAGCGTCCGCATCGGAAACGGCTGCTTTTCCTGTCGAAGCTATTTCTGAAGCGGAAACAGTGATTGACTATTTATTTATCACTGTGAAAGGAACACAGCTGGAGGGGATTATGCCTTATTTAGATAAGCTGACGCATGAAAATACAGTCTGTATTCTTTGTCAAAATGGTTATGGACAGTTGGATAAATTTCACATTCCCAATGCATACCAGGCGGTTGTCTATATTAGCGCACAGAAGAAAGAGCAGGTTGTTACGCATTTTCGTGACAGAATCTTGATTTTACCGGAAAATCCAGTGACGAAAAAATTAAAAGAGGTGATTGCCGCAAGTGACCTCGACATCCGATTAAGCCCGGATTATCGTTATGAGGTTTGGTATAAGCTCCTTGTTAACCTCGCAATCAACTCTGTTACTGCACTAAGCAGAAATACAGCGCTTATTTTAGAAGAGGAAAAAATACAGCTCTTATGTAAACGATTGATCCAGGAAGGCGTAGCTATTGCTGTGGCAGAGGGGATCCATTTTCAAGAGGGAATTACAGAGGAAATCATGCGCATCTATGCCGGATACCCGCCGTATATGGGGACAAGTATGTACTATGATATTATAGCCGGAAAAACAATGGAGACAGCTTATATACAAGGGTATTTATATGAAAAAAGTCAAACGTACGGCTTGGATACACCCTGTTTAGATGCAGTATACAGTTTATTGCTGGCAAGTGAGATGAGGGGGTAAAATGAATCAATATATTAACCAAAATATGGTAACGTGATTTTTTTGCCATACGTAGGTTTTGGAATTTTTCTTCTGTGGAATTACATAGACGTGAACGCAAACGCCATCTTAATAAATATATTTCTAATCAAAAAGTAACAGAGAGGAGAAATTAAAATGGACGTGCCGAAACGGCAGAAGAAAAAAAGCTTCGTTGAGAAGAAAATTGTTATCCCTTCTATCGTAATTATAGCGATTATCAGTGCCTTATTTGCAATGTACACGAGCGAGTCCATGGAATTATTGGATAATATTTTTAATACATTAGTGGATACCTTTAAGTGGGGGTATTTATGGTACGCCTTTCTCATTGTGATAGCTGCATTGTTATTTTCATTTTCTAAGTATGGAAAAGTAGTTTTAGGTGATCCGGCACAGAAACCGAGATACAGCTTATTTGAATATGCATCTATTTTAATTGCCATGGGTCTTGGTTCAACCGTTATGCGGACAGGTTTGACGCAATGGAGCGAGGTTGCGAATGATCCGCCGTTTGGTCTGGATGCGGGATCGATGGAAGCGATTCTTGCCGGGAATTCCTACAGTATGTTTTTATGGACCTTCCAGACCTTTGCCGTCTTTGTGATGGTAGCCCCGGCAATGGGGTATCTGCTGTATGTCCGGAAGAAACCGAGAATGCGTATTTCAGAAGCGTGCCGCGTGATATTCGGTGACAAATTTACAGACGGAATTGGCGGTATTGTCCTTGACGTTCTTTTCTTAGTCAGTATTTTGGCCGGAGGTGCAGTGACCTTAGGTCTTGGTACACCGATTGTTACGTATAACCTGGCAGAACTATTGAATATCGACGTCACCTTTCCTTTTACTCTTATTGTTACATTGGTATGGGTCTTGGGCTTCTCCATCAGTGCTTATGTCGGGATTGATAAAGGCATCAAACGATTAAGCACATGGAATATGTATCTGGCAGGAGCTTTTGCTGTCCTGATTATTGTCATTGGACCGGGAATCTTTATCATGAATTTCTTTTCAGATTCCTTACGCTATTTAATCTCTAATTATATGAATTTTTCACTATATACGAATTCGCTGGATTTAGAAGGCGGGACACATATTGAGAGTCATACTGTTTTCTGGTTTGCTTATAATGCAACCTGGGCTATGCTTCACGGTGTATTTGCAGCGATTGTGTCGAAAGGCAGAACGATAAAAGAAATGATTTTGACATATCTGATGGCGCCTATGCTGTTATCTTGGCTTGCAACAGGAGTTCTCGGCGGATTAAGTGTTCACAGACAAGTGACAGATACCTTGCCAGTGCTGGATATTGTGCAGAATCAAGGAATTGAGGCATCGATTCCGGCTGTCTTAAGTTCGCTGCCGATTTCAGCGATTGTTCTGATTCTTTTTACGGTTATCGCGACGATATTCCTGATTACTACATTAGATTCAACAACCTATACCGTAGCAACCTATATGTCTAATCAGGATATGTCAAAGTCTACACCGTATAAATCATTACGAATCTTAGTAGCAGTGCTGATTACGGTTCTTGCTTTGACGCTGATGAGTGTAGGCGGCTTATCTCCGCTGGAAGTGCTTTCGGGACTGATGGGAATACCGATTATTATTATTCAGATTCTGACAGTCTTTGCAGCAAAGAAAATGATGGACGAGGACCGCGCCTGGGTGAAAAATGTCCGGAAAGCAAGGTATTCTTCCACCCATCAAAAGGATTAACCACCAAGGAGAAAATGTACGAATCGGCTCTTCAAAAAAATATTATCTTTTGTTCAGTCATGGTATGCTAGGTGGTAAAGAGCTTGGGTACGTTGGTTGCTCTTGAAACTTTAGTCGAAGAGGAGTTTATCTATGAAAAAGAAAGTTTATTTAAATCATGACGGTGGAGTAGATGATTTAATTTCCTTGTTTCTATTATTACAGATGGAAGATGTGGAGCTGGCTGGCGTTGGCGTTATTCCGGCTGACTGCTATTTAGAGCCTGCTGTATATGCAAGCCGTAAAATTATTGACCGTTTTGGAAAAGGACAGAATGTAGAAGTGGCTGCATCCACTTCCCGCGGCAAAAATCCCTTTCCTAAAGACTGGCGCATGCATGCATTCTTTGTAGATGCCCTGCCTCTATTAAACGAGTCTGGAAAGATAGAAGCAAAGCTTGCGGAAGAAGCGGCACACGAGCATTTGGTGAATGTGCTTCGTAAAAGTGATGAAAAAGTAACGCTTGTGTTTGTCGGCCCATTGACCGATTTAGCAAGAGCTTTGGAAATCGCTCCAGATATCGAAGAAAAAATTGAGAAGCTTGTCTGGATGGGCGGAACATTCTTAGAAAATGGAAATGTGGAAGAGCCGGAGCATGATGGAACTGCCGAATGGAATGCCTTCTGGGATCCAGAGGCTGTGAAAAAGGTATGGGACAGCTCGATTGAGATTGACTTAATTGCTTTAGAAAGCACGAATATGGTTCCGCTGACGACCGATGTCAGAGATAATTGGGCTGCTGAACGCCGGGATATCGGGATTGATTTCCTTGGACAGTGCTATGCAATGGTACCACCGCTCGTGCATTTTCAAACAAATTCAACTTACTTCCTGTGGGATGTTCTGACGACTGCAACGATTGGAAAACCGGATCTGGTGAAGAAAAAAGAAGTGAAGAGTATTGTTCACCCGAACGGAGCCAGTCAGGGAAAAACAGAAATTTCAGAGGCTGGACGCCCTGTTCAGTTTGTTTATGAAGTGGACCGGGATGCGTTCTTTGATTATATTACAGCATTAGCCAGACAGGAGAAATAAGATGAGAAAAATCATTATTGATACTGATACAGCCGGGGATGACACGATTGCCCTTTTGACCGCAATGCATCATTTTAAAGTGGAGGGTGTAACGATAACCGGCGGAAATGTGGAGTTTAATCAAGAGGTGGAAAATGCGCTGTATACGATTCAGGTCGCTAATCCGGAAGAGAAGGTTCCTGTCTATAAAGGTCTGGAACGGCCGTTGCTTGCAACAGGGCAGGAAAAGCACCGGACTGTAGAAGACGTTCATGGCGATGATGGCATGGGCGGTGCGCATTTTCCAAAGGCAGCACAGCGTCCGGAGGAAGGACATGCGGTTGATTTTATCATTGAGAAAGTAAAAGAATATCCGGGAGAAGTGAGTTTATTAGCGATTGCGCCGCTAACGAATATTGCAATGGCCATCAAGAAGGACCCTTCGATTATCAAGGATATTCCGCATATTTATATCATGGGCGGTACGAATAATACATTAGGGAATATCACACCGGCAGCGGAGTATAATTTCTATGTGGATCCGGAAGCGGCAAGACTTGTCCTGCATTCAGGCATTCCGATTACAATGGTTGGCTGGGATATGTGTATCGATTATTCCATCATGGATGACGAGGACCATGCGGAAATTGCCGGTCTGGAAACAGCTGGTTCCCAATTTTTTATAGATATTAATCAAGTGGTGATGCAGTTTAATAAATCTGTACACCGGCTGAATGGGACAACGCATCCGGATACATTGTTAGTGGCGATTGCGGCAGATGAGCGTATTATGACGGAAGCGCATGATTATTATGTAGATGTCGAAACAAAGGGTGAGCTTACCAGAGGTTACAGTCTGGTGGATATCAATAACCGTATGGAGAAAGCGCCCAATGTCCGTGTTTGTGAAGCAGTGGATCGTGAACGATTTAAGAAGAATTTGTTAAATGTTTTAGGGACGATTAAGTAGATAAGTAATGAAAAAGCCACGTCTTTCAGGAGAGAGACGTGGCTTTTTCATTACAGTAAAAACGATGTACAAGGGCGGTTAATTAAAAATTAAAAAATAGATCAGTACTCCCAGTGAGAAGCCCAAAATAAGCCGGATAGCTCTTTTCATAATCATTCTCCTCGCTCTGATGTATGTTCTTACTATCATTGTACTAAAGAGAGAAGATGATGCAAGGCTGGTAATGGTTTGGATCAGGATTTTTAATTATTAGATAGCAACCAAAGATTCGTCTGTAAAAGTTTTCATTCTTCCTGTGATAAATCCTCTTATTTCTGCAAAAATTATTTTGAGAAAAACAAACAAAATCCATTTTAATGAAAACGCCTACAGTATAAATTTCCTCCCTTATAGGAAATTTACCTAATATAGCGACTACTAAAATTATATTATAAATTAGATGTATAGGAAGGTTGGGATTAAGGTGAGTAAGAAGCACAATCAATTAATTAACTTTCTATCAACTCAGGAACAAGAGTATATACCAGCTGTGAAAATCGCTGAAGCTATTGGAGTAACAGATCGAACGATTCGAAATTATATCAAGGAGATAAATGAAAAATTTAATCAAATTTCTATTGTTTCTTCCCCGGAAGGCTATAAGCTTCAAACGGATGATATAAACATGTTGACAGTTAATGAAACTGATTTGGAAGAGACGTTGCTGGATTTTGAAATTATCCAATTTCTAATGAATAGAGATGATTATACTACTTATGATGAAATTGCGGATAAATTCTTCTATTCACCCCAAACAATTCGAAGCAGAATTCAGAAATTAACAATAGATATGGATAAGCTGGGAATTGATGTTGCAATAGATACAAAAGTATTTAAAGGTATTGTGTTGGTCGGCACAGAAATACAAAAACGTGTTTTATTGGAAAAACTTTTCACTTCTATTTCTGTAAAGAAGGAGGTCTACAAAGACTTTTTAACACAGAACTTCTGTGATTGGATTCATGAAGATGTTATAGAACGTGTTTTAAACTTAGTAGAAGAAATTAATATAAAATTTGATTTAAACTTAGAGTTTTTGATGTATAAAAAGATCTCCGTTCAATTGATTATTATGATTTCACGAATAGAACGCGGCAACCATGCTGCTATTGAATTAAGTGAGGAAACAGAGTTTAAAGAATTCAAAGAATTTGAAGTGGCAAGAGCTTTTTGTAACGGTATTCTCAAATATGCCATCGCTTCAGAAAATGAATGCATTTATTTAACAAATTATTTAATGTCGCTACACTTAGACTTGGAAGAGCCTAGGATAGAAAACAAAGACCTGCATACTGTAAAAAAGATTGAAAAGATATTATTCAATATAGAGCAGGTTTACCAAGTACCAACCTATTCTCAAAAGAAGTTTAAAACTAATATTTTAAATCATATTTACCGAATTATTTATCCGGTATCACATAACCTGCTTATCTATAATCCGTTTGTGAAGGAAACAAAATCAGAGTATTTTTTCTCATTTAGCATCGCTTCGAATATTGCATTGGAGATTGAAAAAGAATTCAATGTTGAAATTCATGATAGTGAAATAGCCTATTTAGCTTATCATATTCAAAATATTTTCGAATCTCAAGATAAGAAAAGAATAAAGACAATTATTTTATACAACAGAAATTACGAGCGTACAAAACTTCTTTCATCAAAAATAGCAACTTATTTTAACGAATTGGAAATCTATAAAATAGAGAAATGTACTCAAGACTATGCTTTTAATGAGAACTGTTTGTATATCGGCATCGATTTAGCATTTACTCCAAAAACTGAAAAGGAAGTTATTATGGTTCAAAACGGGCTTCAAAATGGAGAGATAAAAAAGATTCGATTTTTTCTTGAATCTCAAAATTCTATTATAGAACGTGCCAATATATATTGGATAGACGAAAATAATCTAGATCAAGTGATTCAAAAACTGCTTAAAAGCAATCAGCGAGAAGATTTTATTGAAGCTGTTATGAAAAGAGAAAAAATGTCTTATACCTCTATGGGTAATTTAGTAGCTATTCCGCATCCTTATTTTGAGATACAGGAATATAAAGAGGAGGTAATCATTGGTATAAATCAGAAAGCAATTGAATGGGGAAGCGAATTTGTTCAGTTAATTATTATTTATTTACCTTCTAATGATGTAGAAAGAAATGAATATATATTTACGGAGTTCTTTCAGAAAACGAAAAACATAACTGATGTTAAGAAGCTTGTTCAAATGAAGACAAAAGAGGAATTCGTAAATTGTTGGAATCAAATTTAAAAAACTTGGAGTGATGAAAATGTTATTAAATATGAAAAATTTATTAAAAACAGCTTATGAAAATCAATTTGCAGTAGGATCTTATAATGTAGCTAATAGTGAGTTTGTAAGAGTAGTGATAGAAGCAGCTGAGGAAAAAAAGGCACCTGCTATCATACAAATTCATCCTAACGAAATAGAATTGCTAGGAGATGAATTTACTGCTTATGTTAGGGAGGTTTGTCAGCGCACCTCTATACCGATAGCTATTCATTTAGATCACGGCGCTTCCGTTCAAGATGTGATGCGAGCTATTAGAAATGGCTTTACCTCTGTGATGATAGACGCTTCTCATGCTTCTTTTGAGGATAATATAGCGATTACAAAAGAAGTGGTGCAGTTGGCACATGCTGTGGATGTATCCGTGGAGGCTGAATTAGGAACAATTGGATCCAATGATAATAGTTCAGAGGGTGGAGCAGATGAAATCTTGTATACCGATCCTCAGGATGCAAAAACATTTGTCGAGGAAACAGGAGTTGACACGTTAGCTGTGGCTATTGGAACTTCTCATGGGCAATATAAACATGCTGGAAAACCAGAATTAAAATTAGAATTGCTAAAAGAAATTTATCAGCAAGTAGCAATTCCTTTGGTTCTTCATGGGGGAAGTGACAATAAAGATGAAGAAATCTCTCAGACGTATTTACATGGTGTTTCAAAAATCAATCTTTCAACAGATATGAAAAATGCTTTTTTCCAAGAAATGCGCAACTTCTTAACTAGTAATCAAGGTGCTTATGAACCAGATGTGATTATGCCGGGCTCTCGTAGTGCAGCAAAAGAAGTTGTAAAGAAAAAAATGGATTTATTTAATTCTACAAATCATGCGAACCTTTATTATAAATAAATAGTAGAGCGAGGGAGAGTAATGAAATTTATTGATATTCTCACGAAAGATAATATCATTTTAAATATAAATGGAAAAAATCAAAATGAAGTAATTGATGAATTGGTAGGAAGATTGGCTGACAATAACCTTACTAGTAATCCAGAAGAATTTAAACAGGCAATCTATAAAAGAGAAGGAGAAATATCTACAGCTGTTGGATACAGTGTCGCAATTCCTCATGCTAAAAGCAAAACAATTTCAAAGCCTGCTATTATATTTGGTAGAACACTAGAAGGGATAGATTACGGAGGTCAGCATACGAATCTTATATTTATGATTGCTGCACCTGAAAATGCTTCTGATGATCATCTTGAATTGTTATCAAGGCTATCCACTTTCTTGATGGATGAAACCTTTCGGGCGAAGTTGCTGGTTGCAATATCTACAGAGGAAATCATTCAAGTTATAACAGAATATGAACAACAAAAAAAGAGCGAAAATATAGATAAAAATGATAGCGATAAATATTTAATCGGGATTACGGGATGTATGACGGGCATTGCACATACGTATATGGCAGCAGAAGCGTTAAAAGAAGCAGCCCGAAAAAGAGGAATGAAAGCGAAAATACAGACGAATGGTGCCAATGGACCTGAAAATAGATTAACTTTGAAGGATGTTCAAGATGCAGATGCTATTGTATTGGCGCATGATGTGAATGTGGATACTTCTATATTTAAAGAAAAGAAGTATGTAGATGCGACTGTAAAAAAAGCTATTAACCATGCAGATGAGTTAATTGATCAAGCGCTGTCATATAATATAAAAGAAATGCGTGAAAATGATGCAGAAGTTGTACAAGAAAAGGCAGAAGATTCTGGTGATAAGGGTGGATTACAATTTTATAAGCATATTATGAGCGGCGTTTCCTACATGATTCCATTCGTTGTTGTTGGCGGAATATTTATAGCTATATCCTTTATGTTTGGAATTTATGCCGCAGATCCGGATAGTGAACAGTATAATGTTATTGCACATTTCTTTAGCCAAGTTGGAGGAGAAGCAGCCTTTGCATTAATGGTTCCAATTTTAGCGGGATTTATAGGCTATAGTATTGCTGGTAAGCTGGGATTAGCACCTGCAATGATTGGTGGAATGATGGCAAATATAGGGGAGGCAGGATTCCTTGGAGGAATGATTGCCGGTTTTGTAGGAGGTTTCGCTGCAAAATTAATTGCTAAGTCTATGAGGAAAATACCAAAGTCATTTCAAGGGTTAATATCTATATTAGTTGTGCCTTTATTAAGTACATTAATTGTCGGAGCTTTTATGTTTTTCGTTTTAAATACACCGATGTCAGCATTAAATGAATTTTTAGAGGGTTGGTTAAGAGGATTGACTGGAGTTAATGCTGCAATTTTAGGAGCTTTATTAGCAGGAATGATGGCTTCCGACATGGGAGGGCCTATCAATAAAACAGCATCAGCATTTGGTTTAGCAATGTTTGCAGCAAATATTTTTGAGCCTTCAGCTGCATTAATGGTTGGTGGAATGGTTCCTCCAATTGGAATTGCCCTGGCAACTTCAATTTTTAAGAATAGATTTACTGGTCAAGAGATAGAGGCTGGAAAAGCTAGTTATGTACTTGGAGCCAGTTTTATAACTGAAGGAGCAATACCGTTTGCTGCAGCAGACCCTCTAAGAGTTATACCAGCAAATATCATTGGAGCTGCTATAGGTGGGGGGCTTTGTATGGCATTGGATATCTCTTTAAGAGCACCGCATGGAGGGATTTTTGTAATCCCGATAGCCAGTAATAAACCTCTATTATATATTGGATGTATTCTGTTAGGTTCAATTATTACCTGTTTTATTTTAGGTTTCTTGAAAAAACCTTTATCGGACGAAGACAGGAAAAAAGGGAAAGAAATGAGTTCCATCTTTTAATAGTAAATAGATGAAAAGCTAAGTAACGTTAAATCTAAATGTTACTTAGCTTTTTTAATTTTTAAAATTTCCTTCCATGTTGCAGAGGAGAAATTTGAAAAAGATATTATAAAAAATAAACAGAATTAATAAGGAGGGCACAAGGTTCCTTCTTAAGTTTTAATTAATCTTTTTGAAGAAAATAGTCACCCTATCAAAATAGCAAAAGCACTATATACAAGCAATAAGCCCATAACTATGTTAAAGACCTTCTGATAACGGTCTAAGAAATTGTGAAGAACAGAACCAAACAGGCTCCAGGTAATTGAGCTGCAAATACCGACAATCCCTAAGAAAAGACAGAATAGGATATAGCTGAAATAGGATTGGTAATAGGGCAGCAGAAATGTAGACACAACGGCAATGCCATAGAGAATCGCTTTGGGATTTATAAATTGCATCAGTGTACCAATGATAAACAGATTTTTATCTGCTTTGGCTGAAGATTCCTGCTTGCTTCCTGAACTGGTAAATGTTTTATAAGCTAAATAGAGCATATAGAATACACCCGCGAATTTTAACGGTGTTTCAATAACTGGCAGGACTTCAATAAGTGCCCGATTGAAAAAGCTGCAAAGTAAAGCGATAAGAAAGAAGCCTGCTCCTACCCCTATACAAAAGGATATGGTATTTCTAAATCCGTAGCGGTTTGCGAAAGAGATGGCCATAAAATTATTTGGACCAGGGGTAAAGCTGCTGACAAAAACAAATGTAAGAAAAGGCAAAATAGGCATGGATGAAAAGCTCCTTTAAAAATGAGTCAGAATAAAACTTATTATACATAATTAAAATCAAAAAATACAGGCTTTTATTGCATATTTTGGAAAGGTTCCTCTATGGACTGTTTCTTGAATAAACATAATCAGAGCACGGCTTCTCTTTAAAAATAATAAAAAATAAACAGCCTATTTCTCTGTTTTTCGACCATTCCTTTTTGAACTATGTTATAATGCATAACAACGCATATTTTTGCATGAAAATACATTTGTGATATAATTATTTTTTCAGTATGAGGAGGTTTATCAGCAAATGTCATTAGAGAAAAACTATGAAGCTATCCAAGAAGAGCTGAATCAAATCAGCAATCAATTATATGAGAATCCAGAGCTGGGAGATCAAGAATTTGAATCGATGAAGTTACTGGTTAATTATTTAAAGACGTATGATTTTGAAGTAGAGACAGGCATTGTTGATCGCCCGACTGCTTTTCGCGCAGAGTATACAAGCAGTAAGCCGGGGCCGACCGTTGCTTACTTGGCAGAGTATGATGCGCTGCCTGGCATCGGACATGGCTGCGGGCATAATTTAATTGCTGCGTTTGCTGTAGGAGCTGGTGTCATACTACGTCAGCATATAGAAGAAATTGGCGGGAAGGTCGTTGTCTTAGGCACGCCTGCAGAGGAAACAAGCGGTGCAAAAGTGCCGATGAGCGAGCAGGGGACGTTTGAAGATATTGATGTCGCGATGATGGTGCATGGCGCCGATGTATCCTCTGAAAGCGGTCCGATGCTGGCCATGGATGCCCTTCAGTTTGATTTTACAGGAAAAGCAGCCCATGCAGCGGCATCCCCGGAGCAGGGAATCAATGCTCTTGATGCTGTGATTCAATTATTTAATGGGATAAACGCGCTTCGGGAGCATGTGCCGGATGATGTGCGAATCCATGGCATTATCACGAAAGGCGGAGAAGCAGCAGGCATCGTACCTGCAGAAGCTACAGCACAATTTTATATCCGTGCCAATGAACGGAAGCTGGTGGATGAGCTTGGAGAGAAGGTAAGAAATATTGCGGAAGGAGCTTGCTTGATGACAGGCGCTTCGGTAGAGATTTCCGACTATGAGCTAAGCTACGATAATATGATTACAAACCAAGCGCTGTCAGACACATTTACGAAGCATATGAAGTCGTATAGTGTGAATCCTGTATATCCGGCTGTTCCGGCGACAGGGTCAGCAGATATGGGGAATGTCAGTCAGGTTGTTCCATCGATCCATCCGTTTGCCGGTTTAAATGAGCCGGGTCTTGTTTTTCATACGAAGGAGTTTGCAGAAAAAACAATCACGCCAGATGGGGAAGCAGCAATTCATGATGCAGTACTGGCTTTGGCACATACTGGGTATGATATTATAGTCAACAAAGATTTACTACATGCGATTAAACAAGAATTTGAAAATCGGTAAGGGTAGAATGAGGTAAGGTCTCATTGTAACAGGTAGTTTATTTCTTTAACAAAGTAGTAAACTGCCTGTTTTTTATTTTAAAAACAGGCAAAAGGAGAGGTTACTATGAGCGGAAATGTAAATACGGCGGAGGAGAACTCTCAGAAGCAGAAGAAAAAATGGGAATTTCCGCATGTTTTTGCTCTCATGTTTGGGCTGATTATTATTACAGCGGTAATGACATACTTTATTCCAGCTGGAGAATACGAACGGGAAACAACTGTCGTCAATGGGACTGAAAGAACGGTTGTTATTAATGACACATATCATGAAGCAGAAGGAAGCCCGACTGGATTCTTTGAAGTCTTTCAAACGGTACATAAAGGAATGACGCAAAGCGCAGACATTATTTTCTTTATTTTTATTGTGGGCGGTGCTTTTGGTATTTTAAATGCAACGAAAGCAATCGAAACAGGGCTCGCCAATCTATCAATGAAGATGGCGGATAAAGAAATATATCTGATTCCTGTTATCATGACGCTATTTGCTTTGGGCGGCGGGACGTTTGGGATGTCAGAAGAAACGATTCCATTTATTATGATTTTAGTTCCGTTAGCAATGAAATTAGGCTTTGATTCTTTAACTGGAGCGGCTATGGTTATTATCGGCTCTGGCGCAGGTTTTACAGCATCCTTTATGAATCCATTTACAGTCGGGGTAGCACAAGGGATTGCCGAGCTGCCGACATTCTCTGGCATGGGGATACGCTTTGCTATGTGGATTATTTTTGTTGCATTTAGTATAGCTTTTGTTATGATTTATGCGAAAAAAGTAAAGAAAAATCCAGAGAAAAGCTTAATGTACAAGATTGATAAACAAAGAAATTTGGATGATTCTTTAGATGGACAATATAAAAAACTGACAGGCAGACAAGCTGTTATTATTGGATTATTAGTAGCAACGATTATTATTTTGGCTATCGGAGTAATTTATTTTGACTGGTTTATTCTGGAGATTGCTTCGCTGTTCTTAATTATGGGAGTGATTGCCGGTTTTGTCGGCAAGCTGCGTGTGAATCAAATCGCCGAATCCTTTATCAACGGCTGTAAAGAGCTGATTGTCGGAGCGTTAGTTGTCGGTTTTGCTTACGGGATTTTAGTTGTTTTAGAGGAAAGTAATACGATTGATACGATTCTATTTGCGGCATCCAATCTGGTAAGCCAGCTTCCTACGGCTTTTTCTGCGATAGGGATGTATGTATTCCAGAGTATTCTAAACTTCTTAGTGCCATCAGGGAGCGGACAGGCTGCTTTAACCATGCCGATTATGACACCATTATCCGACCTTACCGGGGTAAGCAGACAGACTGCGGTAATGGCCTTCCAATTGGGGGATGGGATATCCAACTCGATTACGCCTACATCGGGAGTATTGATGGCTTCCTTGGCAATTGCTAAAATTCCATGGACTACTTGGTTCCGCTGGATTATTCCATGGGTCCTCCTATCCTATCTTGCCGGCGGGATTATTCTTACCATCGTGCATATGTTTATTTGGACGAGTTAATAAAAAAGGTTATGAGCAGTTAACTAAAATGTCTGCTCATAACCTTTTTTTAATTCTTAAGAAATAGAAGCTTCATAGATAGAATCAACCGCTTTTTTCAATGCTGCATCAAATTCTTCTTGAGATTGATTTGCGTTTAGATCCTGACTTAATGCTCTGGAGAAGCTGGCAATAAGTCCTTTATTGTCTTTTAGCTTCGCATTTGCATCATCTGTAGAATAACCGCCAGATAATGCAACAACCCGGACAACATTCGGGTGATTAATTAATTCTCTATATAAATTATTCTGTGTTGGAATGGATAACTTAAGCATAACCAACTGATCCGAATCAAGCTGGTTTAAATGCTCTAAAATCTCTGCTTTTAAAATTTCTTCGCTGTCTTCTTTAGAAGGACTGTGAATGTCTACTTCCGGTTCAATAATCGGTACCAGTCCGGCAGCAATGATTTGTTTTCCAATTTCAAATTGCTGGTCGACCACTTTTTTAATACCTTCCCGGTTATCCTCTTTAATCACAGAGCGCATTTTTGTACCAAAAATATGACGATCGTTGGCACGCTCTAATGTTTCTTGTAAATTATCGATTGGCTTCATCAGCTGAACGCCGTCTGCTTCTTCTGCAAGGCCTTTGTCGACTTTTAAGAATGGGACAATTCCTTTTTCCTCAGCGAGATAATCGCCGGTGTACTTTCCTTCGATTTTACGGTCCATCGTTTGTTCAAAAAGAATCGCGCCAATAATTTGATCGGCATTAAAGGAAGGTGATGTAATAATTCTTGTCCGCATTTCGTGAACCAGGTCAAACATTTCATCTTCGCCCTGATAGGCGTTTTCCGGGATTCCATAGGCAGCCAAAGCCTTTGGTGTACTTCCTCCACTTTGATCCAGTGCTGCTATAAATCCTTTGTCATTTTTCATTCTTTCTAATTGATTTTGCTGCATCACTTTCACTCCTTTTTTAGTTGAGCCAATAATCGGCTATTAAAAAATAGTCTGAAGTAACTCTCAACTTCTATTGTAGCACTAATTAATGATAGATTATAGTATTTTGCGTGAAAGGAAAGGCATAAGAAGGAGCTTTACGCTATCAAAAATAACATATATTTTTTCTTGAAGGCCAGCAATGGAGTTAAAAATAGACACCTTCCAAGTCTTTTAATAGGATAAAAAGAAAAGAGGTGGTTAAGATGCAGGCTATCACGAAAAAAAGGTTGAAAGCTTATCTAATTGATTTAACCGTATCCACAACAGTTACTTTGGCAACAGAGAGTCTATTGGAAAAGAAAATCAAGAGCCCGGTATTCTTTAATTTAGTCAACCCGACGCTGATTATGTGGTCATTGGAATACGCACAGTTAAAATGCGGCGGGCAGACGCTGGGCCACAGGGCAGCCGGGGTAAAGCTGGAGCGTACAGACGGCGGGGATTTAACTGGAAGTCAGATTATCAAACGGATGGCGTATCGTGATACGGTGGGCACATTCGGATATTGGAAGAATCGGGAAAAGTTTGAAGGAAAGGATGGCAGTCAATTTCCTTATGACCATTCGGCTGGAGTCAAGATGAAGGAAGTATAGTTATTTGAACAAAAAATATAGAGTGAAAGCCCGATAATAAAGCTTGAAATAAGCGGATATTATTGGGTTTTTATTTGAATAAAATACACGTTATCAGCCGATAAGCACACCTTTACTTCTCTTCTCGCATAATATACAATTTATAGTAAATGAAAAGATTAAATTTAAACAATTTTTACATATTTTGAAACGTTACCAATCAGGTTAGCAATAGAGTCATTCTGTGAAATAGCTACCTTGAAAACGGAAGGTGAATCTATGAACATTACCTATCTGCTCTTCTTTCTCTGCATTGTTATTTGCACCCTGATTATTACCTATTGGGCGGCGAGGCAAAGCAAAACGACCAATCAGTTCTATATTGCTGCCGGCAGTTTAACAGGGACGCAAAACGGGATGGCGATTGCAGGAGATTATATCAGTGCTGCTTCCTTTTTGGGTATTGTCGGAACGATTGCGATTAACGGCTTTGATGGCTTTTTGTATGCGATTGGTTTTTTAGTTTCCTATTTAATTGTTTTATTTTTTATTGCGGAGCCGGTACATCGTTTGGGAAAGTATTCCTTAGGAGATGTTATTTGCGCACGTTTTCCAAGCTATAAAATGCGGGGAATTATGGCTGTCGGAGCTTTAATTATCTCCATCTTTTATATGATTCCGCAATTAGTGGCCGCCGGGCTGTTGATTCGATTATTGTTAGATATTAATTATTCCGCTTCCGTTCTGATCATCGGAATATTAATGACGATTTATGTTGTTTTCGGTGGAATGTTCGCTACTTCCTGGGTACAAATTGTTAAAACAGTGCTGCTTTTGTCCGGTACATTTTTGTTGGCACTGATTGTATTTTCGCGATTTAACTGGAGTATCCGGAATCTTTTAGAGCAGGTTACACTTGGATCGCCCTTAGGAGATCAATTTTCATTGCCGGGGCATTTATTTAACAATCCATTGGAAACGCTTTCCTTACATCTTGCGTTAATACTGGGCACTGCCGGGCTTCCGCATATTTTAATCCGCTTATTTACTGTCAGAAATACCGTAGAAGTGCGGAAATCTCTTTTAACGGCAAGCTGGATTATTGGTGCATTTTATTTAATTGCACTCGTTTTAGGTCTTGGCGCTGTTGCTTTGGTAGGGTTTGAAGAATTGGTGCTACTCGATCCATTTGGAAATTTAGCTGCGCCATTATTAGCGGAGAGCTTAGGCGGAGATTTTTTAATGGCGTTTATCGCAGCCATTGCGTTTACTACAATTGTTGCTGTGGTAGCTGGTTTGGTTATCTCTGCGACGACTGCGTTCTCTCATGATATTTATTTCCATATCTTAAAAAGAGGAAACACTTCGGAAAAGAAACGTCTACGTGCTGCGCGCTGGACCGCATTTTTTATCGGTCTGCTGTCTACACTGCTTGCACTTGGATTGCGGAATATGAATGTAACGTTTTTGGTTTCGTTAACATTTATCGTGGCAGCTTCCAGCAATCTGCCCGTCCTTTTATTCACGATTTACTGGCGGCGCTTCAATCAAACAGGAGCAATCTCGGGGATGCTCTCAGGGCTGACTGTGTCTCTGATACTCTTATTCTTAGGTCCGCATGTGATGAATCCGGATGGCGGATGGATAGCTGCTGAGGCTGTTGTCCCTCTTTATAATCCAGGGATTATTGCGATTCCTGCCGGATTTTTAGGGGCGTATTTGGGAGCTGTTTTATCACGGAATAAGGAAAATACCGTTCCATTTGCATCCTTCTACCTGCAGGCCCAAACCGGGATAGAAGGAAGGAGAAATCGTTCATGATGGATTTGACAATGGTTTTATTCGAACGTTTAGGTCTATTGTTGGTCATTGCCTTTGTTCTTACACGCATTCCGGGCTTCCGGTCGCTGCTTTACCGCGAATTCAGTTTTAAAATGGCAGGAATTCATGCGTGTGTGTTTGGTATTTTTGGAATTGCCGGAACATTAACAGGTGTCGTTATCGGCAGTGACTTTACGGTAACGCATGCTTTTGTCTGGGAAGTGGAAGCAGACCAGATGGTGGTAAGCTCCAGCTTAGTTGCCATTGTCATGGCGGGGCTGCTAGGGGGCCCGGCGGTTGGTCTGGGAGCAGGAATTATTGCTGGTACACATTTGTTTTTCCTGGGCGGGATTGGTTTTATGGCTAATAGTCTTGTAAATCCGCTGACCGGTCTGCTTGCTGGATTTACCGCACGGTTTTTCTCGCAGGAGCGTGTTATATCACCGATAAAAGCTTTGTTCATTGGAATATTTCCTCCAATTTTATTGATGCATTTATTGCTTATTTTTGATTCACAGGATCGAACCATGGTAGAGCTGATCAACACGATTGGTTTACCGGTGGTTTTATCCAACAGTATAGCCATTGCTATTTTTACAGCAATGATTGCAATTGTCCTCAGAGAGCAGGAAAATGAAGCTGCCTTTGCAACGAGGCAGGCATTAACGATTGCGGAGGAGGCGTTGCCTTTTTTAAAAGAAGAATCCTTTCAGAAGAAGGCAGAAGGGATTGCTGATTTATTTTATGCGCGTTTGAAATTAGCTGCTGTTACCGTAACAAATGATAAAGAAGTAATGGCGCATAAAGGGCTCGGAGGCGATCATCATCGAATTGGAAATCCGTTAATCACTCAAATTTCACATCAAGCCTTAGAATCCAAAGAGATATTGGTCGCTTATTCCCAAGCAGAAATTCAATGTACGCATAAAAAATGCCCATTAGAGGCTGTGATTATTATTCCAATCTGGGAAGCACAGCAAACGATTGGGCTGATCAAATTATATTTTCGCAAACCCCAGCATATCCGTCCGGTTGAGCTAATGCTGGCGGAGGGTCTCGGTCAATTGATTGCTAATCAATTAAAAACAATCAAAGCAGAACGTCTTGAACTGCATACACGTGATGCAGAATTAAGCAATTTGCAAGCACAAATCAATCCGCATTTTCTATTTAATACCCTGCATATGATAGCTGCCTTATTTCGCAAGGAACCTGAAAAAGCACGGCATATTACAGTGCAATTGGCACATTTTATGCGCTTTAACTTAAAGCTTGTATCAACACAGCTTGTCCCATTGGAAAAGGAAACAGAGCATGTAAAAGCGTATATCGAGATTATCCAGACCCGTTTTACAGGGAGGATGCAAATCCATTTTATACAGCCGGAGGAAATGTCACATCTGCTGATTCCGCCGTCATCGATTCAGCCGCTTGTTGAAAATAGTGTCAGACATGGATTAGAACATGTTTCCGAGGGGGGAAGAGTGGATGTGAAGATGGAGCAGGTCGGCAAATGGATAAAAATAAGTGTCCAGGATAATGGTCAAGGGTTTCCAGATTCAATTTTACTGCAGGCAGGAGAGAAAGTGCTGACAGGGAAGCCGCATGGCGGAACGGGTTTGTATAATGTGAATCAGCGTTTAATCAATCTGCTTGGGGAAGAATCGAGGCTGCATGTGCGGAATTTACCTGGTGGCGGGAGTGAGGTCCATTTTACCATTCCAGCTGTGAACACTAGAAAGGAAGATGATTTATGATGAAAATTCATACGATGATTGCGGAAGATGAGCAATTGGCACGGGAAGAATTGATTTATTTATTGGAAAAGGAAAAAGACGTCAAGCTTCTGCCGAGTGCCGAGACAGGAAAACAGCTGGTTGAATTGTATAAGGAGTATGAACCGGATGTTATTTTTCTGGATGTGCATATGCCAGGCATGCGCGGTGTAGCTGCAGCCAAGAAAATAATGGAGCTTGCCTACATCAGAGCGCCGTTATTTATTTTTACTACGGCATACGAGGATTATGCTGTGGAAGCATTTGAAATAGAGGCAGTAGATTATATGCTGAAGCCATATGATACAGAAAGGTTTCAAATGGCGATGAACCGGCTCCGCAAACGCATGCAGCAATTGAAAAGCAAAGAGGAGGGACCGTCCAACCAAGGGATGACTTCCTCAGCAAAGCTTTTGATCGACAATGATGACCGGACGATTGTTCTGTCTCCGGATGCGATTTATTATGCTATGCCGCATAATCGGGTGTTGGAAATTCATACAGAGGACAAGGTAATTTACAGCAGAATGTCATTGCAGGAGCTGGAAAAGAAACTGCAAGGTCATGCTTTTTTTAGAACGCACCGCAGTTATCTGGTTAATTTAAATCATATTCAGGAAATTACACCATGGTTTAATGGCGCTAGCAATATCACATTACGTGATAAAAAGCAGACAACGATTCCCGTCAGCCGGACTGCAAGAAAGCATCTGTTTGAGTTATTTGGCAGCTAGGAAAGGAAAGACTTTCCTGGCTGTATAAGTGTAGCAAAGGTTTTTTTGAAATGAACCATTCATCACAAGATTCCAACCATTCAATCATTTATTTAAACCGTTGAAGCAAATATACATACGCACATAAGCATCTTCCTTTATAATTTAGAAAGCGTTTACAAAAAGGGATTAAAAAGGATTGAAGGAGGAATGCCAGTCCAAGGAGACAATTGCAGCTGCTGAAGGGATATGAAGAAAAAGGCAGAGAAGCGGTAATTGATTCAGATAGAAAGAAGCTGGTTAACGACTTAAAGGTGATAAAAGGTTTTTTGGCAGTTAAGAAAGTGTATACTTCCTGCATAAGTGCAACTAAGTTTTCTTTAACAGAGGGGCAGCGGTCAGAAAACCTTTTTTTCCGATTTTCGAGGAGGATGCAGATGGGTGCAGAAAAAGAATATAAGCAGAACCCTGCAAAAGAGATTGACTACGTGCAAGTAACAGAAAGCAAGTCTTTTAAAAAGCTGATGCACGATCGAAAAAAATTTATTGTGCCATTAACAATCTTTTTCCTGGTATTTTATTTCTTACTTCCGGTTTTGACTTCGTATACCACATTTTTAAATACGCCGGCGATTGGCGATATTTCTTGGGTGTGGCTGTTTGCATTAGCCCAATTTATCATGACATGGGTATTATGTACGGTTTATGTAAAAAAAGCAGCTGTTTTTGATAAACAGGCAGATGAAATTATAAAAGAAATGGAAGAAGGAGGGGAAGGACGATGAGTGCGACGGTTGTTATCCTCTTCTTGGCAATTGTTATATTAACACTTGTGATCACGTTCTTTGCTGCAAGAAAGACGCAGACAGCAGGAGATTTTTATACTGCCGGCGGAGGACTTACAGGAATGCAGAATGGACTGGCGATTGCCGGTGATTATTTATCTGCAGCCTCTTTTTTAGGGATTGCAGGTGCTATTGCTTTATATGGATTTGATGGATTTTTCTACAGCATCGGGTTTTTGATTGCATATTTAGTGGTTCTCTTCCTTGTAGCCGAACCGCTGCGTAACCTCGGCAAGTTTACACTGGCTGATATGATTAATTCCCGTTTTGACGCCAGTAAGGTTCGGGGAGCAGCGGCGCTGAATACGATAACAATCAGCACCTTTTATATGATAGCCCAGCTTGTAGGAGCTGGAGCTTTGATTCAGCTATTATTTGGTATTCCATATTGGGCGGCAGTACTGATTGTTGGTGTGATGATGACGATTTACGTTTTATTCGGCGGGATGATTGCTACAAGCTGGGTACAAATTGTCAAAGCAGTTCTGCTGATGGCCGGGATGGTCGTTATGACGTTTCTTGTCCTGTTAAAATTTAATTTTAATATCGGGCAAATGTTTACGGATGTGAAGTCTGTAACAGCGCATGGAGAAGCATACTTAATGCCGGGATTGCAATATACAGAACCGCTCAGTACGATATCGCTTATGCTGGCGTTAGTACTTGGAACTGCGGGGCTGCCTCATATTTTAATGCGGTTTTTTACTGTGCGGGATGCGCCGACGGCTAGAAGCTCTGTTGTTATCGCAACATGGGTTATCGGCATCTTCTATGTGTTGACATTATTCTTAGGCTTCGGAGCAGCAGCATTCGTTGGATATGAAAACATATTAGCTGCAAATCCGGGAGGAAATATGGCTGCCCCATTGCTTGCTCAAGTGATTGGAGGGGACATCCTGTTTGCCTTTATCTCAGCAGTTGCATTCGCAACGATTTTAGCGGTAGTAGCTGGACTTGTTCTTTCAGGAGCTTCCGCATTTGCACATGATTTATACGGACAGATTATTAAAAAGGGAAAGGCAACAGAAAGAGAGCAGGTGAGAGCCGCCCGTTACGCATCCTTGGCTGTATCTGTTCTGTCCATTGTTTTAGCTCTATTTGCTCAATATTTAAATGTGGCTTTTCTTGTCTCGCTTGCCTTTTGTATTGCGGCCAGTGCCAATCTACCGGTTATTTTGTACACCATCTATTGGAAACGATTCAATACGGCAGGAGCAGTGACGGCCATGCTGACGGGGTTATTCTCTGCATTAATCCTTGTGTCCATTAGTCCCAGCGTATTTTCACCGGTAGAAGGGGCGGCCTTATTTGTAGGAGAGCCTATCTTCCCGCTGACGAATCCGGCACTTGTTTCGGTTCCGCTCGGCTTCCTGGGTGGTTATCTAGGTACGATTCTATCGAAGGAGACGGATATGAAGCGTTATGCAGAAGTGAAAGTGAAAGCAAATACGGGATATAAGCGCAGCGGTGTAAGCCACTAAAGAGTGTATTAAAAATGCCTGCAGAAATTTTTCTGCAGGCATTTTTGGTGTGTTTAAAAAAAGTAACTCATAAGTTGATTTATCGCTTTGATAGTTAACAATAACTCCATTGAATAGCCTTATAATAAAGCATACAATAAAAGGGAAAGGAGCGTTCCTATGAGAATGAACATTGGCCCTATCATTACCGAAAAAAGAAAACAAAAAAAGATTACGCAGCAAGAACTGGCAGATTTCCTCGGTGTTTCCAAGGCATCTGTTTCCAAATGGGAGACAGGGCAAACCTATCCGGATATTACCTCTCTTCCGTTGCTTGCTGCGTACTTTAATGTAAGCATTGATTCCTTGCTGGGATATGAATCACAGCTTAATCAAAAAGAAATCCAACGTATTTATGCTTCCTTAAAGGGTTCGTTTGAAACAAAGCTGGCAGAGGATGTTTTGGTGTCTATTCGAAGCTTTATCCGCAGATATTATTCTTGTTATCCATTTATTTTGCAAATGGGATTGCTTATCATAAATCATATTGACCGGCTGCCAGGAGAAAATCTGGAGGAAAAAAACCAAAATTATATGAATGAAGCGAAGGATTTGTTTGTCCATGTACGTACACATGCAAAAGATCCGGAGTTGATTACAAAAGCTTTTAAGATGGAAGCATATTCGTTATTTACTTTAAAAGAAGCAGATCAGGTCTTAGAAATTCTTGGAGAATATCCTCCTGGGATTTTTCCGGTGGAGAGTCTGATTTCCGGAGCTTTTCAAATGAAAGGAGACACGGATCGAGCCATAGGAACGCTTCAAAGTGCATTATTTCAATATATTATTATCGTGATGAGTGCATTTACAAATTATTTGCAGGTATTAATCCATGCTCCTGATAAATTTAAAGAGACGGTCCAAAGAGGGAAAGCAATAGCAGAAACGTTTGACCTTGAATCGTTGCATCCAGTGTCGTTGATGAATTTTCAATTATCGGCCGCTTACGGATATGCACAAATGAAGGAGGAGGACGCATCGCTTTCTATACTAGAAGAATTTACAAAGGTAATAAAAGTAACGGATTTCCCACTAGTCCTGCACGGGGATGATTATTTTGATCAAGTGGATGATTGGTTGAATAATCTGGATATCGGTAATCAGATGCCAAGAGATTCTATGCTGGTAAAAGAGAATTTTATAAATGCGGTTGTAGATAATCCCTTATTTTTAAATTTAGAGGAAGGAGAAAGATTTCAGCAGATAAATAGGCAGTTGAAATGTCTCTTGGAAGGGGAGGAAGAAAAATGAATGATATTTCATTTTTAATGGATCATTTAGCGTTACTCATACCGTTGATCATGCTGCAGCTTATATTGATGGTTACAGCACTGGTTCATGTGATAAAACATCCAGATTACCGTTTTGGCAATAAAGGCATGTGGATTATTATCGTTGTACTTCTCCAAATCATTGGTCCCGTGTTTTATTTCGTATTTGGGAAAGGAGAACATGAATGAATATCTTAGAGGTGAAAAATGTTTCTAAACGTTTTGGTTCTAAACAGGTTCTGGATGGACTGGATTTAAGTGTCCCCACAGGATCCATTTTCGGCTTTGTAGGGGGAAATGGAACAGGTAAAACAACAACGATGAAGCTGATTTTAGGACTTGAAGAAACTTCAAAAGGTGATATATTTGTCGGGGGAGAAAAGGTTACTTTTGGAAATACAAAAACGAATCGAATCACAGGCTATTTATCAGATGTTCCTGAGTTTTACCATTACATGTCTGCAGAAGAATATTTATCGTTTTGCGGTGAAATTACTGGATTG
Source organism: Oceanobacillus sp. M60 (assembly GCF_053839645.1). Lineage (NCBI taxonomy): Bacteria > Bacillati > Bacillota > Bacilli > Caryophanales > Bacillaceae > Oceanobacillus > Oceanobacillus sp. M60. The sequence continues at coordinate 329,673 of NZ_JBSSNH010000004.1, read as the reverse complement.
ACAAAAGAAAAACGAAAGCAAAAGATACAGGAAACGTTGAGACTGGTAGGTCTGGAAAGAAATAAAAAGAAAATCAAAGGTTTTTCCAGAGGAATGAAACAGCGGCTGGGGATTGCGCAGGCGATGTTAAATGATCCGGAATTACTTATTTGTGACGAGCCGACTTCTGCATTAGACCCGGAAGGAAGAAATGAATTCTTGGAACTTTTAGCCTCGTTAAAAGGGAAAATGACGATTTTATTTTCCACACATATTTTAGGCGATGTCGAGCGTATTTGCGATTATGTAGGAATTTTACATGAAGGAAAGCTGAAGGTAAATTCGTCGATAGAAGAATTGAAGCAAACCTATGCAAAACCGCAAATAGAATTGGCTTTTGATGAGGAGGCTGATTTTACTGCTCTTGCTGCAGAGTTTCATGCTTTAAAAAAACAAGAAATCATCACAGAGGTTGAGAATGTAAACGGACGGAACCAGGTTATTATTACTTATAATAAAGGTTATGCAGAGACAGCTGGATTGCTTTTAGAAAGTTTTACAGCTAACAAAATGATGCCTGTCTCTTTAAGAAAAATGAATCCTTCTCTGGAGTCTATCTTTTTGGAGGTGATTCAATGAGAAATATTTATTACTTTTCCAAAAAAGAATTTTTGGAAAGCTGGCGTACCTCTAAATTGTTTATATTAATAGCTATTTTTCTTATTTTGGGCATCATGAACCCGTTGATAGCGATTATAACACCGGATATTCTCCAGATGAGCTTTGGGGATACATTGCCAATAGATATTCCGGAACCCACCTCTCTCGATTCTTGGGGACAGTTTTACAACAATATGACACAGATGGGATTGATCGTGATTGCGCTGCTGTTCAGTGGAACAATAAGCGGAGAAGTGAGCAAAGGAACGTTGATTAACCTTGTTACAAAAGGATTGAAGCGTTCTACGATTGTAATCAGTAAAAGCATTCATTTAATTTTCCAATGGACTTGTAGTATGTTATTAGCATTTTTTGTGACCTGGGGCTACACGCTTTATTATTTCACAGATGATCATAGCCCGCATATTTTTCTGGCTGTTTTTCCATTATGGATCTTTGGAATTTTGTTAGTAACAACAATACACTTAACCTCAACCATCTCCAGAAACAGCTATGAAGGCTTATTGCTTACTGGAGGATTTGTAGTTCTGTTATTTGTCGTGAGTATCTTTGACAGGTTCGAGCGTTATAATCCGATTACACTTATTGCTGAAAACATGAACTTTTTGCAGGGTGCTTCCAGCTTAGGAAATTACATGCCTGCCATGCTTATTTCTCTTTTCTTGTCTTTGTTATTTATCTGCTTATCCATTGTCATTTTAAATAAAAAGAAATTATAGCAGTTATTAAAGAATGGTTTTCCTAATTTTCTTCCGTCATGTGATTTCATATGGCGGTTTTTTTACATAAAAAAAGAACTGATAGTCAGTCAGCTCTTTTTTGCACTCTCCTATGAGCAGGGAATACGACACGCATATTTGTTTATACCGTTATTTTAATTCAACAATTCAACGCAGATTCTCTGTCAATAGGGTGGTACCCTCTATCGTCTGGTTAAAACAAAGGCTCTGTTATACTATTCCTGTTGTACATTTATTTATGTTTTTCTTTTTATTTCTTGGGGAAGAATCATATTTTTTAAAACAAAATAAGACTACAGCAGTTATTCACTAATCAAAACATTATTGCATCCGAATCTTAAACATCGTCCCTTTCCCAACTTCACTCTCCATTTCCACCATGCCGCCGTGCGCCTGAATGATATCTCTTGAAATAGCCAGACCCAGACCGGTTCCGCGTGAAGTCGTATTCGTGCCGCGGTAATAACGATCAAAAATTTGTGCCTGTTCTTCTTTCTTGATCCCTTTCCCATCATCGCGGATGATAATACCGTCTTCTTGTACTTCTACGGTTACTTTGACGTTCTCATCATTATGAATCAAGGCATTGAAAATAAAGTTAAGTATAGCTCTTTTCATTAAATGCTGATCGATATTCCAAATTAACTCGGGTGCGTAGCTGCTAAAGTCAATGTCACGTGTTTGGAATTGCGGGTCATTTAGTAAATCAATAATCATTTTTCGGACAAAGCCTTCTACCCGGATTTCCTGAAGATTCAATGTCATTTCCTGGTTTCTTAGCCGCATCGTTAAATTAAAATCATCCAGCAGCTCTTTCATATAGAGTGATTGCCGTTCAATGACTTCGGCATATTCTAAGCGTTCTTCTGCAGAGATATCCTCATTGCTTAGCAGCTCCGCATAACCTCGGATGGATGCGAGCGGTGTTTTAATATCATGTGAAACGTTGCTGATCCATTCATTACGCATCTGTTCCAGTTTTTGCCGTTCATTTTCATGAGCCTGCAAGGTTTCAGATACATCGTTTAAGTTAGAGAAAACGCGTTTAAATACCCCTGGACGCTTCATTTTCTTCGGTTCAAACTTTCTTTCCTTCAGCTCGCTGATTCGTTCTATGATGCGCGAGACTGGTTTGGTCAGCACGGTACTGAATAGAAATCCGACAATAAAGGCGATAATTAAATCGACTATAATAATCGCACCTAGGAATTGGGAAGCGTATGTCAGAAACTGTTGCGGGTCAGCCATAATAATGGTCCGTTGCTGCTTGGAATCCGGAACACCAATGATATAGCTGAAGCCCTCATATTCTCCGATAAAGTAGGTATTCAAATCATCATCCATATATTTATATTTATGAACTAAATCAATCGGTGTATAGTGTGTAGCCGCATTATCTGGTGCGAATTCATCGGATAACACATTTCCATTTTCGTCTAATATTTGCAGCCAGGCTCCAAATCGGGTCAGTGCATCCTTTCCTTCTTCGGATACAACAGGTTCGCCGTCTTCCATAGACAAATAGTAAAAGAAGGAACGGGTAAAGTTTTCTCCTGTATCATGAATGATATCTTCTGGATCCTCATTGTGCTGAGACAATATTAACGCAAGCAGAATAACGGTATTCACAATGCTGACGATAAAAACAATACTGAGAATGGAAATAAGGTAGCGAATGGTGAGTTTCCATTTCATGGTGCACTTTCTCCTTTATCAAATAAAAATCTCTTCATCATGTAAACATAGAAGCAGTTTATGGGTTAAAGCGATAGCCGAGTCCTTTTACCGTAACAATGTAGGCGGGTTCTGAAGGATTTTCTTCAATTTTCTCCCGCAGTCTGCGGATATGCACCATCAATGTATTATCTGCTCCGTAAAAGTCTTCACCCCATACGGTTTCGAATAAGGTTTCCTTACTTAAAATATGCTTCGGGTTGCGCATAAAGCACGCCATTAAGCCGACTTCCTTCGCCGTCAGCTCTAACACCCTGCCATCCTTGCTTATTTCTGTTTCATCCCCATTAATCGTAAATTCGCCAATATTTTTATCTGCTTGCGCTGGGGCGTGCGAGCTGGAAGCTTCCATGGAATAGATACCTGCCCGGCGCAGCTGCGCTTTCACACGGTAAGCCATTTCTTTAGGACTGAAAGGCTTCGTAATATAATCATCTCCGCCAATAGCAAGTCCGAGTATTTTATCGATTTCATCTGATTTCGCGGACAAAAATAGAATTGGAATACGTGATATTTCACGGATTTTCCGGCATAAATCATAGCCTTCGCCGTCCGGAAGCATCACATCCAATATCGCCAAATCGGGCTCAAATTTAACAAATTGCTGCCATCCTTCCCGGATAGAGCCGGCTGTTGCAATTTCGGTCATCCCCTCTTTTTGCAGAGCTGTTTTCATTAACTGACATAAGTCCTGTTCGTCATCCACGATTAAAATTTTTGGCTTTTCCATGCTGTGTTCCCGCCTTTCTTATTTATATATATAGTGAGGTTTTCTTTTATCATTTACTAAAAAGTTGAATTATTACTATCTTAACAGGAATTCGTCAACTATGAGTGAGATTTAAACATTTTGTAAGGTTAGATTGATGGCTGTTTAAGGATGAAGGTCTATAGTAAAAATATAGAACGTTCACAGGGAATATATAAAAGAGGTGCAAAAATAATGGAGCATTTATTAAAAGTAGATGGTGTTGAAAAAATATATGGAAAAGGCGCTAATACATTTCAAGCGCTGAAAGACATATCCTTTACCATTGATCATGGTGAATTTGTCGGAGTGATGGGACCTTCTGGAGCAGGAAAATCAACGCTTCTTAATGTACTCGCAACGATCGATACACCGACAAAAGGGGATATTTATGTAGAGGCAGACAATATTGCCAAGATGAAAGAGGATAAGCTGGCAGATTTTCGCCGCGATCATTTAGGCTTTATTTTTCAGGATTATAATTTATTAGATTCCTTAACGGTAAAGGAAAATATTCTGCTGCCGTTAGCGATTGCCAAACAGCCGGCGAAGGAAATTGAAGAGAAGGTAAATGCCATTTCCCGTTCGTTTGGCATCGAGGATTTATTGGATAAATATCCGTATCAAATTTCCGGGGGACAAAAGCAGCGTACTGCTTCCTGTCGTGCACTCGTGTCGAACCCGAAGCTTATTTTTGCGGATGAACCGACAGGAGCGCTTGATTCCAAGTCAGCTACCGATTTGTTGGAGAGCTTAAGCAATTTGAATGAAGCGCATGAAACAACGGTGATGATGGTAACACATGATGCTTATGCAGCAAGCTTTTGCAGACGTATTCTGTTTATAAGAGATGGAGGTCTGTCGCAGGAGCTTATTCGCGGCACGCATACACGAAAGGAATTTTTCCAGATGATATTAGATGAATTGGCAGAAGCAGGCGGTGACGGGAATGACCTTATTTGATTTAGCATTAAAAAATATTCGCAGAAACATGAAGAGCTATGGATTATATATTGGTTCCACGATTTTCTCGATTATTATTTATTTTACCTTTGCCATGCTGAAGCATAGTGATGATATCAGCGGATTGGCAGAGACTTCGAAACAAATGCAGGCAGTGATGAGCGCTTCCGCATTTGTACTGATGATTTTTGTGGCTATATTTATTTTGTATTCTAATTCCTTTTTTATGAAAAAGAGGAAAAAGGAAGTTGCGCTTTATTCCTTATTAGGCGTACGTAAACGATCGATTGGTTTTTTACTATTCTTTGAAAATATCGTGATTGGACTGATTGCATTAGTTATCGGGGTGGGGTTAGGCTTCTTATTGTCGCAAGCCTTACTAGCTCTATTATTAAAATTAATGGGCTTATCATTATCTGTTGGTTTTGCTTTCTCCATGCAGGCAGTGATTGAGACAGTAGTGGTCTTCTTCCTGATCTTTTTAGTTACTTCTCTGCTCGGTTATCGGGTGATTTATAAATTTAAGCTCATTGATTTATTCCATGCGGAGAAAAAAGGGGAAGCACAGCCAAAAGCACGCATCCTTTCTGCGCTGATTGGTGTACTCGCTCTAGCTGGAGCCTATTGGCTGGCGCTTCAGGATTTAATGACCTCTTCCGCCTGGCGGATTTTCGGCTTAGCGATGCCGCTGATAATCATCGGTTTAACGATTTTAGGGTCTTATCTTTTATTTAACAGTGTGCTTGTTTATGTTTTAAATCTATTGAAAAAGAGTAAGAAGTGGGCTTGGAAAGGACTTAATCTGATGACCTCCTCCCAGCTTCTTTACCGGATTCGAGGGAATGCGAAAACATTAACGATTATTGCAACGTTGAGTGCGACAACGATTACGGCAGGCGGAGCAATATTCGGGACGTATTATAATACCGAAAAAAATGTAGAACAATTTACACCCTTCTCCTTTATGTGGGAGGGAGAGGAACAGGACATCGATTCAGGTATAGTAGAAGATGCGGTCAGCTTTGAGGCGAAGGACATTACCGTAGAAGGAGAAGTATATGATCAGTCCTATTATGTCATTGACGAAGAAACGTTTATGAGGCTGACAGAAGCGCTCGGCTGGGATGTAGAAAATGTTGATTTAGCAAACGATGAAGTCATCATGGCTGATCCCTTTTATGATGAACGGTTGGAAGAGAAAGCAGAAACGGTAGAAGTAGGTAATGACGTGAAAGCGGTGGATCAGTTTTTTGAACAACCGCTGTTCAATATTCAAACTCTGCCAGGAATAACTTTAGTGATGGATGATGCGTCATTTCAAGAGCTGGATGGCGGGGAAGGCACTTATCAGGCTGTACAAACCGCTGATTATAAGGAACATTTAGAGCTTTCCAAAGAGCTGGAAGCAAAAACAGAGCATTTCTCCAGTGCTGTCCAAAGTTATCAGGATTCCATCGAATCATCGGGGGCGATGTTATTTGTCGGCAGCTTTTTGGGGCTGGTATTTTTAGTGGCTACAGGCAGCATTATCTTCTTTAAAATGATGACGGAAGCGGAAGAAGATAAGGATAAATATACCGTTCTATATAAGATCGGCGTGTCTAAAAAAGAAATGAAAAAAACCGTCCGTTATCAAGTCGGTCTTATTTTCTTAGCACCGCTGGTATTAGGTCTGATGCATGGAGCTGTTGCTTTAATGGCATTTTCTAATTTATTAGATATGAACTTATGGGAGCCGGTTATTATATGGATGGCTGCCTACACATTGATTTATATTTTATATTACGTGGTTACGGTTCGGGGATTTAATAAAACAATCACCCAGACCGCCGCACAGGAGGGGTAAAATGAAGAAAATAATGGCTTTAGTAATTGGTGTTGTAGTTTTATTTGTTGCTGCAGTTGTAGTGTTGATGACGGTAGACTTTAATCGGACAGGGAAGGATAATGCTTACGTTCAAATCGACGAATCAGCATATACGGAAGAAGATAAGCTGGATAATGGTGAAGTAATGAAGACGTATTGGTATGAGCAGTCGGCTTATACAGAGGACGGGGAAGAAATTCAGGTTGAATTTTCCGCCCAGAAGGAATTGCGTCAGGGAGCATATCTGATGCTCTACGTGAATAAGGATAATGAAGTTTCTTCGTATGATGAAGTAAGTGAAGCGGAATTGCCGGATGAGGTGAAGGAAGCGTTGTAGTTTAGCAGCTAACAGCCTGGTAAGGTATAAAACATTTATATCTTATCAGGCTGTTTTTGTGCAGTTTAACACCCATTCTTTACGTTGAGACAGAAAGACTATATGATTAAGAATAGATAAATGAAAGCGGGCCAAAAGGAGAAGATTTTTATGAAACCTAAGATTCAGGATGTCGCGAAAGTTGCTGGAGTATCTCCAACAACAGTTTCTCGTGTACTGAACGATAGAGGATACATCAGTAGCAAAACGAAAGAAAAAGTGTTTGCAGCGATGAAGGAAATCAATTATATACCGAATGACCTTGCACGTTCACTGTATAATAAGCGTACCTACTTGATTGGTGTTATCGTACCTTCTACTAACCATCCTTTTTTTGGTGAGCTAGTGGATAATATTGAGAGGATATGTAATGACAAAGGATATAAAGTTTTGTTATGCAACAGTTTGCAAGAGGCAGAAAAAGAAAAAAAATATTGGGACATGCTGCAGCGTAATCAAGTAGATGGGGTAATTGTTGTCACGTATAATCGCGGCTTAGTTGATAAGGAGCAGCAATTTCCTGCAGTTGTGATTGACCATTATCTATCGGAGAATATTCATGTTGTCAGCTCAGATAACTTTCAAGGCGGAGAAATGGCAACGAAAGAGTTGATAGAAGCCGGATGTGAAAATATCATTCATATTAATGGAGATGTGAATTTGGAAACACCAGCAAATGAAAGACAATATGCTTATGAAAAAGTGATGCATGATGCAGGAAGAATACCTTTAACGTATCATGTACCGAATGTTGCTTATTTAGAAAGCAATATTGATATTATAAAACAGCTTTTTAAGGAAAATCCAGATGTGGATGGTATATTTGCCAGTGATGATTTATTAGCTATTCGTACTTTACAGTATGCTGAAAGTTTGGGTTATAAAATACCTGAGGATTTAAAAATTATTGGTTATGATGGAACAGGTCTGATTCGTTCGATTTATCCTGATTTATCGACGATTATTCAGCCTACATATCAAATTGCAGAAAATGCTGTGGAAACATTGATTCAGGAGATTGATGGGAAGCCCCATGATTTGAAAGAAAAAACATTCCCGGTTTCCCTGTGGAAAGGGAAAACAACAGGTCATGTAACATGAAGAACAATATGTTTATTCCTATTTAGACGGAGAAAAAAGGATGAAATAATATCCCAATGAGAAAAATCTGCTATAATAATCAAACAATAAGAGTGATAGATAAGGAGTGTTTTCAAAATGATAGGAGCAATTGAAGCAGGTGGAACAAAGTTTGTATGTGCAGTAGGTAATCCGGACGGAACCATTTTAGATCGAACTGCTTTTCCGACAACAACACCTGAAGAAACATTAGCACGGGTGGAAGAATTTTTTTCTAAGTATTCGATTGAAAAAATGGGAGTAGGAGCTTTTGGACCAATCAATTTACGGGCAGACAGTGAAAACTATGGCGCGATTGAAAACACCCCGAAAGTTCCTTGGCGTTATTATCCTCTTTTGGAAGAATTAGAAAAACGTTTTAATATACCGGTAGCTATTAATACAGATGTTATTGCATCGAGTATGGGAGAGTATGAATACGGTATTGGAAAAGATGCCTCCAGCTGTCTTTACATAACAGTAGGTACAGGTATTGGGGCTGGGCTTGTTCAAGATGGCAAACCGTTTCAAGGAAGAAACCATTCGGAAATGGGCCATGTTATATTAAAAAAACATCCGGAAGATGATTTTGAAGGAGCATGCCCAAGCCATGGAGCCTGCTTAGAAGGATTAGCTGCAGGACCGGCAATCGAAGCGCGTTATGGACGCAAGGGAGCGGAATTAGCTGATGAGGATCATGTTTGGGAAATAGAAGCATATTACCTTGCACAGGCTATATTGGATTATTTTGTTATTCTTTCTCCAGAAAAAATTATTCTTGGCGGCGGAGTAATGAAGCAGGAAAAGCTCTATCCAATGATTCGTGAAAAATTTATGGAATTGTTGAACGGCTATATAGAAGTAGAGAATGTAGATGAGTTGATTGTAGCCCCGGGATTAGATGACGATCAAGGGGTAAAAGGCTGTATTGCATTAGCGATGAAAAAATAGATGAAAAAAAGAGATGAATCGGAGGTGGTGATTAGCCAGCCTGGGTTCATCTCTTTTTGCTATTATAGATAAATTTAAACGTAAGAGACTTCCCTGTAATAAGACATTAACAATATGCCATAAGCTTGTAAAAATTTTAAAAAGTATATGACAACCGGTTGACATATGAAACCGGTTGTCATATAATCTTTTGTAAGCAGTTACAATAAACTGAAAATGAAAAGGGGATTAGTGATGAAAAAGTTATCTGTACTTGTCGGTGTCGTGTGTGCAGTTTTGTTCTTAGCAGCTTGTGGCAGTGGAGGAAGCTCTGAAGCAAATGATAATGAGATAGTTGTTTGGTTCCATACTTCATTAGAAACGCCTGAAGGAGAAGCAATGCAAAATACTATTGACCGTTTCAATGAAGAATATGAAGGAGAATATACAGCAACAGCAGAATTTGTTCCCCGCAGCGGAAGTGGTGGAGGATATGAAGATAAAATTAATGCAGCATTAACAACAGATACTTTACCCGATGTCTTAACATTAGATGGTCCGAATACAGCAGCATATGCAGAATCTGGAATTATTGCTCCAGTCGATGAATATCTCACCAACAAAGATGATTTACTGCCGAGCATTATTGAACAAGGTACGTACGATGACCAGATGTATGGAGTCGGCTTTTCAGAATCTGGAGTAGGTATTTTCTATAATAAGCAAATGTTTGAACAAGCGGGAATAGACTTGGAAACGTTGCCGACAGTGGACGAGCCGTGGGATTGGGATCAATTCATAGAACTGAATGAAACATTGCATAATGAATTTGACAAGCCAGTTATTGATATGGGATTCGACGATAAGAGCGAATGGTTAATGTACGCATTTACTCCTTTCTTATGGTCGCAAGGTGGAGATGTCGTTTCTGAAGACGGCACAACAGCTGAAGGCGTTTTAAACGACGAGAATGGCGTCAAAGCGTTCACATTTATCCAGGATATGGTGAAAAATGGTTACAGTACGATTACACCGGTGGAAAAAGGGTTCCATACTGGAGAATACGCAATGAAGCTTGGCGGCTCATGGACAATTGCAGAGCTTGAAGAATATCCAGATATTGAATACGGTGTGATGCCATATCCAACGTCTCCAGATACAGGTGAACTTGTATCACCATCAGGAAGCTGGCAATATGCAATGTCTGCTTCTTCTGAAAAACAGGAAGCAGCAGGAGCATTAATTGATTTTATGGTATCTACGGAATCATTATCAGAAATGTCATTAGCAAATAGTGTTCTGCCGGCATCTTACTCGGCAATTGATGAAATTACAGATGAAGTAAGTGATGAAATGAATGTTTTAATTGAACAGAACGCAGCGTCTGCACAAGCTCGTCCGCTTCTGCCTAATTACCCGCAAGTAAGCCGTATTTTTCAGGATACAATAAGCGACACAACTTATTATGAAGAAAATAGTGACATTCAAGCGTTGCTTGATGACAAGGCAGCACAAATTCAGAGTGCATTAGATTAATCTAGAAAATTACAGGAAGAACGTTAGACCGAATTATATTAAGAATATTTCAGCTTAGTATTTTACTAAGCTGAAATATTTAAAAGGGGTTTAGGAAATGAATATTAAAAAGAAGGAGAATTTAGCAGCTTATATTTTTTTAGCGCCAGCATTAATATTACTAGGGTTATTTCTAGTTTATCCATCGTTATTAGCAATCTATTATTCATTTACAGATTACTATTTATTAACACCAAATGATATTAATTTTGTTTGGCTTGAAAATTTTATAGCAATCTTTAAAGATCCTGTTTTCATACAAAGTTTAAAGAACATTGCCTTATTTGTAGTACTTGTTATTCCAATTCAAGTTGGGGCAGCACTTGGCCTGGCTTTATTGATTAACAAACAGCGTAAAGGAAATATCTTCTTTAAAGTTGCTTTCTTCTCGCCAGTTGTTTTGTCGCTCGTTGTTATTTCTGTCCTTTGGTTATATTTATTAAATCCTTCAGAAGGTTTGATTAATAATATACTTCTTAATGTAGGAATAGATCCGCAACCATTTTTAAGCAGTCCGACCCAAGCTATGGTTACTATTGTATTCGTATCTGCTTGGCAGGGGGCTGGTTATCAAATGCTTATTTTTTTAGCGGGGCTTCAGAATATTCCTGGAGAGGTATATGAAGCAGGAAAAATAGATGGAGTGAATAAATGGCAGAAATTCTACTACATTACATTGCCTTTATTAAAGCCTACATCTATATTGATTATGATTACGACATTAATATCTGCCTTTAAGCTGATTATACAGCCGATGGTCATGACACAAGGCGGACCAATGAATGCAACCATGACGCCTGTTTACTATATCTATCAATCTGGTTTCTCTGATCGGATGATAGGTTACGCCAGTGCGATGACTGTTATCTTTGGGATTGTAATCGGAATTGTTACTCTTATCCAAAGCAGAGTTTCAAGGGAGGACGATAACTAATGAAAAAACCAATTAGAAGAATTATCGAATATACAGTACTTATATTAATCGCATGTATCTTTGTATTTCCTTTAATTTGGATGATTGTCTCCTCATTGAAGCCTGAAGCCAGTATCTATACAGATATGAACGGAATTAAAGCATTGCTCCCGTCGCTTAATCCATCTGATTGGCTGCAGTCTTATAAAGAACTATTTAACCGATTCGATATTGTACAATATATTTTTAACAGTGTTATTTATGCAGTAGTGATTACAGGCGGATCCATTGTTGTCAATGCTATGGCTGGATATGCTTTTGCCCGGTTCCATTTCCGGGGAAAGAAAATTCTTTTTGCATTAATGCTTGCACTGTTGATTGTACCAGTGGAAACGATTATTATTACACAGTTTACCGTAGCTCATAGTTTAGGAATTTTAAATACACGGTTAGCAGTAATCCTGCCGTTAATTGCAAATATATTCTTTATCTACTTATTTAGGAATTTCTTTAAAGCGGTGCCTGAAGAGGTTATTGAATCTGTTAAGATTGATGGGGGAAACAACTGGACCATTTTTTGGAGAATTGTGCTGCCTATGTCCAAACCAGCCATTGCAACAGTTGGTACACTTTCTTTTATCGCCAGCTGGAATGACTATTTATGGCCATTGATGGTCTTGACAGATACGTCGAAATTCCCGTTACAAGTAGCAATAACAAATATTAATACAACCGAACCGGTTTTTACGAATCAGGTTATGTCGATTTTAACGATATCTACGATTCCGTTAATCATTGTATATATTCTGGCGCAAAAATATATTCTGCAGGGTCTTGGCGGGTCTGGAACAGGAATTAAATAATAGAAATAACTGGAATAAACGTTTGCTAATGAATTCATTCAAACTATGTGAAATCCAGCTTTTATAACTGGATTTCACATAGTTATGCCAGTTAAATTGTTCTTTTTTAGAGATATTTTACATTATAAGTTTTAAATCAAAGATATTTATGAATATAATGTCAACCGGTTGACATTATATTCAAAGTATAAGTTAATACTACATAGAACAACAAATATTATTTCACAGTTTCATAAGAATAACATTTCTAAAGAGAGGGAGATTTACATGCTATATCAAGAAAAACATCGTCCGCAATTACATTTCACACCAAAGGAAAATTGGATGAATGACCCAAATGGCCTCGTTTATTACGAAGAAGAGTATCATTTATTTTACCAGTACAATCCACATGGCAATGACCACGCAAATATGAACTGGGGACATGCAACAAGTACAGACCTGTATCATTGGGAAGAGCATGGGGTTGCGTTAGCACCAGATGAATTGGGAACGATTTTCTCAGGCTCTGCAGTCGTAGATAAAAATAATACGAGTGGTTTGTTTGAAAGCGATGCCGGCGGATTAGTCGCCATCTTCACACATGATGGTGCAAGTCAGCAGCAAAGTATCGCTTACAGTGAGGACAAGGGAAGAACGTGGATAAAGTATGAAGGGAACCCAGTTATTCCAAACACAGAAATAAAAGATTTTCGTGATCCAAAGGTTTCCTGGCATGAAGAAAGCAAGCAATGGGTCATGGTATTGGCTTGTGGGGACCATATCCAGTTTTATGGCTCGCCAAATCTAATTGATTGGACCTATCTATCTTCATTTGGAAAAGAATATCCTTCCTATATCGGTGTCTGGGAGTGTCCGGACCTGCTTTATTTACCAGTAGAGAACAGTTCTAAAAAAGAATGGATACTTATTGTAAGCATCAATGCAGACGGGCCTAACGGCGGTTCCGCAGTGTATTATTTTACTGGAAGTTTTGATGGGAAAGAATTTCACCCGAATGAAACACCGCAAGATGAACTGAAATGGGCAGATGCAGGAAAAGATTTTTATGCAGCTGTCAGCTGGGACAATACAGAGGATACTTACTGGGTCGGCTGGATGAATAACTGGCAGTATGCGGGAGTTTTCCCGGTCTCGCCATGGCGCAGCGCAATGAGTCTGGCGCGGAAGCTTTCCTTATTTGAAAAAGATGGAAGTCTCTTATTAAAGCAAGAGGCCATCACCGCAGATAATAGCAGGGAAGAGGTTTCTTATAAAGATGAAACTGTTCATCCTGGTAAGCCGGAAAGCTACGAAATTAGTGATACTGCTCAAGTAGATTTGCAGGTTTCAACAGCATCAGCTAGTACGAAGTGGAGCGTGCAATTAGTTACAGATCAAGATGAAGCGTTCCGATTAGAATTAGACTATAAAGAAGATGCTTATACATTCTATCGTACGGATGGGCTGGTTGACTTTTCAGCAGATTTTCCGAAAGAAATAAAAGGCAGTTTACATGGAATGGATGTTCAGAATCTGAAAGTAATTATTGACAGATCATCTGCAGAAATCTTTTTAAATGATGGTTTAACTGTATCAACAAACTTGATTTATCCAGAAGGAACAGTAACAAAGCTGGAAATTTCTACAGTAAATGAAACGCTGCAATTAGACACTGTCACATGGACAAAGCTGCATTCTATTTGGAAATAAACATAACTGAATGGAGGAGTAAGAAAAGCTCCTCCTTGCTTTACAAAGAAAGGATTTAATAAATATGGATTTTTTAAAAAATAGTAAATATTGGTTCTCATCTGGCTATCTATTTTTCTTCTTTATCACATGGTCTATCTGGTGGTCTTTCTATGCGATTTGGTTGAATAACAGTCTTGGACTAACAGGAGCACAAGTCGGAACAATCTACTCGTTTAACTCATTCTTTTCTTTATTCTTCATGATTCTTTATGGATATATGCAGGATAAATTGGGGACGAAGAAAAATCTTGTCTGGATACAGAGTGTGGTACTTGTTCTTATTGCACCATTTGTTATTTATGTCTATGAGCCATTACTTTTGAATAATTTTTACTTAGGAGCAGCTTTGGGTGCTATTTATTTAGGCGCAGGGTTTATAGCAGGCGCAGGATTTTTGGAATCCTTTACAGAAAAACTCAGCCGTAAATACGATTTTGAATTTGGTAAAGCACGGATGTGGGGTTCATTAGGCTATGCTGTTTCTGCTATTGGCGCAGGGGCATTAATGAGTATTAATCCACATATTAATTTCTGGATTGCATCGGGAACAGGAATTATCTTTCTTTTGATTAATGTGTTTTTTAAAGTGGAGGTTACGAAAACAGAAGAAAAAAGTGTCTCCAATATATCAATGAAAGATATTCGCTTTTTAGTTTCAAATAAAGTATTTTGGTTTTTAATTATTTATCTGTTTGGAACCGTATGTATTTATACGGTATATGATCAGCAGCTTTTCCCAGTTTACTTTGTAAGCCTATTCTCCGGGGCAGGTACGGATGGAAACACCGTTTACGGAATTCTGAACTCTATACAAGTATTTGTCGAAGCGATTTTCTTATTCCTGGCACCATTTATTGTGAACAAAGTCGGAATTAAGCGCTCGCTTGTATTGGCAGGAAGTATCATGGCTTTTCGTATCATTGGTTCCGCCATGGTAACAGGCGGATTTGGTATTTCATTCATGAAAATGCTTCACGCAGTGGAATTACCGATTTTATTGATTGCGGTATTTAAATATATTGCTGCAAACTTCGATGTGCGGTTATCTGCAACGGTTTATCTCATCGGCTTTAAGGTCTCCAGTGAAATTGGGGTTATCATTTTCTCTGCATTAGTCGGCTGGATTTATGATTTGACTAACTACGAAACGACCTTCTATATATTAGGCTCCATTGTAGTATTATTTGTTATCTTCTCGATTTTTGCATTGAATAACAATGATAAAGAACAAAAATTAGATGAGCATGAATTTGCGATGGCAAAGGAATAAATAAAGAGCAATGAGCTGTGTTGAAATACATATAGTTCATTGCTTTTTCTGATGCTGTAAAAAATAGATAAGAAAAATGTTGTTGAAAAAGAAGGAGTTTCCAAAAAAAAGTCGAAATTAACTACTTGAAAGGGTTTTCAAAACAATAAATTAGAATGCTGCTGTTCTCTTTAAAAGAGATTTGTTATCAAATAATACATTATAACGTTATGATTTAAAGGGGAACAGCATAGATATGAAGGGGTGATGATAAATGGAAATTTCAATTAAAGGGGATGCAGTGAGCTTACACGCAGGAATCGTAGAATTGCAGGAGGTCTATGCATTCCGTCTTGCAGAACAGGGCGGCATTGTACTGACCGGGAGGCAGGATGAGCGTATCAACGGGTTAATAATAACTTTTGATGAAGGGGGCGGCACGGTTACCTACCATGAGCCATGCCATTTTTTCAGAGCGCTTGGCTTGATTTTAGAACAGTGGAATAAGGGAAATAAACAAATCCATATTCAAGAGACGATGCAATTCTCCAGTGTAGGGCCTATGTTTGATTTATCGCGTAATATGACGATGAAGCTGTCTACGCTAAAGGACTTCATCCGGAAATTAGCGGTGATGGGACATAATACGGCAATGCTGTACATGGAGGACACGTATGAAGTAGACGGAGAGCCTTATTTTGGTTATATGCGCGGGCGTTATAGTGAACAAGAGCTGCGGGAACTGGATAATTATGCAAATCTATTTGGTATCGAGCTGATTCCTTGTATCCAGACGTTGGCGCATTTAGAGGAATTTCTGAAATGGGATGCGGCTTATACCTATAAGGATACGCGGGGTGCGCTGTTATTAGAGAGTAATGCTACGTATGATTTGCTGGACCGGATGATTGCTTCTGCAACCAGGCCCTTCCGTAGCAATCGCATTCATATTGGTATGGACGAAGCGGAAGAGGTGGGACGAGGCAGATATTTAAATATCCATGGTTTCAAGGATCGTTTTGAACTGATGAAAGCACATCTGGATAAAATCGTGGAAATAACGGATAAGTATCAGCTGCGTGTGGTGATGTGGAGCGATATGTTTTTAAAGCTGGCTTCCGAAACGGGGGACAGCTATGACAAAACCACAGATTTACCAGAGTATATCGTGAATCAGCTGCCAGATAACGTGCAGTATATGTATTGGCAGTATGCTCAAGCAGATAGGGAGCATTATCAGCGGATGCTGCAGCAATTAAAACGGTTTGGCAGTACACCGGCATTTGCAGGGGGAATGTGGGTGTGGAATACCTTTGCCCCGAATTATCAAATCTCTCTGACTGCCAGTGAGCCGGCACTTGCTGTCTGCAAGGAGGAAGGTGTAGGCGATGTATTTGTAACGCTTTGGGGAGACGATGGCTATGAGAGCAATGTGTACCATGCACTTTATGGACTGCAATTCTATGCTGAGCATGCGTATCATACCGAAATCGATATAACCCGTGTGAAGGAACGTACGTTATTTTGTACAGGTATGGATCCAGAAGCGCTTTTGGCCTTGAATAAAATGGATCAGCCGCCAGGGGTAGACGAAGGGAACACCTTACAGACGAACCCTTCTAAATTCCTGCAATGGCAGGATGTGCTGCTGGGATTATTTGATAAACATGTCGAAAAAAATCCTGTCGGAAATTTCTATAAGAAGCTGGCGGAGGAAATCCAGCAGTATAACCAGCAGGCGTCAGAGCGCTTTTTTGATGTGCCGGAGAAGCTGTGTTGGGTCTTAGCTAAAAAAGGGGATATCGGTGTCGAACTGAAAGCAGCTTATGATGCAGGGAATCAGGAAAAGCTGCAGGAAATTGCCCGACAGGTTATCCCGGAAGTGACAGGGCGTGTGAAGGAATTGCATGCTGCGCATCGGAAGCAGTGGCTGTCGTTGAATAAACCTTTTGGGTGGGAAGTAATAGATATTCGTTATGGAGGATTATTACAGCGTTTAGATACTGCCCGCTTAAGAATCGAGGAGTATGTAAGAGGAGATTTAGAGGCAATCGATGAACTGGAGCAGGAGCGGTTATATTTCTCTCCGAATGTGGAGGAGTCCAGCGGTTTGGGCTGGTGCAGCTACTATTATCGGATGGCTTCCCCTAACGTATTTTTTCATGTATTGCCAATTTATTAAGGAGGATGCCTCATGGATAAACGGAATACAGAAGTACTTGTCGGCTGCTATGGAGAAGTAGATTTGGCATGTATTCATTGGTTGAATATACATGCTGAATCAGGTGAAGTGACACCTCTGGGGGAACAAGCCGGAATTGCTAATCCATCCTTTTTAGTGAAGCATCCGGTGAAAAACCGTGTGTATGCCATCAGTGAAGCAGCGGATGGAGAGGTAGTTTGCTATGAACTGGACTATGAAGCCCATCGTCTGAAGGAAAGAAGGCGTTTGCCGACACATGGCGGTCCGTGCTACGCGGAGGTGAGTGCCTGCGGGAAGTATTTATTTATCAGTAATTATTCGAATGCAGGTGTTGTTGTTTTTGCACTGGATGATAACGGAGATCTGCAGGAAGAAGCAGAGCATATTGCTTTTGTCTCTGAAAACAGGCAGGCTTCCCGTATCCATACCGTTCGGCAAATTCCAGAAACGTCCCTTTTCCTGCTGACGGATATTGGTAAAAGCAACATCTATCTGTATCAATGGGATGAAGAGCGGAGGAGTTTACTTCCCTTTCAAAGCTTGACAGTCCCGGAAAAAGCAGGACCGAGGCATGTAGCTTTTCACCCGGAGAAGCCAATCGTATATGTGGTCAATGAATACAAATCCACCGTATCTGTCTATCAATATGCGGTTCCGTCGGACTCTTTACAGTGCATTCAAACGGTGGAAACAGTTCGTGAAATAAGAAATTATGGAGCAGAAATTCAATTTTTGGATGGCAAGGTGATTACCTCTAATCGGGGATCAGATACATTGAGTCTTTTTAAAGTAACTGAAAATGGGTCATTGGAAAAGGAAGGCTCTATTTCTGCAGGCGGCGAATGGCCAAGACATTTTTGTAGTAACCAATGGGTAGATAATCAATTATTTGTTTGCCACCAGCACAGTAACAACCTGGCTGTTTTCAAACAAATGAATGGTACCTATTCCATGATAGATAATACATTTTCTATACAGTCTCCAGTTTGTATTGTTGCTTTATAGCATTTTGAATCCATTCTAAAAGAACAAATTGGTGAGAAAATAAGCCGTCCGACAAATAAAGACAAAAGATTTATATTAATCATTATAATGTTATGTTGACGTTTTGGGATAATAGTGGTACTATTTTGAATAAGCAAAATAATCCGTATGACATCTTAGACATTATTTGATTAAAGGGGGAAGGAACTAAATTAAAAAATGAAGATGGCAGTTGTTTGTTAGAAAAAGTTTGTTTTACATTTTTACCTACTTAAAAGGGGGTTCATTATGTTAAAGAAATGGTTTTTCTTCATCGCAACACTTGTTTTTGTAAGCGCTTTATATGCGTGCAGCAGCGGAAATGACGGTGATAGTAAGGAAGGCGAAGCAGCGGGCGGCGATAATGTCAATGCGACAGGGTTTCCAATCGTAGAAGAGGAATTAGAGCTCACTATCTTTGCGAACAAGCCCGCACAAAATGAAGGCAATGACTGGAATGATATTTTAATCTGGAATACGTACAGAGATTTAACAAACATTAATGTGAATTGGAATTCCGTAAGCCCGGATGCTCTGGAGGAGAATAGAAACCTGGCATTGGGCAGTGGTGACCTGCCAGATGCATTCTTCCTTGCAGAGCTGTCAAATACGGATTTATTACGATACGGTTCCCAAGGGGCGTTCCTGCCATTAAATGATTTGATTGATGAATATGCACCAAATTTAAAAGCTTTAATGGAAAATGACCCAACAATTGAAAAAGCAATTACTTTCCCTGATGGTAATATCTACTCCATGCCATCGCTCATTGAAGATGATTTTCTCTCTTTACGGCTCAGTGCAAGACCTTGGGTGAATGAGAATTGGCTGAATGAGCTGGATATGGATATTCCGGAAACGACAGGAGATTTTTATGAATATTTAAAGGCAGTAAAAGAACTTGATCCAGTAGGAAATGGGGATACGATTCCTTATGGAGGTACAGACATTGCGGAGCTTGTTCAATGGCTGTCTGGATCGTTCGGCGTAATGAACCATGGTGCCTCCAACACAAACTTGGATTTAGATCCGAATGATGACTCGAAGGTGCGCTACTATGCAACCGCTGATGAATATAGAGAGATGCTGGAATACATCCATATGCTGTACGAAGAAGGATTAATTGATCAAAGCATTTTTACCATTGAATGGGGCCAGTTCCTTGCCAATGCATCGGATAATCTATATGGAAGTATGATTTTCTATGATCCAATTGAATTATTCGGGGAAGAGATTGGCTCGCAATATAATAGTTTAGCAGCTTTAGAAGGTCCAGACGGGCATCAGTCTTATAATAAACTTTCATCCTCTGTATGGACTCCAGATAACCTGGTGATTACCAGTGAAAACCCGAACCCGGCTGCAACGGTCCGCTGGATGGATCATTTCTATGGAGATGAAGGTGCAGAGCTTTACTATATGGGTGTAGAAGGAGAAACATTTGAAATAGAAGATGGAGAAGCCGTTTATAGTGATCATATTTTGAATCCGGAGGGTGACATGACATTTGAACAGGCGATTGCCCAGGATTTAACCTGGCTTGGTTCCATCAGCGGAATTATTAAAGCAGATTACTTCCAAGGAGGAGAAACCGCACCGCAATCAATGGAAGCAGCTGAAAAAATTGAGCCGCAAGTCATTGATGAGGTATGGCCGAGGTTTACTTTCACAGAAGAGGAAAACCGTATTCTGCAATCAACAGGTGAGGACATTAATAAGTATGTAGAAGAAATGCGCGACAAGTTTATTACAGGTGATGAAGATTTAGATAACTGGGATAGCTATATCCAAACGATCGAGCAAATGGGAATGGAAGAATTGCAGGAGGTTTACCAGGCTGCATATGACCGCTATCAATCTAATTAAAGCAGAGGTTTAAAAAGGTTCATTCACATCGAGAGGGCAGTAGATCTCATGCCCTCTCTTTTTTTACAAGTGGGTACATCATGAGATGGATTACATAAGAAACAAGAATGGATTTTCGCTGCTGCTGTGTTTCATTTAGCAGGGAAATTCCATAGAAAAAAGGGGGATAACGGAAAGATGGCAAAAAATCAATCCATACAAAAGGGTAGAGGAGCCGTTATCAAAAAGAATTTTCTGCGCAACTGGCAGTTATACCTTTTCATGATGCCAGTCTTTTTGTACTTTTTTATATTTCATTATATACCAATGTACGGTGTGCAGATTGCCTTTAAGGATTATTTTGCAACACTTGGCATTTGGGGAAGCGAATGGGTCGGGTTTGAGCATTTTGAACGTTTCTTCAGCTCCTATTATTTTTGGAGACTGCTCAAAAACACCATTATTTTAAACCTGTATATGCTGGTCTTGTTCCCATTGCCGATTATTTTAGCGTTAGCATTTAATGAGCTCCGAAATGGTGCATTTAAAAAATGGACACAGACGCTGACCTATGCACCGCATTTTATATCGGTTGTCGTTGTTGTCGGGATGCTGGTAGCTTTTCTGGACCCGAATACAGGCTTGATAAATCACTTATTACGTGCGCTTGGAATGGATACGATTCCGTTTTTGACCAGTCCAGACTGGTTCCGCCATATCTTTGTATGGTCCGGTCAATGGCAGACGCTGGGATGGAGCACGATTATTTACCTTGCTGCACTGGCAGGCGTGAACCCGGAATTACATGAGGCGGCTAAAGTAGATGGTGCGACACGGATGCAGCGGATTACAAGGATTAATATTCCAAGTATTATGCCGACAATCGTTATCTTGTTTATTTTGAATATCGGTAATTTCATGCAAATCGGGTTTGAAAAGGTACTCTTAATGCAGAATACGCTGAATTCAGAGACGTCGGACGTTATTCAAACCTTTGTATATGAGACAGGGATATTGGAAGGACAATACAGCTTTGCTGCCGCTGTCGGGTTATTTGAGTCAGCTATTAATATCGTGCTTTTGATTACTGTGAACCAAATTGCACGGAAAGTTAGCGAGAACAGCCTATGGTAAGGAGGGAGATGCGTGATGTCCAGGTTCAGTTTGTCGGATAAAGCCTTTGACCGGCTCAATTTAATATTTGTTTTGCTTGTGACGTTAATCATTATTTATCCGCTGATATTTGTGATTAGTGCGTCCATCAGTGATCCTCATGCTGTAAACACAGGGAAGATGTGGCTATGGCCGGTAGATTTGACGTTTGAGGGTTTCCAGCGTGTATTTCAGAATGATGCGATTTGGACAGGATACAAAAACACCATTCTATATACAGCAGTCGGCGTCATTATTCACTTGTTTGTCCTCCTGCCGGCATCGTATGCGTTATCGCGGAAAGAATTAATGGGCAAAAAAGCCTGGCTTTGGTTTATCTTATTTACGATGCTATTCAATGGCGGATTAATTCCTACGTATTTGGTCGTCCGCAATCTGCAGATGCTGGATACGATGTGGGCGATTGTGATTCCCGGAGTAGTCGGTGCCTGGTCGATTCTCGTAGCGCGGACCTTTTTTCAGCAGACGATTCCCGATCAGCTGGTGGAAGCAGCTAAAATCGATGGAGCCAGTGATATTTATTTATTTTTTAAAGTCGTCTTGCCGTTATCGATGCCAATCATTGCTGTTATGGCATTATTTCACGGCGTTGCGTTATGGAATCAATATTTCAATGCGCTGATTTATTTGCGGAGTGAAGATAAATTTCCGCTCCAGCTTATCTTACGGCAAATTCTCATCCTGAATGAAGTGAGTGCAGACAGTGCGTCCAGTGCTGCCGGAAGCGCGCAGTCCTTTGCAGATCAAATAAAGACAGCTTCCCTTGTGAAATATGCGGTGATTATCGTATCTGCACTGCCGCTGCTGATTGTTTACCCGTTCCTGCAGCGTTTCTTTGTAAAAGGAGTATTGATAGGGTCTGTGAAGGAATAACAGTACACATACACAAAGGAAAGGAGAGGTAATGATGGCAGAGGTAGCTCGCGGATATTATAGCGTTGCGATTTGGATAACACGTTTTGCTTATCTGAATATATTATGGATTCTATTTACGATGGCAGGTCTTCTTTTCTTTGGAGTTATGCCTGCAACGGTCGCGATGTTCGCTGTTGTCCGTAAGTGGCAGCGGGGCGAGGAGGAAGTTCGGATGTTTGCAGTATTCTGGGAAATCTACCGGCAGGAATTTTGGAAAGCGAACGGTCTTGGTATTATATTGTTCGCGCTTGGCTACTTGTTTTCGGTACAATTTCAAATACTTGGTGCACAAAGCGCCTTAGTCTATCAAATGGCCCAATTTTCCGTTGTGATCGCCTTTGCGCTGCTGGCTGTATTCTTGGTTTATTTATTTCCGGTCTATGTCCATTTTAAGCTGCGAACCATACAGTACTTAAAATGGCCGCTAATTATTGCGATTGTTCATCCGATACTCACGGTATTTTTACTGGTTTGTATTGGTGCAGGCGGTTATTTAATATTTCAAGCATTTCCGGCAGTGCTTTTCTTTTTCGGAGGCAGCCTTTCCGCTTACTTGATTACGTGGGGGGTGTCTAAAACATTTGCCAAGTATGAAGCGGCAGTCTAGAAATAATAAAATAGATAAAACGAAGCGTCATGAAGCGGGAGTTTTACAGGCGGTTTTCCGTGATAAAAGAAAAGCATGGACAGAGGGGGACGGGCGATGGTACAGGTGATTAAAAATGCATTACTTACGAATGGGCAAAAGGCAGATATTTTAATTGAAAATGGGCGAATCAAGGATGTTGTCGCAGATGCAGGCAGCTTTTATCCAGTTCTGGCAGATGCAGAAGGGATGTATGTTTCGCCTGGGTGGATTGATCTACATACACATGCTTTTCCAAAATATAAGCCTTATTGCGCTGTCCCTGATAAAATTGGTTATCAAACAGGAGTAACCACTGTAGTCGATGCGGGAAGCAGCGGAGCAGATACGATAGAGGAATTCCACCAGATTGCAAAAGCGGCAAAAACCAGAGTGCTTGCTTTTCTGAATATCTCAAGGATTGGTTTAAAACAAATGGATGAATTAGCAGATATAAATAATATTTCCTGGAACGCAATACAAAATACGGCAGCTGATTATCCTTTTTTCATTATTGGGTTAAAAGCGAGGATGAGTGCCAGCGTGGTGGGGGATAATGGATTAAAACCGCTGCATTTGGCAATTAAGTACAGCAAAGCGCTCAGGAAGCCGCTCATGGTCCATGTAGGCAGCGCCCCGCCCATGCTGGAGGAGATACTGCCTTTGTTAAAGAAAGGGGATATTCTCACACACTGTTATCATGGGAAACACCCCAATCATATTCTAAAGCCTGGAGGAGAAGTTGCCTCGGCTTTAGCGGAAGCCGTCCAAAGAGGTATCTATCTTGATGTAGGGCATGGGAAATCAAGCTTTTCCTTTCCTGTAGCCAAAAAAGCAATGGGATCAGGAATATCTTTTGATACAATCAGCACGGATATTTATGAGGAAAATCAAATAAATGGCCCCGTGTACAGCATAGCAGCAACATTGACGAAATTCCTGGCATTGGGTTATTCATTGGAAGCGGTTATCCGTGCGGTAACAGAAATCCCGGCACAGGTTTTAAAGCAGCCGAAGCTAGGTAATTTTCACCGCGGTTCTTATGCAGAATTTACTTTTTTTACTGTCGAGCATCAACAAAAAACGCTGGTTGACTCGATGGGAAATGAAATCATCACAAACCAAGTGATTAAACCGCAGGCTGTTTATCTCGGTAATGAATATATTGAATTGGAAAAGCATTATTCCTATGAATAGCAGGGGGAAGGGACCCCTTTCCGGTTGACTACAAATTTTAGTATGAGCAGGATTCTTGGTATAATAAGAAAGTAGAAAAAGATATAACAAGCATGGGCATGCGTTCATCAGGAGATACAGTGTGAAAGTAAGGGGAATGACGGGCACGCATACAGTGGATTTGGATATAGAAAGGTAGAGATGACAATGAAGCTAAATTTAAGACAGGGATCCTTATACTTACAGGTGAAGGAGATATTGAAGGAACGAATAATTAACGGACAATATCCCAAAAACAGCTTAATTCCTTCTGAACCGGAATTAGAAAAAGAATTCGAAGTGAGTAAAATTACGATTCGCCGGGCGGTGGAACAATTAGCTCAGGAAGGATATGTGGAGAAAAAAAGCGGCATTGGGACGACAGTACTGGCGAACCAGGCTGTTTCGAAGCTTTCCAAAGGACAGCGTTTTTCTGAATATCTGATTGGGGAAGGTCATCAATTAGGTAAAAAGCTGATCGAGGTGGAAAAAGTAGACGCTATCCTGCCTGCTATCCATGATTTAGCTGGGGAAGGCGCTTATTGTGTAGAACGTCTCTATACATTAGACGATAAGCCCTACATTCATTTCAGGCATTATATTCCATCATCGATTTCCCTGCCAAATGATCCCAATGTCTTTGTCAATTCATTATACGATATGCTCTATCAGGAGGGAATCCGCTTCTTTCGGTTCAAGGATGAATTCAGCGTGGCTATCCCGGAGCCGGCTGTTGCAGAGATGCTGGAAATGGAGCTGCAGCCGTTACTGCAGCGGGAACGTTTTTCTTATGACGAGCGTGACAGGCTGGTAGAATATTCGGTTGCTTATTACCGGACAGATATCCATAAGTATATTGTTAATTTTAATGTATAGCGAAAAGCGTACCTGAAGTAAGGTACGCTTTTGCTGTGCTTATAGCATTATTTTGGGAGTTTGCTTTCCAGTACTTCCTTTAATACAAGGGCATGATTGTGTTCTTTATCTTTGGCAGCATACAATAAAATAAGTGTCTGCTGCTTTTGCAGTTTCTGGAGTTCAGCTAATTTCTTTAATTTTTCATCATCATTTAGCAGTTCTTTTTTATATGCTGATTTAAAATCTGCAAATTTTTCAGGGTCATGGTTAAACCATTTTCGTAATTCTGGCGTAGGTGTTACTTCTTTGGCCCAATCATCGAGCTCTGCGTCTTTTTTGGAAATTCCCCGCGGCCAGACTAAGTCCACTAATACACGATATCCAGAGTCGTTAGATTTTTCATAGATACGTTGCAGTTTGATAGACATTGATTATTCCGCCTTTCCAACCAGTTGATTTCTCTTTAAGTTTATCATTTATGCGATTTGGTTTCTATGGATTGGTTCAGGCTGGAATAATTATATCTCAACCGCACTTAAGAATAAGCAAATATATCTTACTTTTTTAATGTGCAAATGTTGATTAATATTTATACGGTTTGCTTGCGCCTTCTTGCTAAAAACAGCAGGAACCCGCCTGCTGCAATAAATGCCAGTCCCCAGATTCCTTTTTCTGCATAATTAGAAGCAGTATCAGGGAGCTTTTCCTTTTTATCCCTATCGCTTTCAACTGTTGAGGCTGCTTCCATGTCCACGTCAGCTTCCGCTGTTTTTGGAGATTCCTTCACATAAGAAGTCTCCTCTGTTGCCGGAGGTTCTTTGTCCGGGCTTGTGATGACGGAAGGCTCTGTTTTCTTGTCTGCTTCCTTTTGAATCGCATTTCCAGTATCTATAATCGTATCAGCGTCAACTATTTCCCCGGAAATAATCAAGTCAGCAAGAAAGTCTCCTTGCAGGTTATAAATATTCGCCTTCAAGTCCGTATTTTCGAGCTTTGTTAAGCTGAATAGTGTCTGCAGGGTGATCGGCTCTTCTCCTTCGTCTGTAACAAGAACAAATTCTACATGGAACTGAAAGATATCAATCAATTCATGGAAAATAGATAATAGCTCCGTAGCTTGTCCAGGCGTTAATTCTGTCGCTTTCTCAAAATCGGAAAAAGCCATCATGCGTTCTGCTAAATTGAGCATTCTAGCAATTGTTTCATCACTGGTGATGTCTGGAATACTCCGAATATGCTCTTCCAAACGAAGCAGTTCATCCTCTGTTAAATCGAACTCCTCCATAAAAAAGCTTAAATCAAAGAAATCCTCCTCCCAAATAATTTCGCCGTCTAAATCGTTGAATAAATCATCTAAGAAAACATAGCTATGGATGTCTAGCCCGTTATCAGAGATAAGCTGCAGAACATCTTCTGTGGCCATTTCAAAATAAGGACCGACATTGCTCAAATCTTTATGGATGATTTCTCCTAAAAAGTCGGACAGCTCGTCGACCGTCTTAAAATCATTTAACTCAGATCCGTAAAGAGCTAATGCATTTTCAACATGGTCAGAAGTAACTTGAAAGCCCCGGATTGCTGTTGCTTCGGCCAGATAATCTGCAAGTTTTTGGTCAAAATCAGGCTCTCTGGGTGTTAAATTGTATAAGTAATAGTCCGTGTTCATATAAAGATCATCTAAAAAAATATAATCCTCTAAGGTTTCGCCAAACTCAGCCAGGGTTGCCCGGAGGGTACTCTGGTCAATATTATAATCACTATAAATCTGTTTTAAATTGTTACCATCTTGATGGATGACCTCTCCTAAGAAGTCTTTTAAATCGGTGACGGTATCAAAGTCCTCTAGATAGAAATCATAAAGCGACAACGAAAATGTGATATCCTCTTTGGTAACTGTAAAGCCGCGTACTTCACTAATTTCCGTTAAATAATTCTCCAAATCTTTTTGAAAGCTGTTTGATTGCGCATCTGCAGTCCCAGGTAAAACGACAAACAAAAATAAGAATAATGCAAAAATTTGTGTCGATTTCCTCATTTCTTCTCCTCTTTTCGATTAAAATAACTAGCTCAATGAGAAAATTATAGCCTTGAAATCCCTTTCTGGCAATCTTTTTTTTGAAATATTTTTCAAATTTAAAAAGTATAGAGATTTCACACTGTCAAAAGAAGGATTACATCAGGAAACGTTTACAAAATATAAAGGTTATGTCACTATATTAGTATACAAGTATTCATCGATTGATAAAGGAGATATGCCGCATGAAGACATTTTATCCGAAGAAACAGCTGAGTAAGGAATCTAAGGGTGAGCAAGTGCTTGCAGAATTAAGAATGAGGATTATTTCCCGCGAAGTCAAGGCAGGAACGGTACTATCAGAAAATCAACTGGGGGCTTTATTTGATGTCAGCCGCTCTCCGGTGCGAGAAGCACTGCGTGTGCTGGCCAGTGAAAATCTTGTGCGATCCGAGCGGATGGGTGCAGTTGTTGTCGGTATCTCTGAAAAAAATATTGAAGAAATTTATGATGTCCGCTTAATGGTGGAATCCTTTACGTTTGAACGTCTATTGAAAATGCAGACAGATGCACTGGTTCAAGAATTAAGGAAAACGTTAGAGATGATGGAAATTGCAATCAAATACAAAGATGTAGATCAATTTTCTTTTCTAGATCTGGAATTTCACGAAACGGTTATTAAATACATTGACCATCATCATATTATGATGCTGTGGACGAATTTAAGACCTGTTTTGGAATGCCTGATTATTTTATCGATGCGCTACCGGATGATAACGGATGAAAAAGATTTTGAACGTGTTCTTTATAACCATGAGCTTATCGTGGAAGCCATTGATAAAAAGGAAAAGAATTTAGTGGACCTGGCTTTTGAGAGAAACTTTCATGATGTGCACAATCAAGTAGAACCTATCTGGACAGAGGAAGAGATGATGAAGACGGTAAGAGAATATAGTGCAAAAGAATAGGCAGCAAGCTATTTTAATATAAAATAGCTTGCTGCCATTATCTTCAAATTGTTTTATCTTGGACGATTTTTCCATCTTGCATTTCAATGATATGATCGGCAAAGGTCAACATGTCCATATCATGTGTAACCATTAAAACCGTAATATTTCGTTCCTTTGCGAGCCTTTGGATAAGTGTCATTACTTCTTTAGAGCGTTTGGAATCAAGGCTGGCAGTAGGCTCATCGGCAAAAAGCATTTTAGGGCTGTGAATAATCGCTCTTGCTACAGCGATGCGCTGCTTTTCTCCTCCAGATAAAGAGGCCGGATAAGCATCTTTTCGTTTCCACATATCGACCAGTTCTAAAATCTCTCTGATTTCCTTTTTCTGCGTTTGCTTGGAAAGAGGGGTTTCCGCAGTCTCCAGCATCAGAGACAGTTGTTCCTGGACGGTTAAAAAGGGAACCAGATGCGCAAATTGAAAAATAAACCCAAACTGTTTCGCCCGAATTTGACGGAGCTCTTCCCTTCGCATCGATGTCAGCTGTTGCTGCTCGAAGGAAATCTGCCCATCAGATGCTGTCTGCAATCCTGCTGCAATGGTCAGCAGGGTACTCTTGCCTGAACCGGAAGCACCGGTTAAGGCAGTAATTTTTCCTTCTGGCAGGGTAACATCAATCCCTTTTAATATCTCTTCTTTCACCTCTCCGTGAGTAAATGTTTTTTGCACGTTTTTTATCGTAAATAAACTCATTTTACATCTCTCCTTGCTGTATAGCCTGCATTGGCTCGACACGCTTAATTTGAATCCCGGACAACGTGGCTCCGATAAATCCAATGATGATAAAAACGAGAGAGAGCAGTCCTGTTGCCTGCCATGTTAAATGAAAAGGCATTCCGCTTGGCGCCAGTACTTGGAAAGTCTGGCTAATGACAATAGATAAAATCAGCGAGATCACAGAGATGATAAGCATCTGCGCCCACATCATTTGAAACAGCTTTCCTGTCTTAACACCTAATGCCTTTAATATGCCGTAAATACCCAGCTTTTGAACGTTGATCATATAGAAAAAGATGGCAAACAACATCCCGCTGATAACCAGCAGGAAGATGACAATCATATTCAGTGACATCTGTTCGGCACTGTAGCTCGGGATCGTATTTAAAAATTCACTATTTGAAAAAGCCTGCAGATTTTCGAAGGCTGGTGCATCCCCCGTGATAAATGCGAGCTGCATCGAGTCGGTATGGAAGAACGTTTGAAAATCATCCGGGTTGATAAATGCCGCCGGTGAGTGACTGTATTTTTCATGTTCTACAAATCCTGCTACCGTCAATGTCTGTTCCCACTGTTCATTTGTTATTTCATCTCCTACCGCGATTCCTTCTTCTTCCAGTGATGCATCTAAAATAACATCGCCAGCGTTGACCTCTGGAAAATAGGTGCTGTCCGTTGCTGCTACATAAGCAACGCTGCGCTGTTTATCTGCAGTGTCGATAAAATTCCCCATCTGGATTGAGAAAAACGTGGTCTCAGGCTGTTCTTCTGTTATTTCTTGCTGCTGCTCTTCTGACAGACTGGAGAAGCTGTAGGTTTCGTCTGCTTCTTCCTCCATATAAAACGTCCCGCCCGACAAATTTTTAATCAGTGAAGCATTGTCCTGCGAGAGCCCATTTGCCAGGCCGGATATAATAAAAGTTAATAAGCTGATTAAAAAAACAATCGAGCTCAGGATGGTATAACGTAATTTATTTTTCTTCATTTCTTTCCATGCCATTTTCATCTTGCTCTAACCTCCTGAATGTTTCGTATATCCAGAAGTATATAGGGCGAATATGAACGCAATATGAACAGGAAATGTCAACAGAGGTGTTGCAAGTATTATAGGAGGGAAATAAAAAAGCCGATTTCTGTCACTTAAGTTTGAATGGAAAGATTCAAAATAAATGAAAGAATATCGACTATGTTTCATAATCTATGGAATTAATTAGCTGCGAAACGATTTACATAAACAATCAGCTGGTCTGGCCTTGCATAAATCTAACAGGTAATTGATAAAGACTATCCAGCTCCACATCTGCATTATTTATCCGTTTCATCAGTAAATCAATCAAGAGATCGACAAATTGATCAATCGGCTGTAAGATGGTCGACAGCTGCGGAAAATAGTTTTGGATAAATTCCGTCCCGTCATAACCAATTACTTTTAAATCTCCCGGGATATTAATCCCTAATTCCTGCGCTTTGTTAAGAACCAAAATGGCTGTTAAATCATCCGTACAAAAAATACTGTCTATATCCTCTTTGGATAATATCTGGCGAATTTCCGTAGCTTTTAAAAATGGAGAATGCTCCAAGGGGAAGTGGTAAACCATTGGTTCTAACTGATGCTCCTTTAATACAGATAAATAGCCTTCCAGACGCTTGTTTGTCGGTGAATCGGATTCATTCGTCCCTGTGAGGATGGCAATTTTTCTGCCGCCTCTTTGATAGAGCTGCTCCGTTGCCAGACGGCCGCCTTGATAGCTGTCGCTGGAGACAATAGGAATACCTTCTGCCAGATGACGGTCAAATGAAATAATAGGCAGCCCCACATTTTCATATTCCGGAATTCCCAGATTATGCGCTCCTGCAATAATACCATCTACTTTGTTAGCAGCGAGCATTTTTAAGTAGTCCCGTTCTTTCTCCTTGTTATTGGCGCTGTCACAAAGAATCGTTTTATATCCTTTTTCAAATAGCTTTGTCTCCATTTTGGATGCTAATTCGCCAAAAAAAGGGTGAGATACAGTAGGGAAGATCAGACCAATCAATTGTGTATCTTTTCCCTGCAGCGAGCGGGCCATCGAGTTCGGCTGGTAATTTAATTCTTCCATCGCTTTGTGTACCTTATCGATGGTTTTCTGGCTTAGGTAGCCATAATGATTAATTACCCGTGAAACGGTTGTTGCTGAAACGCCTGCCCTTTTCGCTACATCTGTCAATTTAACTCCCATGATGCTCTCACCCTTTACTTATTACTCATTCATTTCGCGTAAGGTCCAGAAATCTCCCGTATAATCCCCTTCAAACCCTTGAAGGAAGATATGCGTCTGCTGCGGGTCTTTCACAAAAACACGGCTCGTGATGACGCGATAGCCATCATTAACAAAAACCTCGCAGACAGAACGATCTGCAAAAATATGCAATGTCAGCTTATCCTGTCTTTTGAGTGCAGCAGTTCTAGTGGAACCATAGGACTCTCCAAAAGGGATACCTGCCTTACTGCGGTCCATGCTTATTGTATCATGTTTTGCATCGAAAGAAATCTTCAAACCTTCCTCATTCTGCTTATCTGCAAATAAATATAAAGAGCCGGATGTACCTGCATTTAGTTCGAGCTTTAATTCATAAACATTGCTGTCAGGTGAGCTTAATAACGTATCGGATTCTTTTGCAGAACCTTGCAATTCCTGATGATTCTGCCGTAATTCCTGCATTTCTGCAACTGGTTTTTGGTACAGATGATTTTCCTTGATGGACAATTCTTTCACGATACTGAGGCAATGCGCCCATCCTTCTTCAAAGGTAGGATAATCAATTTCCGGCAGCCCAATCCAGCCAACGCTCAATACACGGCCATCCGGTGCCTGGAATGCTTGTGTTGCATAGATATCAAAGCCTTCATCAAGGTTGACTAAATCAGACGTGTTTTCGATCGATACCGTCTCTTTATTAAATGAGGAACCGATGACATACATATTTGGATAGATATTTTGATAAGAGGAAATGTCTTTGTCTAAACCCTGTGGGCAGAACAGCAGCACAGGCTGACCGTCTACCAAAACGAAATTAGGGCATTCCACCATAAAGCCCATTTCTTCTGTTGTATAATCTAATTCACCAAGCAATTCCCAATCTGTCAGATTGCTGCTTTGGTAAGCTAATACCGCACCTTTTTCATTTTCTGTTTGGGCACCAATCATCATCAGGTAATGATTCTGATAACGAAATACCTGCGGATCCCGAAATTCATGTGTATAGCCTGCCGGCGGACTATCGATTAAGGGTTCCGTTATTTTTTCTACTTCCATTTCCGTGTTCATCCAAGCACCCAGCTGATAAGAATGACGCTCCCACTCCTCGTTACGTACATTTCCTGTATACATTAAAAATAGCTTGTCTTCTACTGTCATCGCTGAGCCTGAATAAACCCCATGACTATCATAAGAAGAATCGGGTAATAAAGCGTAATCATGCTGCTCCCAATCAACTAAATTATCCGATACCATATGATACCAGGACTTCACGCCGTGCACAGGTCCAAATGGATAAGCCTGATAAAATAAATGCCACTTTCCATTGTAGAATGAGAAACCATTCGGATCATTCAAGAGGCCGGTTTTCGGTTGAATATGGAATGCCAGCTTCCATCCGGACTGCTCTAACTTTGCTGCAAGCATATCCTGATAGCTTTTAGACCATTGGTGATAAGGTTTATAACGCAAAGGTGTCGTCCATTCTGTTATTAATTCCATACTTTTTCAACTCCTTATATCTATTAAACTTCTTATATAGAACATATGCAATAATCATCAATATGTCAAACGTATAACATAATATTATCTAAAGTAAAAGCATTTATATGAATGATTAGTGAAATGTATGATAAACGATTGACATATTGATTTTTTGTTTGTATGATAAAAAAAACGGTTACAGGGAGGAAGAAATCATGAATCATAAGCAGGTTGCAGAAGATATCCTGAAAATGCTTGGCGAAGATAATATACAAGCTGCCGCTCATTGTGCAACTCGTTTACGTTTAGTCTTAAAAGATGATGAAAATATTGACCAGCAAGGATTAGATAATCATCCAGATATTAAAGGAACGTTTAAACAAAATGGTCAGTTCCAGATTATTATCGGTCCTGGCGATGTAAATAAAGTGTATAAAGAATTAACAGATGCAACAGGCATTCAAGAAGTATCCAAAGACGATTTGAAAGCAATATCGGAGGAAGAGAAAAAACCGAATCCAATCATGTCATTTATTAAATTACTGTCTGACATCTTCGTGCCGATTATTCCGGCCTTAGTAGCGGGCGGTTTATTGATGGCTTTAAATAATGTGCTGACATCTCCGGATTTATTTGGCCCGCAGTCGGTTGTAGAAATGTTTCCTGCCATTGAAGATGTAGCCAGTATTATTAATCTGCTTTCTTCTGCGCCATTTGCTTTTTTACCAATTCTGATTGGTTACTCCGCCACGAAGCGATTTGGCGGTAATCCGTACTTAGGTGCTGCAATGGCGATGGCCATGGTTATGCCGGATTTAGTCAATGGCTATGCGGTAGCAAATGCGATTGAGGACGGAACAATGAGCTACTGGAATATTTTTGGTCTGGACGTAGCGCAAGCTGGGTATCAAGGGTCTGTATTGCCTGTCTTAGCAGTGTCATGGATTTTGGCCAACATTGAGAAATTCTTCCATAAACGGCTGGCGAATGCATTTGATTTTACCTTTACACCAATGTTTGCGGTAATTATTACTGGATTTTTAACGTTTATTTTTGTCGGACCAATGATGCGTTCCTTGTCTGACGGATTAACAGACGGTCTTGTGTGGTTATACCAGACCACAGGAGGATTTGGCTTAGGGATCTTCGGAACGTTCTATTCTGCAATTGTTATCACGGGGCTGCACCAGAGCTTCCCGACAATTGAAACGATGCTGCTTGCGGATGTAGCAAATACTGGCGGTTCCTTTATTTTCCCGGTTGCTTCCATGGCAAACGTAGCCCAGGGTGCGGCATGTCTGGCAATCTTCTTTGTTACAAAGAATAAAAAGCAAAAAGGTCTGGCGTCTTCTGCAAGTGTATCTGCGATGCTGGGTATTACAGAACCGGCGATTTTCGGGGTGAACTTAAAACTGAAATTTCCATTCATTTGTGGAATGATTGGGGCAGGCATTGCTTCTGCATTTATCGGCTTTTTCCATGTGCTTGCAGTAGCAATGGGACCGGCGAGTGTGATTGGTTTCATTTCCATTGCACCTAATTCGATTCCAATGTTTCTGATCGGTATTGTCATTAGTATGGTAGTTGCTTTTACGTTAACCTTTATCTATGGAAAGCGAAAATTAGCTGCGCCAGAAAATGATAAAAGCCCGGAAGAACCGGCAAATGAAACGAATACGGAAGCTACTTCTGTTCAAGCAGGCGAAGTAACAATCAGCTCCCCGCTTACTGGAAAGCTTATTCCGTTACAGGAAGTGAATGATCAGGTGTTTTCATCAGAGATGATGGGGAAAGGGATAGCTATTTATCCGGAAAAACAGCTAATTGTAGCTCCGGCAGACGGGGCGATTACCGTCACTTATGATTCTGGGCACGCTTTTGGAATTCGTACGGATCAAGGAGCAGAAATCTTAATCCATATTGGTATTGATACTGTAAATCTGAATGGAGAAGGCTTTGATTGCAAAGTAAGCCAAGAGCAGCAAGTGAAAAAAGGCGATATTTTAGGAACATTCAACATCGATGGAATAAAAAATGCCGGTTATGATCCAACGGTAATGATCATTATCACCAATACGGGTGATTATGCGGAAGTATTTCCTGTAAATCAGAAAGCAGTTACGGAAGGCGATAATTTACTGCATTTAAATAGATAAACAGTCTATCTCTCTACAAGAGGAAGAGTGGTTCCAGACAGTATATTAATAATCTGAAAAAGAGAAGGGACATTTTGTCATCCTTCTCTTTTTCACGTTGGATTAACTCTTTATTTTAGTTTGTTTTTGTGAACAGGGTTAGAATAAAAAAGCAGGCAAAGCTGATTAGAAGTGTGACTCCGCCTCCAATATAAAGAATAAGTGTAAGCAGCTGCGGCAGCTCAAATGGCTGTACCATATACAACCACATTCCAAGCGTTAAACCAATGGATCCTGCTGCTGCACTCCATACATGGAGGGCTGTTAAGAAAGATGATTTTGGCTGAAAAACTTTATAGAATATTGCCCAGCAAAATAGGGACAGCCAGCCGACTACCAGACTGTGAGCATGAACAGGGCGGAATGCATACGATCCTGAACCTGCCATATGTGCGCCCAGAATGGCACCGATGAGACCGAAAACTCCTGATAAGATTAATAACAAACGACTTGGATTTTTAATCATAATGTCCTCCTTATTTCTTTTGCTTCATCGTAACGAATGAATATGAACGCATTGTGAATAAGGAGAAAAACTTAGTTCGAAATCGGCAAAGTAACAATAAAGATAGTTCCGGCAGTTTCACCAGGTCTGGCTATGACAGTACCGCCGTGTAAATCTATGATCGTAGCCACAATGGATAAGCCCAATCCTGTGCCTTTTACACTCCTTGTACGGGAAGCATCCGCCCGATAAAAACGGTCAAAAATACGTTCTGCTTCCTCTTCAGAAATACCAATTCCCGTGTCTGTAAAAGAAATAGAGCAATGCTCATTTGTATATGTGAGTTGAATATCAATACTGCCGCCTAATTGATTATATTTTAATGCGTTGGAAAGCAAATTATCCCAAACCGTATTTAACAGTGAAGGGTCGCCGTAAATCTCCAAGTCAGGGAGTGTGTAGCTCAGCATGATTTCTTTTTCATGAATCAGCCATTGATAACTTTTTAATAGGTTTTTTAATTGACTGCTGACGTTAAAATGCTTCTTTTTTACAATGTGCTTTTCATGATCAAGCGAAGCAAGCAGCAGCAATTGGTCCGTCATGGTGGATAAACGTCCGGTTTCTTCATTAATAATTGAGATATAATGCTGCCTGTCCTTTTCTGTTAATTCGTTATCCTCCAGCAAGTTCGTATACCCTTTGATATTAGATAATGGAGATTGAATATCGTGCGAGATATTAGAAACAAATTCTTTGCGTACTTGTTCGTTTTCCACAATTTGTTTCGCCATCTGTGAGAAACTTGAGGATAACTCTCCAAGCTCATCCTTTCGTTTCGTGTTCAAGGCATTCACCTGGAAATCTCCTTTAGCCAGCTGTTTAGTAGCATCACTAAGCCGGGAAATGGGTTTGATAAGGTAATTTGTGCTAAAAAGAACAAACAAAATACTAAGGATAATTGTTAAAGCAAAGAGCACTCCAAATAATAAATGCATTTCGTTGAAGAGCAGCTTGATGTCTGGTCGGATAAATAGCGCGAAGCTCTCTCCCTGATACGTAAGCGGCACCCCAATGGAATTCTTCAGCTCATTGGCAAAAAAACCTGTTACAAAGGTTTCCTGAGGGAAATGGAGCATGCCATGGTAAACTTCCCCGTTCAGCACATTTTCCACGACAGCTGATTCCAGATTATTTTCCCGGAAGGCTGCTCCGAAGAACTGTCCTTGACTTGAGTTATCCACAAGGTATAGTTGATAACCGACATCTGCTATATTTGATAAATAGTCGCTGATATCGATTTCTGGATTATTTTCAATAAACGCAGCCATATCTAAGGCGATTTCTGTATTTTTTGCATCGTTTTGGGGCTTCAGAGAATGCTGGTAATAGGTATTCGATATGAAAAAGGCAATCACACCACTAAGCAGCATGATGCCAATAGTGACAGCAGCAAATTTAACATATAGTGACCGCATTATTCTGCTGACTCCAGACAATAGCCAACACCTCGGACAGTTTTAATGGAAAAAGCAGAAGTCAAGGAAGAAAAACGCTCCCGCAGCCGTTTGACATGAACATCTACGGTACGGTCATCACCTTCATAATCGATTCCCCACACTTTTTCAATCAGTTGTGAGCGGGTAAACACATTTTGTGGATAAGTTGCCAATAATGCTAATAATTCAAATTCCTTTAAGGGAAGTAAAAGGGTTTTATCCCCAATCTTTACCTCATAACTATCCAGATTAATTTCGGTATCTCCCAATCGTATGATATGCGTATCGTTCTCCTGATGGTAGCGGCGCAGCAAAGCATGAATACGGAAGCTGAGTTCACGCGGTTCAAATGGTTTTACTAGATAATCATCTGTTCCCGCCAGAAAGCCTTCTTCCTTATCCTCAATTTGCCCTTTGGCTGTGAGTAAAATAATCGGAATATCGTATTGCTTACGAATTTCTTTTGTCAGCTGAAAACCGTCCATAAATGGCATCATTACATCGACGACGGCTAAATCACAGCTGGTTTTATTTAAGAGAGATAAAGCATTTGCACCATCCTTGGCTTCTGCAACGAGAAAACCTTCCTTTTCAAGCTGGATCCGGACAAGCTGTAAAATGCGGGTATCATCATCAACAATTAAGATTCTTTGCATATGGGTAGTCTCCATTCATACTAGTTCATACTTAGTTTAAGCTTACAGCAAATGATAGCAAGCTGCCAAATTATTCTTCGATGTTTACGTTATTAACCGGAACATAACGAATATGCCAATATACCAGCCCTATTCCCGACAACACACTGATAATAGAGAAAATCAGCATCCCGAAAAGACCAAATTTTAAATATCCGAAAAGGAGTCCGATAACGAATAGGATAGGCGAACTCAGCCGTCGTACGCTTGTCTCCAGAGATCCTCGCAGCATGGATTCTCTCCATGAGAAAAGCTCAATAAAGGAGTTAAATCGAAAGCCAAGCCAGCCTGTTTTAGTAATATCCACAATGATATAGATCGAAGCCAGCCAAAATAGATAGCCAGTCCAATGCGGTGCAGATACCATCAGCACAGCAATTAGGAGCCCTGTAAGCTGAACAAGCGGCATCAGCACCGGTAAATTGCGGAAGAAGGATTTAAAATAGGCATCGGTGAATATCATGTCACTGCTTTGCTTTTGAAACATAACCTGTGATTCCTTCCAGAGCCTGATTGGTTTTGCAGAAGGCGGTTTGTACCCTTGCTGCCGGACATTGGTAAATAAAAGATTAACCCATTTTCCTCTTGCTTGTTCATCCATTTCAGCAATTTTTAAAAAATGGGTTCCCTGATAAGCGAGCTTGTCAGATACAATAGTAATAGCGATAATACTTAATGTTATCCACATTATCCACAGAGGTAAATGTAGTAAGATACCCTGTGATAAACTTATCCACAGTATAAGGATTAGAATAATGGATATCGAACGAATAATAAAAGAGGGGATATGAATCTGTGCATATTTTCTCCATAAGGTTATCAAACATAGGCCTGAGAGATAGTAAAGCCATAAATATCCCAAAGAAAGCAGAGATAAAGAGAATAGTTTGCTTAGAAAAGGTGCAGCAATGATAAAAAACAACGTTGCAGTAAGTAGCATCATACTAGTTGAATAGACGATTCCATATTGAGAGATGCGCCGCAGCAAGGGAATATTTCTGCTTAAGAAAAGCTGGTCCGCCAGATAGGTAAATAATTTGATATGATGGAAGAAAAAGCTTATTACCAATATCATCATCCAGCCATACCAGCCAATGAAATTTAATAGAAAGGGGATATCCAGCAGCCATTCCATGTAGAAAAAAGCACCAATGGCAATCCCGGGAATCAAGATATAGATAAATAAGGTCCAATCCAGTATCAGCTTGCTGGCTTCCCATAAATTTTTATAATCGGACTGGAGCCGTTTGAGGAACAGCGTGCGTGCAGTTCCATTCATGATACGCCCTCCTCTAATAATTCATAAAAACAATCTAAAAGAGAAGTGCCAGCGGACTGATTTGTTTCTTTCTGTAACGCCTGTAAATCTCCTTGGAAAATTGTATTTCCTTCATTTAAAAGAATGAACCGTTCACAGAGTTTCTCTGCGGAATCCAGGACATGTGTAGACATCAACAAAGCGGATCCGCGTTCTTTTTCCTGATACAGCAGGTTAATCAAATGCTTTGTTGCGATTGGATCTAATCCAATAAAAGGTTCATCAATGATATATATATCCGCTTCTGTCATAAAGCTGAGACAAATCAATGTTTTTTGCCGCATTCCTTTGGAAAAATGAATAGGCAGTTCATGTTCTTTACCCGTAAGCGAAAATTTCTTGAGAAGATCCTTTGCGCGGGGCTCCCAAATAGTTTGGGGCATTTCATAAGACGTCGCAGCAAGCCGTAAATGCTCCCAGAGCGTAAGGCGATCATAGAGAATCGGCTCTTCGGGGATGTATGCCAGCTGTTTGTCTTCTTCTAATTCAATATTTCCATGTACATGCTCCATGGTGCCGATGATTGATTTGATTGTTGTACTTTTCCCGGCGCCATTTGCTCCGATTAAACCGACAATTTCACCGGGACAGATGGTGAAATGAATGTTTTGCAGATAAGGTTCCTTTTGCTGATAACCTGCTGAATCGATATGTACCTGCAGCACAGAATCTCCTCCCTGGGTTATAGAGTGTGTTTCTATTTAACTCAACTTTCGTACATTAAAGAGTAACTTCATTTCCATAGAAACAGGAGTTGATCGTTCCTTTAATAACACCCTTGATAAAGATATAGAAGGCGAAGTGTAAAGCACCGCTGCGGCGGACCGTTTTGCTTTCCGACGTACAAATGTTTTCGATGGGACGAGTAATCGCAGTCCCAGGACGTACTAGTGCAGACGTTGCAACAACTCTTTTCGATGGGGTGAGTAATCGCAACCCCAGGACGTTGCGACATTAGTCTGCCTAGGGGCACGCTCTTCAGCTAACTTTCCAAGAAGAGTACTTGGCAAAAGTGGATCTTCAGATGGTGCTGATCCCTCAGGAGTCAAAACGGTCCGCCTCCGCTAGTAAGATATTCTTTACGTGGAAAACAACTCATCAAATAGATGTTAGATCAGGTAGAACATATTTTTCTTGCTGCATGGTAACATGTTCCGCCAAGATTCCTTTCTGTGCATCGAAGCGATTCCCTGTATTTCATATCCATGCTGTCATGATTGGGTTGTTCAGACGAAAGCTGTTATTACGTCCAGCTCATTAAAATCTTATTTCTTTCATTCGTTGTAGAATCCTATCAGAGCGCAGGCCAACCACGGAGACTCCTATGGGAACAGGGCGAGCTGAAGATCCACTTGAAAAGTGGTTTTCTTTTCAAGTTAGCTGAAGCCGTCCCCATGGAAAGCGGAGTGGTTGGCCGGAGCGGAGCTATGCACCGTCACCAATTCTAAAAAGGCCGGATATTTCACCAAAATGCAAGCATGGTAATAAAGAACATGTTTACCCCGTAATAGCAAGATATATATGCTTATTCTTAGGTGCGAAAGTTGAGTATTTAAGTAAATGAATTATTCTATAATAGAAATACGGTAAACCAGGAAAAAGGTTTCGTTTTAATAAGAAACAGCGGCTTTCCAAAGCTATATTCATTTTATCTGTTTGCTTTCATGTATGCCTTTCCATTATAATAGAAATAATTTGAAAATTTGTTCGCAGGAGGAAGATAGAATGGCAACGTTTGAGGATTTTATGAAGATCGATTTACGTGTAGGTACGGTATTGCATGCAGAACCGCTCGAAAAGGCGCGTGTTCCGGCGATTAAATTACGGATTGATTTTGGCGAGGAGCTTGGTGAAAAGCAATCATCGGCACAAATTACAAAGCGCTATACACCAGAGGATTTGATAGGACGTCAGGTTGTTGCGGTCGTTAATTTTCCGCCGCGTCGAATTGCCGGCTTTAAATCAGAGGTGCTTGTCGTTGGCGGCGTAGAAGAAGAGGGAGATGTCGTTTTGCTTCGTCCGGATGAGCAAGTAACAAACGGGACGAAAATTTCGTGAAGCGCTAAGTTTAAAATCAAAAAAGAACTGTCCAGCTATCTTGAACGGACCTTTGCAACGGTTTGTTCAAAGATGCGTGGAAAGTTCTTTTTTTCGCAGTAAACTGGCTGTGCGGATTCCACTGAATAAAGATTTATTTTATTCTTGTACCGGCTGTTCGATACTTCCCATAAATAAAATAATATCCTCTTCTGTATTGGTGATGGTGAATAGAAATGGACGGTTGATATTCATGGTAAACGTATCTTCCAATACAGCAGAAGTTTCTTCTACCTCCACTGAAGTAGCGCCGGCAGCTTCTGTTCCTTCTTCATCGACTTCGATAAATGTTTTATGAAAAATTCTGCTGATATAAGCGTCTGAAGCATCCGTTCCCTCAAACATGTTGGATAAATCAGCCTGATTCGGGTCAAAAGCCTGTTCCATGCCAAGGTGGATGAAAAAGTCATTGAGCTCCGATTCATATTCCAGCG
Organism: Oceanobacillus sp. M60; assembly: GCF_053839645.1. Classification (NCBI taxonomy): domain Bacteria; kingdom Bacillati; phylum Bacillota; class Bacilli; order Caryophanales; family Bacillaceae; genus Oceanobacillus; species Oceanobacillus sp. M60. The sequence goes on along the minus strand of NZ_JBSSNH010000004.1, from coordinate 288,201 downwards.
TGAAGGATGGAAGTAATACCGTTCCTGTTTGCTGCTCCAACGCATCCATGCTTTCTTGCCATTTTTCCAAAGAAAAGTCTTCTCGGAAATTAGAAAAGCTCGTGTCCTCACTTGGCAGGAAAATCTGCATTTGTATGGTTTCTTCCTCTTCATAAGGCAAGGAAACAACCTGGACATTCTCATCTTCCCAATAATGTAAGTCTTTCTTATACAAAGTCATCATCGGTGTTTCTATAGTGGAGCCATCTTCTAAAGAAAATTCCTGTTCTTCTGTTAAGGTTTCATCGAAGGGATACGTCCAATCTCCTTGAAAATAAACGGCATTAAGCAAGAATAAAATTAAATCAGGAGAAATATCATCTGCCATATGATCAATCCGGTCATTGGTCTGTTCAGCAACCCAATCATTGATGGCATCAGCAGTTGTTAAAGGGTCTATTTTTGCCTGATAATATGTTTCCAGTGCTTCTTGATACGCAGCATTTATTTCCATGTCCTCCCTGAACCATACAGCATTGGCGAGATACAGTTCTACCTCCTGATTATCTGCTGCTTGCTCCATTAACAAATCGTGGTTGGCAGAAAGCAAGGCATCCGAATCGATGTTTTCCAGGCCAAGCACTTCTTCCATTTCTGCTTTTGTTTTCCCATCTGCGCCGTGATAGGTCATGTTCAGTGCTGTCCAAATACTGATAGGCGAAATAAAGACATTACCATCCTCATTCTTGTCTAATCCGGAGAGTGCTTCAAACCCAAGCTGGTTCAATCCTGACTGAACGGTTTCTCTGGAAGCATCGTCTGGCGATGGATTTTCTTCAGAATCAGAGGAATTGCAAGCGGTTAAAATAAGAACGATACAAAGACAAAGTAATTTTTTCATCATTTTATCAGCATCTCCTTATATGATTTTGTTAAACATATCATACATGAAAGGGGGGGGACAACTATGCCTGAACCCCGCGCCAAAATACCTTCCACATCGACTCCCCATGACTTTCAATAACATCCATTTCATAATAGTTTGTTTCATACGATAGACCGTCCAATAAACCATAAAAAGCGCGAGCAGCTTCTTCTGGAGAAACTTCTTCCGTCACTGCCCCAGATTCCTGCGCCTTTTTTATTTCTTTTTTAAAGGACGCCCGTGCCTGCTCCTCGCTCTCGCGCAATATTTCTAAAACTTTGTCCTCAAAACCTTTAGGAGGATAGGAGGAAAAACGATTATAAAATTCAATACTGCTGTCGTGATTTGCCATGTCCTTCACATGTGCCTGAAAAGAAAGATGCAATTTTTCCTGCGCTGTTTCCCCCTCATTTTTAAAGGCGGACTTCACAAAATCCACGTAATCCGCAGCGATTTTTGTGGTTACATCGAAAAATAATTCTTCTTTACTGCTGTAATGTGCGTAGAGAGAAGATTTCTGCAGGCCAACTCGATCGGCGATTTTTGTCATGGAGGTCCCATTATAGCCAAGCGTTGCAAAAAGCTCCATTCCTTCGAGTAAAATTTTTTCTTTTGTATGCATGATGATTCTCCTTTGACAAAGTAATGATGGTGAGGTAAAATTTCTCTAGAAACGAACGGTCGGTAGGTTATGTTATTTCTTATTATAAAGCATATATCCCTGCCTGTCATGTGAAAATAAACAAAACGCTTTGTTTCATCAATAAAAAAGCCGGAGGAAAGATAGTATGGAAGCACAGCCTTTATTTAAAAATCGTACGTTTGTGTTGTTGTTTGTTGCTGGGATCTTTGGTGTTGTCAGCTTCAGTATGTTTTTGACAACAACGACATGGTTTGTTATCAGTGATAGCGGATCAGCCAGCTCGTTAGGACTTGTATTAATTGCTGCAACCGTCCCGAGAATTTCGATGATGATTTTCGGAGGAGTGGTAGCGGACCGTTACAAGAAGACGACGATTATGTTTTTAGCGAATTTTGTGCAGGCTCTTCTTTTGCTTGTGTTATATATACTGATGAAAAATGATGCATTATCACTTACTTTGCTTCTATTGATTGCTGCGGGATTTGGGATGCTGGATGCCTTTTTCGGGCCGGCAAGTTCATCGATGATTCCTAAGATTGTTGAGAAAAGCCAGCTGCAGCGTGCCAATGCTTTATTCCAGGGTGTCGATCAGATTTCATTTGTAGCAGGTCCGATTGTTGCCGGTGTATTTATGGAATCTATCGGTGTCGGCGGCAGTTATTTTGTAGCAATGATTTTGGCTTTGCTTTCTGCGGTCATTATTTATCCGCGCTTCATTAATGAAGGGCCGGTTTCGTTGCAGGAAAAGCAGAAGCCAATCAAAGAAATCAAGGAAGGTCTGGCATATATTCGCAATTCAAGCTTTTTGATGACGGGGTTAGTTGTACTTATTACACTTAACTTCTTTGTGTTTGGAACATTGCATATTGCGATTCCTTTCCTGGTGGAAAGCTATGGCGGAACCCCGCTTAATCTAAGTTATATGGAAGCCAGTCTGGGGATTGGTCTGGTGGCTGGCACAGGGATACTCAGCTCTGTCTTAGTCAAGAAGAAAGGGAGGACCTCCTTATTTGGATTATTGGGAGCATTAATCGCATATGTCATTTTTGCACTTGTTCCTAATTTAACGATGCTGACAATAGTTGTGTTCTTTATCGGGTTTTCCATGTCATTTGTATTCATCCCATTCTTTACTGCTGCTCAGGAACAGGCGGAAGATTATATTATGGGAAGGGTCATGAGTATTATTTTCCTGGCTATGAATGGATTCGATCCGATTTCTTACGCCCTTGTTTCCGGGTTATCAGCTGCTAATATCCCAATTCAAGCTATTCTGCTTGGTTTTGGAATGCTTGGCTTGATTATTACAGCAGTGTTATTTACAAAAGCAAAAACCTACAAAAGCATTTAAATCTGCAGAGTTAAAAACCTCTTATGTGACGTTAAGGCCCATAAGAGGTTTTTTTACACCGTCATTTCTAATTGATTTCTGCGCCATTTCCCAATAAAAAGAACGGCAAGGGTAAGAATGTTAAGGAAGATAAGCTGTCCATATTTCAGCGAAGCAAAAAGCTGCTGTACCAATGCTTCTTCTAACAGCATTTTTCCGGCTGTCCAGGCAAGCAGGCCGGCACCAATGTAAATGATAATCGGAAATTTCTCAATGAGCTTCAAAATCAATTCACTGGCTGTTAAGATAATCGGGATGCTTAAAATAATCCCGGCAATAATCAGAAGTAAATCACTATCAGCAATGGCGGCGATGGCTAGTACATTATCCAAGCTCATAATCACATCAGCAAAGATAATAATCGTAATGGCTTCCCGCAAGGAATTCCCGCTTTTCATCTGGCTGTGATCCTGCTTATCCACCAGTAATTTATATGCTACATACAATAGGAGACATCCGCCGATTAATTGGATAAAAGGAAGCTGCAACAGGTAAATCATAATAAATACAAAGAGAATCCGAAGTGCGATTGCGCCGAACGTTCCCCAGCGAATAGCGCGTGCCTGAAGATGTTCCGGAAGATTCCGGCTCGCCATTGCAATGACAATCGCGTTATCTCCACTCAGTAAAATATTAATCAGGAGAATCTGTCCGATGGTCTGTATAAACTCCAACATATCTCTCCTTTCCTCATCAAGTCATTGGTTAAGTATATGAGCTTGTACGAGAAATCAGAACAGGCGGGAGGAAAAAATGGATCAGAAAACAAATAGAACAATAATTCTCTTTTACAGAGAATTCATTATCAAACTCAAAAATCCTTATTTTCTTCATTCATGAAGAAAATAAGGATTTTTTGGCTATTATGTACATACATGCTTAGAAACGTTTCTTAAGCTTTTTAAACCATCTTAAAAGAAGTGTTCATCCAGTTAAAAAATAAAATAATGAAAATAAATACGCTATTCATAGAAGCGGAGGCTGCTGCTCCTGCATCTTCAAAAATATGTAAAGAAACTTAAAAATGAAAAATAGGATGAAAGCTTTGTGAAATATTAACTATTGTATCGAAGACGTGCATAAATGCCGTTTCGTCTGTCTAAATCCAATTTTAAGCCTGCATACGGATCGGCGTGGAGATTTTCTTTGATCCATTTTCTTAATGCAGCAATAATTTGCTTGGTCATCCATTCCTGTTTTCCAGATGATGTCACGACTTCTGCTGAAAATCCAGTGTAATCATCATAAAATAACTCTACTTGGACGTCATCTGCACTCATATTCTGTTCTTCAGCAATGTACATACATATAGCAAGCACAATATCCTCTTCAGGAATAATAAGTTTTTGCATACCTCAAATTCCTCCTGCATATGGTTGGGAGCTTATTTTCAGCTTCCAGTAATGATGCTTACTCTATTCTACTACAAACTCCCTATTTGCATGAAGTAAGAAGTAGTTATAGGGGCATAAACTTTTCCTGGCTTCTTTTCGACCGTTTCTTTTTCCGTCCAGGTAAGTTGTAAATCTTTTTGGAAAAAGAAAAATGCGGATGAAAGAGCTTACTTTTTACTTTGTGTAACGAACGTTTCTAAAAAGGATTATATGGATAGTATATCACTGTCTCAATTGATTTAATAATAAGAGCGACTTCAAATCTGCTACAGCTTATATAAAACGCAGTATATTTTAACCAATCACCGTTTCTCACCGTATTTATGGATAGTGATATCGATTACTGCTGCCGCTTTTTCACACTGTTAATAAGTTCCTTTGTTGTTTATACATTTCCATAAAAGGGTAGAGGGGATGATATAGACAGTTATCTTAAGAAATATAAAAAAGGAGCGTGCAGAATGAAAAGCACTGGTATCGTTAGAAAAGTGGACGAACTGGGCCGGATTGTTATACCTAAGGAATTGCGAAGAAGTTTGAACATACAAGAGCGGGATCCGATGGAAATATTCGTAGAGGAAGACCGAATTATCATACGGAAATACGAAGCTGAAAAGACTTGTTTTATTACAGGAGAAGTCAATGATGATAATATACAGCTGCCAGGCGGATTATATGTAAGTCAAAAAGGAAAAGAAATTCTTAAAGAATATCTTTGATGTGAAACAGAAAGATTGAAACGGAAGGGAGACGCAATATGTCTCCTTTTATTTTTGGCAAAGAAAAGCAGCCGGATTTAATCTGTCACAGCTGCTTCCAAAATTGAAAAGGATACCTGATTACAATCAATTCGTGCTAATCTTCCATATGGAATGGGCGTTTTTGGTTCGGTATGTCCAAAAGAAACCCCATATAACACTGGGAGGTCATTCAGCCTGTTTTCTGCTAAAACAGATAGAATAACTTCCTTGTACGCCTCGTAATGTACTTCCCCATAAGGCTTGGCAACAATCATTCCATTCGCTTGGTGTAGAATCCCCTGAGCGGCATAATTTCGAAGCCATCTTTTAATTAATTCTGGATCCGTTTTTTCCTCTGATGTTTCAAAAAAGAGAATGCTGTTTTGCCATGCTTCCTGCTGCGGCCAAATGGCTGTTCCTTTAGCAAATTCAAGTACTTCGATACAGCCGCCGATGAGGTTCCCTTTTGCGATACCGTTTCCTTGCAGCAGTTCGTAACCCTGATTAGGGTGCATTGTTCTGGCAATAGACTTATTGGAAATATCCCACTCTAAAAATTCACTTGTCCACTTTTCCGGTGCAGGGATGCCGCCGACCGCTTCTGCTTCAAAAAGCATGCTTTGAATGGCTTGCACCGTATAATCATCCATCGCCACATTTTCTGCAAAATCTGTCATGATTGCTGGTCCGTAGAAGGAGGATAAACCAGCATGGAAGCAGAATAAATGAGCAATCGTCGTATCAGAAAATCCCATGAAAATCTTTGGATTTTGACGGATAATCTCAAAATCGATATAGGGAAGCAGACGAATACTGTCATCACCGCCAATATTAGAGATAATCGCTTTGATTTCAGGGTCTTTGAATGCAGTCATTAAATCTTCGGCCCGTGCCTCGGGATGTTCATCTATATAAGTTTGTCCTTTTAAGCTGTTAGGCATTGGAACGACTTCAAGCCCAAACACGCTCTCTAAGCGTTCCACACCCTGCTGGTAGCGCCAGCTTAAGGAGGGCTCGCCTGCTCCGCCCCAGGAGAGGCTGACAGTCGCTGCCTTATCTCCTGGAGATAATTTTGCCGGCTGCATAAGCATAAGAAATACTCCTCTCAGAAAATTGTATATCTTATGTATTCGTTATTTATTGGAGAAATCCTTTTTCTGTTTCCTATAAAAAGAGCCTGTTTTCTTCTTTCTTCGCATTAAAACAGGTGCATATATTAATAAAGCCGTAACGATGAGAATGCAGCTATAAATAATAAAGCTGGATCCGAAAAAATCTCTAAATTTAGTCCCTGCTATGTGTGCTTTATAAGGCTGTCCTTCAGGATATTGAACATCAATGACATGGTTAGCCTGAGAAAATATACGAGAAGATACTTCTTTGGAAACCATAACCTCCTTGTTTATGTCTTCTGCGTAGAAAGATAAATGCAAATAGTATGAACTTGTGCTATAGCGGCCAGCATTATAGTCATATTCCCTATCCGAAATATAGGCTTCGGTTTCTATTTGGTCTCCGCTATGGGACTGCACAATACTAACGATAGATTTTCCCATAAAGACATATGCCATTAAAAATACCAAGCAAACGATTCCCAATAGAGAAAAGAGAAACAGTGAAGCTGCTTTATCCTCTAATTTTTTTAGCAGTGGTATATGTTCGAGATTATAAGTAATGAAACCGAAAGGATAGATACTAAAGACGACGATGACAATAAGACATATTGCGCAAAAAAGCAGCAATATGTATACAGACAATGGACAGTAGAATCATCCTTCCTTTTAAATTCTGCTTTACGCTTCCAGAACTGTATGGTAATCTGAAATGGATAAATACATACGCAATGGATCCACTAGGGGTGCTTATTAAGCTGAGAGAGGCATATTGCCTTGACCCTTACCAACCTGATCTAGTTCGTACTAGCGGAGGGAAGTGGGCGGAATATGCCTATAGGCAAATGAACCAAACTTTTCTGCCGCTTTCTATATCAGGAGGCGGCTTTTTTGCGTGCTGAAAAGGAGGTTTTTGAATGGATAGGGTAATTCAGGAGGTTCGAAATCGAGAAGACGAGTTAATAGCGCTTGTCAGCGATTTAATTCGTTTTGAAACGCCAGCCCCGCCTGCAAGAAATACAGAGGCTATCCAAGCTTACATTGCGAACTACTTGAAGGAAATGAATTTTGAAACAGAACAATGGGAGGTTTATCCCGGTGACCCGAATGTCGTCGGCTGTTTACGTGGAACTGCTTCCGATACATACAACAGCTTGATTCTTAATGGGCATGTGGATGTCGCTTCTATAGAGGAAGGTGAAAACTGGAAGCATGCGCCATTTCAGCCAGCAGTGGAAAGACGTACATTATTTGGGCGGGGTGCAGCAGATATGAAAGGCGGTCTGGCAGCGTGTTTATTTGCGATGCGCATATTGCATGACCACCAGATTCGCCTTGGCGGGGATGTTATTCTGCAGTCCGTCATTGGGGAAGAGGTTGGAGAAGCAGGGACGAAGCAATGTGGAGAACGCGGGTATACAGCGGATTATGCCATCGTTGCAGATACAAGTCATTGTGAAATACATGGGCAAGGAGGCGTTATTACCGGCTGGATCACAGTGAAAAGTCCAATCACGCACCATGATGGTACACGTCGCCAGCTCATTCATGCAGGCGGCGGGATGAAAGGGGCCAGCGCCATTGAAAAGATGAATAAGCTCCTTACTGCGTTGCAGGAGCTGGAGCGACATTGGGCAGTGACCAAATCCTATCCAGGCTTTCCCCCAGGAACCAATACCATCAACCCGGCAGTGATTGAAGGAGGCAGACATGCTGCTTTTATTGCTGATGAATGCCGCCTATGGATTACCGTTCATTATTATCCCGATGAGACTGCTGAGCAGGTTGCTGCAGAAATTGAGTCCCATTTACGCAAGACGGCTGAAGCGGATGTCTGGATGCGGGATAATCCACCCGCCTTTGAATGGGGAGGCGAATCGATGATTGTGGACCGCGGTGAAATTTTCCCGTCTTTCTCCGTAGATAAAGAACATGCTGCTTTTGCGATGTTACAGGAGAGTCATAGCAAAGCCTTTGGCGAGGAAGCGAAAGTCCGAATGTCTGAAACAGTAACCGATGGCGGCTGGCTTGCAGCATACGGGATTCCGACGGTCTGCTATGGACCGGGTGAATTGAAGCATGCCCATGCCGTGGATGAGCAGGTAAATATCGACGAGTTAGTAGATTATACAGTGTCCCTGCTGCGATTTATTTTGAAATGGTGTCAAACAGAAAAACAGGAATAAGGCATTTATAAAAATGATAGAAAAAGGAGTGCATAGAACATGAAATTTACAGAACGTATTCGCAAGTCAGCAGATTCGATTTGGGAGAAAAGCCACCAGCATCCGTTTGTGCAGGGAATTGGAAATGGAACACTCGATATGGAGTCATTTAAATTCTACATGTGTCAGGATTACAAGTATTTGATAGAGTACTCAAAAGTAATCGCGATGGGAACGGTGCTTGCAAAAGATTTAGATACCATGTCCGGCTTTGCTAAATCGCTGGATGAAACCCTGAATTTCGAAATGGATCTTCATCGCCAGTATGCCGAGCGTCTCGGTATTTCCAGAGAAGAATTAGAATCTACGGTTCCAGGGCCTGTAACGCTTGCCTACAGCAGTAATATGCTTGCAGAGGCACAGAAAGGTTCTTTAGCAGACTTAATTGCAGCGATTCTGCCATGTGCCTGGAGTTATTATGAAATTGGTCTGGAGCTGGCAAAAAAGCCGGGTGCACTGGAGCATGAACAGTATGGGGAATGGGTGAAAATGTACAGCTCGGATGAATTTGGTTCCATCGGCAAGTGGCTGATTGAAAAATTAGACGAGCTTGCGGAAGGCTGTACAGAAGCAGAACTGAATCATTTAGAAGCTATTTTTCTGAATACGAGCCGCTATGAATATATGTTTTGGGATATGGCATATAAGCGTGAAGGCTGGCCGGTATAAGGTAAAATCACCCTATATGATTTCTTGAGTTGTAAAAAAATGTATAAGCAGAATGTTCCGTATAACAAATTATTTTCTTCCAATATTCAAAAAAGTAGAATGGTTGGATAGACAAGAAATGGATTCATGGTAAAATAAAGAAAACGGATACGGAAGATGGGTGAAGCAGATGAAGCTCTGGTGGAGAAAAATAGCAGTCATATTTATAACAATTTTAACATTGGGTATCTATACGCCAACAAATCTTTTGGAAGTCGACGCCAATAAGCGGGATGACAGCAGCGTATCTTCTTCATCAGATATCGAAACAACATCTGTTATCGAGGAAACCACCCAATCATACAATGTAGAAGACCCAAGAGAAGCTTTTCTTGGCCACCTTCATGAAGAGGCGAAAAAATTGAGTATCGAAAAATTTGGAACGAGGATTGCGGGGAAGGTCGAGGATGAATTTTCTGCTATGATTTTACCGCAGATGGAATTGGTGTTGTCTGATCTTGTCGAGCATTCTGCCATATATAAGGATATAGCGATTACGGAAAAACCTTCAGACGGCTATGGGGAGCGGATTTTCAATGTTTCCAATAACAGCACCGGCAAAACATTGGCAAAGTTTCATGTACGCAGGGAAAACCGACCATTGGAAGGGTATTATTTTAATTTTCATTACCATTTAAGTGAGGATGGATTCCAAAAGCATTATCATATCGGGGATATTTATTGGAATAAGAATACACCGCCTAAATGGATGGCATAAGATCAAAATTTTGGGGCTGAGGTTACTCGCCTTGCTTAAAACAAATAGAGCTGTATTTATTTTAATCCATCAAGAAAGGCAAGGAAGCGTGCAGCGCTTCCTTGCCTTTTATCTGTTTTATAATAATTGATCCGTTTCTCCTAAATAAGCCCCAATCTTCCGGTCAAAAACAACTTCATCTGCAAACTCATCTAATGGTGTTTTCTCCTGGTTGACAATGACAAGTTTGGCGCCATTTTGTTTTGCGATTTCCGGGAATTGGTTGGCTGGCGTAACCGATAGAGAGGAACCTAGCACGATAAATAAATCGGCTTTCTTTGCATGCTCAAACGCAGCAGAAAAGGCATCCTCAGGGAGCATTTCCCCAAATAATACAATAGAAGGTCTGAGTATTCCGCTGCAGGAACAGTGATAGTCTTCATTTAAATAAGCAGAACTGTCGTAGATTTTCCCACAGCTTTGGCAATGCAGCTCTTGCAGGGTTCCATGAAGCTCATGAACGTGTCTGCTGCCTGCAGCCTGATGAAAACCGTCCACATTTTGGGTAATAATCGATTGGATCAGTCCATTATTTTCCCAATCGGCAAGAATGTGATGTCCTTTATGCGGACCAACTTCTTTGACGCCCAGGACGCGCTCCCGATAAAATTCGATAAAATCCTCTACGTGATGATTTAAAGCATCTACACTTGCGATTTTGCTTGGGTCTTTCTTTCTCCAAAGTCCCCGGTTTGTGGAACGAAAGTCAGGCAGCCCACTCTCTGTAGACATTCCTGCGCCAGTGAAAACGACGGTATGTTTGGAATCTTTTAACCATTCATGAAGCATCGAGACCCCTCCTCTTCTATATATTTTCTATTATACATGTTGTTTAGGCTATATGCGACTAATATTGACAGTTAAAATAGAATATGGTATTCATGTAATAGAGGTTTAGCACTCTGTGAGAGAGAGTGCTAAAAACAGAAAAAGGAGAGAGCGCATTATGGCAAAGCACGAGTTTAAAGCAGAATCACAGAAATTATTAGATATGGTCATCCACTCCATTTATTCACAACGGGAGATTTTCTTGCGTGAATTAATCTCTAACGCAAGTGATGCTATTGACAAGATTTATTATAAAGCATTAACGGATGATGCTTTAACATTCGATCAAAGCAATTACTATATCAAACTGATTCCTAATAAAGAAAAACGTACGTTGACTGTAGTAGATACGGGAATTGGAATGACAAAGGAAGAGCTGGAAGATAACCTCGGTGTGATTGCTAAGAGTGGTTCACATACGTTTAAATCAGAAAATGAAATTAAAGACGGCCATGATATTATTGGTCAATTTGGTGTCGGCTTTTATGCAGCGTTTATGGTTGCGGATAAAGTGACCGTATTAACAAAATCGATTGACAGTGAAGAAGGATACAAATGGGTTTCACAAGGGTCAGACGGCTATACGATTACGCCGATTGACCGCGAAGAAGTTGGCACAGAGATTATCCTTGAAATAAAAGAAAACGAAGAAGAAGACAATTATGATACGTTTTTAGAAGAAGCTACTTTAAAACAAATCGTCAAGAAATACTCTGACTTTATCCGCTATCCAATTAAAATGGATGTTACGGAAAGCAAGTTAAAAGAAGGAACAGAAGATGAGTATGAAGATGTGATTGAAGAGCAGACGCTGAACACAATGGTTCCTATTTGGAAGAAAAATAAGAGCGAATTAACAGACGAAGATTATACCAATTTCTATCAGGAGAAACGGTACGGATTTGATCAGCCGTTGCGCCATATTCATATCAATGTAGATGGAGCGGTCCGTTATAATGCAATTCTATTTATTCCAGAGCAAACGCCGTTTAATTATTACTCCAGAGAGTACGAAAAAGGCTTGGAACTTTATTCAAATGGTGTTTTGATTATGGAAAAATGTGCCGATTTACTGCCTGATTACTTCAGCTTTGTAAAAGGAATGGTCGACTCAGAAGATTTATCCTTAAATATTTCCAGGGAAATGCTGCAGCATGACCGTCAGCTGAAAATCATTGCGAAAAATATTCATAAGAAAATAAAACAGCAGCTGTTAAGCCTGCTTCGCGATGAACGTGAAAAATATGAAACATTCTTTAAAGCATTCGGTCAGCAAATCAAATTTGGCGTGTACAGTGATTTCGGCCAGCATAAAGAAGAACTGCAAGACTTGCTTCTATTCTATTCTTCTACAGAGAAAAAGCTGGTAACGTTAGAGGAATATGTATCACGTATGCCGGAAGACCAAAAATATATCTATTATGCTTCTGGAGATTCCAATGAGCGTATTGAAAAGCTTCCGCAAACGGAAATTGTTGCAGATAAAGGCTATGAAATTCTTTATTTCACAGATGAAGTGGATGAATTTGCGATTAAAATGCTGATGCAATATCAGGATAAGGAATTCCGTTCCGTTTCCAGCGGTGATTTAGGAATTGAAGCCGATGAAAAAGAGGAAGAGAAGGAAGAAACAGAAAGTCATAATGAGCTGTTTACAGCAATGAAAGAGGTGCTTGGTGATAAAGTGAAGGATGTTCGGGCTTCCAAGCGTCTGAAATCCCATCCGGTCGTGCTTTCTGCAGATGGTGAGATTTCTCTGGAAATGGAGAAAATTATTAATGCGATGCCGGATAACCAGCAGATTCAGGCAGATAAAGTGCTGGAAATCAATGTGAATCACAGTATTTTTAAAGCACTCGAAGCAGCACAGGGGAATGATCAGGATAAACTAGCGTTATATACCAACCTGCTTTACAATCAGGCGTTATTGATTGAAGGGCTGCCGATTGAAGATCCAGTGGCATTTACGAATGATATGAGTAAGATTATGGTTTGATGAAAAAGCATCGTGTGGAAGGCATAGCCTTCTATGCGGTGTTCTTTTGTTTAAAGGATAGTGAATTTTATTAATTTTGATACAGATAGCAATAAAACCTATCTAGCGTAGTGTTTTTCCGGAGCGGCTATTTTCAGCTATCTTTATAAACATTCTTATTTTTTAAGCTGATAACTTTTAGAAATTTTCCTATCTTGTTTAATTTTTAAGGTTATGAAATAGCATAGTGAGGGAATACAATGATTAGGTCGGCAGTTAAATGAAGCTGGGAAAGAAGCATTTTTAACTAAAGGTGTTTAGCAGAGGGAGGAAAAGTGTACACTAATGAAAAAGCAATCGTTTGCCTGCCATAGAATCGTCACATTTCATAAAAAAAGTGACACGATGTCATAAAAATAATTGACTTATGACATCGTGTCACTTAATATAGAATTATAGGACATGACATTGTGTCACAATAGGTTATGGAGGAGCAAGAATATGCCTACATCAACATTTTTTAATTTAAACGATTCCAAACGGGCAAAATTATTGCAAGCGGTTGAAAAAGAATTTGCAAGAGCACCGTTATCGCAGGCCTCCATTGCGAATATTGTAAAGCTTGCAGGTGTTTCAAGAGGAAGTTTTTATCAATATTTTGATGGCAAAGAAGATGCTTTTTATTATTTATTAAAGCTTCATACAGATAAACGCCGTGCTTATTTTTTAAGCCTGTTGCGCGAAACAGATGGAGATTTGATGGCTTCCATGGATAAGGTTTTTCGGGTAACACTGATAGAATTGTCCGAAGAGAAGCATTTGCAGTTTTTAAAGAATGCCGTATTGAATGTGACACATGAAGTGGAAGATTCATTTACAGAGTTATTCTTAGGAAAGCATAATGAAGTAGACGCAATGAATCAAGTAAAAGATTTAGTTGATTTTAAAAAGCTGAATATCGAAAGTAAACAAGAGTTTTTCCATGTTATGCAGATTTTAACGTCTGTTACATTTCGAAATATTGTGGATCAGCTATCCAGGAATCTTTCTCGTGAAGAAGCTCTAGATAATTTTCGTATTGAAATGGATTTGTTAAGCAAAGGGTTATCAAGTGCTGACAGGCAAGTATAGAACTTTTCTGATGGTTTGAAGAAAGAAACTATATATAAATGGGGTATGATTAATGACAGTTACAATTTATGGTGCAGCATGTTCATCAACAAGAAAAGCAAAACAATGGTTTACGAAAAACGGGATTGAGTATACAGAACGTAATGTAATCAGAGAACCTCTGACCGTAAACGAATTACAAAATATTCTTCGGATGACGGTGGAAGGTACAGATGAGATTATTTCCACACGTTCTAAGATTTATAAAGATTTAGATCTTGATATTGAAGCATTGCCATTGCAGGAGCTGCTGGAAATTATTCAGGAATACCCGCGTCTTTTACGCAGTCCGATTATGGTCGATGCCAAACGTTTGCAGGTAGGATATCATGAAGAGGATATCCGTCAGTTCTTACCGCGTAAAACGAGAGAAAGCCAATGGCTGCAATGGAGAAAGAATCATTTGCGCGTTGCAGAAAACTAATCCATAAAAAAATGTTCAAAAGCGCTTTTTACCGCCCTTAGGGATATAAAGTTTAAGCTGAACTAGCGGAGGAGACAATGCAATTTATTGCCAAACAACCGTATGTAAAAGTAGTCCGTCAAGTAAGTGCATTAGAGCAAAAGGATACAGAAGAGCAACGTTATATGTATCTTTATGAAGACAAAATCGCTACAAAGTACAGGGAATTTCCAATTGAAAATGTAATGGATATTTCGTATCGACTTACTGGGAACCAGACAAAGGGAATGCTTTATTTACACACGCTTAAAGGAGTTTATGCCTACATTATAAAATCTTCACCTGAACAATTTATCGATGCGTTTAAAGCTCGAACACATAGTACCACCCATCGAAATTAGAGAAACAAACGGAACAGCTCGAAGCTTTGCTAAATCCTTTCTTCGGGTTGCTTCTCCTGCTCACAAAACCTCAGCTAGACTTCCCCGGAGCGAGGTATCTTTATCCAAATATAAATAGCAATAAAGAATAAAACCTGAGTGACTATACCGCTTAGGTTTTTTTCCATCTATCCAATTAGGCAGATAACCAAAATTCGTCCTATTTTTTTCTTTGTGCATAAGCTGATTTTAGAGGTGATGTTAATGGTATATCTGAACCAGGAGAAGCACATTTATGCAGAAGATATAAAAGGAGCTTCGCCTAATCAAGAAACGTTTGTTTATGAATATGCAAGTGAGAGAGAGCAAAAGCAGCTGGAAATGCAGAGGGAATCTGTGAAAGTATTGCAGCAGCTGCAGCGGGATACCTTTGCTAAAAATCAGCAATTGGAGCGTATTGCGAAACGATTGAAGGAAATGGACAAAAATAAAAAAGATCAGCAGCAGATGCAGGAGAAGGTATTCAACCGATTAGATGTACTTGATAAAAATATAAAGAAGGAAAACAAGCAGCTCAATCAAATTATTGCTGCTCAAGAAAGTGCAAAAGAAGAGGAAGATGGCTTCAAAGCCAACCAGGCATTGATTCAGGTTAAGCTTGAAAAAATAGATGAAGTAAGTGAAGCAGTGAAGAAAAAAGTGGAAGAACAAGGAAATAAGTTGGATGAAATGGATAATCAAAGAAAAGAGGAACTGGCTGTTCTTCATGAAAGGCTCGATAAGCAGGAAGCATGGCTTGAAAAATTAATACGGCAGGTCCATGATTTGCGGGGCATTATTTATGAAAGAGCAGATGAAGTGATAAAAAAGGTAGAAAAAAGTATTCAATTATTTGGGAGCAAGTGGAATGTTGTCCGCCGCACGGACTCAGAGTCCTCTAAAGAAACAATAAAGAAGTGAGCTGTTTTCTAAGAAGCAGCTCACTTCTTTATTGGTACATCATCAAACATCTGTTTTATCGGCAGTATTATCCGATGAAACCTCCTCCGGTTCAGGAATAATTGCTTCTTCCTCAAATCCGGTAAAGGCTGCTTCATCTTCTGTCGTCGGAGCAAAGAAAGTGCCGCCAGATACATCCTTCACGTTATGGACAACGATAAATGAACTGGAATCGATTTACCTGATAATTCGTTTAAGTGTTAAGAGGCGGTAACTGGGTACGATAATATAAAGGATATAATGCTGGCGATCTGTATAGGATCCAGAGCCATTGATAAAAGTTGCACTAGACGCCATGACTGTATTAATCTGATGAGCTATTTTTTTAAATTCCGGTGAAATAATCGTGACTGCTTTCTTAGAATCAAAACCGCCAATCACATAGTCGCTGGCGACCTTCCCTATGGATAAAGCAATAATGGTATATAGTGTGTAAAGCGGGCCAATAATGAAAACCCCGGCTAATACGATAACGGCGTCCATGATGAAGGTGGTTAGTACGACATTCCATTCATAGCGCTGTGCGAGCAGACGAGCTATTGTCGAAGTACCTCCAATGGAGCTGCCCGCTTGGATAATCAAACCAAACCCGATTCCCATTGTGAGGCCTGCAAAAATAGCGGCTACCAGAGAATCACCCAGAGGCTGTGTTACGATATTTTCCGTTAAAAAGATAAACAAGGATAGAAGAGGGACATTAACCATTGTTTTTATCACGATGCTTTTAGGAAGAAATTTAAAACTGACGAGTTGTAATAGGACAAAAGCAACCATCGTAACAATCCCGGGCGACCATCCGAGAGAATAAAAGAGTAAAAGTGCAATACCTAGAATGCCTCCATCTGCAATTTGGTTTGGCATGGCGAATATGGTCGTTGCCAGAGCACATAAAATGGTTCCAATCAGCGCCAGAAAGATTTGTTTCATGTTCTCAACCTCCATCGATAAAATAGTTTTCCCTGACAATAGGAATCATACGTATATTTATATTTAGTGTAAAGAAATAAAGGCAATTGGGAAAGATATTTCAATGCTGCCTTCTCGCACTTTTTAGATAAACGTGCTTTCACTATGTCTGTCAAGCAGGCTGAGTATAACTATCCAACACAGAATGGAAGTGCTAAAATGGATATGATGTATTATATTAATCTGAAAAATAGACCGAAAAAATAAAAATGATGATGTTAGACAAGGTGGGAAACACATGATAACAACCAGTTTTCGTGATACTTGGGCAGAAGTATCCTTACAAGCATTAGCGTTTAATGTACAACAATTTAAACAGCATATCCGTGAAGGAGCGCGGTTTATGGCAGTGGTGAAGGCAGATGGATACGGGCATGGAGCTGTGCCGATTGCAGAAGAGGCGCTGGCAAATGGGGCGGACTGTCTTGGAGTAGCAATCTTAGATGAAGCGCTGTCTTTGAGAGAAGCAGGAATTACTGCACCGATATTATTATTGGGCTATACGCCAGCTCATGCCGTTCATAAAGCAGTAGAACAAGATGTCACGCTGACTGTCTATTCAGAAGAGACAATCGAAGCCATCTGTCAGGCTGCAGATACCTTACAGAAAACAGCAAAAGTCCATATCAAAGTGGATACCGGAATGACTCGTATCGGTGTCCGTACCGCAGAAGAAGCTGTGGATTTATGCCGCGCATTAGACCGGGAAGAAATAGAACTGGAAGGAATCTTTACGCATTTTGCGGAAGCCGACAATGGAGAATCCAGTGCTTATACGTATCAGCAATTTGAAAGCTTCCAGAAAATTTATCAGGCAGTAGAAGCAAAAGGCTGTCAGATTCCAATCAAGCATTGCTGTAATAGTGCGGGGACCATTGCCTATCCAGAAATGCATCTGGATATGGTACGCGTCGGAGTCAGCTTGTATGGGCTTTATCCTGAACCGCACCTCAAAGAAATCCTGCCATTAAAACAGGTGATGAGCTTAAAAACAAAGCCGGTTTACATTAAAAATGTTCAGGCTGGACAATCTATCAGCTATGGCAGAACCTATACAACAACGAAAAAAACAAAGGTTGCAACCCTGCCGATTGGTTATGCCGATGGCTTTTCACGTCTTTTATCCAATCAAGGACATGTGACCGTTCGCGGGAAGGAATGCCTGATTGTCGGACGCATTTGTATGGATCAGACCATGGTGGATGTGTCCGATGTAGATGGCGTTCATGAGAATGATATTGTTACCATTTTTGGCGAGCCGAGTGAGGGCTATATTTCTTTAGATATTGTCGCAGAGCAAATGCAGACCATTCATTATGAAACGGTTTGTTTAATTGGCAAAAGGGTACCGAGAAAATACGTGAAATAATAATGTGGAACAGGAATGATAAAGGATGACACCTTTTACGGAAGAAGTTATTAAAATAATACGGGAGATCCCGTCTGGAAAAGTAATGACTTACGGCCAAATAGCAAGAGAAGCTGGCAATTCGAGAGCCGCAAGACAGGTTGTCCGCGTGCTCCATTCCATGAGCAAAAAGCATCAATTGCCCTGGCATCGTGTGATCAATGCAAAGGGGCAATTAGCTATTCCGAATGAAGAGGGAAATTGGGAGCAGCGCACACGTCTGGAAGCAGAAGGTGTCCTGGTGAGTTCCAGCGGATACGTCGATTTAAAAAAATATCAATGGCATCTCGAATGAAGCGCTGCAATTCAGGAAGGCCTCTATGGGTAAGCATCTTATTGTATTTCTGTTAGTTAACTAGGTATAATACAGGTAATAACTGTTTTGAGAAACATTCTCATTCCTATATTTACAGGTTCTCCAAATGCAGAAACGTGCTTCTTTTGAGGCGAGTCTTTGCAGAGCAGGAAACAGCGTAAATACATATTCATATATATGAATAGACGGACGAGAGAATCTAAAAATCGAAACTTCTGAATACAGAATAAGACCACCATATAGGAGGATGCTCCGTGAAGATAGTTGGAATTTCCGGCTCCACGATTGGCTCAAAAACAAGAGTCGCTGTGGACCATGCATTGAAATATATTGAAAAAGAACATACCGGGGTAGAAGCAGAGATGTTAGATTTGAAGGATTATGACATGGTTTTTAGTGACGGACGTTCTTATAAAGATTATACAGGCGATACGAAAATCTTATTAGAAAAAATCATGCAAGCAGATGGTATTTTGATTGGAATGCCTGTTTTCCAAGCATCTATTCCAGGAACATTAAAAAATCTGTTCGACCTTCTGCCAATGGATGCATTTCGGAATAAAGTGGTTGCTATTATTGCAACAGCAGGAACAACAAAGCATTATTTAGTACCCGAGCAGCATTTGAAGCCGATTCTTCACTATATGCACGCATGGGTGATTCCGAAATATGTATTTGTTGAAGAAAAAGATTATACAAACTATGTAATCTCGAATCAAAACGTCATTGACCGCTTAAATAAGCTGTCAGATGATTTGATTCATTATGTAGATCTCATGCAGAAGCACCCAGAGCTAACGTCGCTTATATAAGAAAAGCCCTCTTACTGAAAAATTGTTTTCTTAAGAGGGCTTTTCTTTATTTAAGAAATAAGAAATAGTTGGAGCTAGTCACTCCAACGGGTTTCATGGGGTGAGTAATCTTAGGCCCTAGAAATATACTCCGTTTTCCGTCGCCCTCGAGCTCATCTCCTTTAAAGAAGACTTAGCGATTGGCAAGCCGACAGGCGTAGACAGAGCTAAAGTCGCACTTATGCCCAGAGGGTGAAAAGAAGACTTAGCGATTACCAAGCCATTCCTTTTTGCTTCGAATCAATGGTAAACAAGCTGTGGGCGATAAGAAATTGAGCACTATAATACGTAAGCATAATGACTTCATGAGCGCCTGTAAAGCCGGTGATAAACATGTTCCACGCTAGAACGCTGTCAGAAATAATAAATAGAAGGCTGCCGAGAATAGCCCAGCGATTTCCTGTCATGATTGCTGTGAACGCCATAAGCGTGATAATTCCAATATAGGAAATGACAGGAAAGATGAAACCTGTCTCCGCGTTTGTTTGCAGACTACTCACAAGCTGATAACCAATCCAAACAGCAAAAAGAATAAGCGGAACTGCAGAAAGACTTCTTGGCAAAGAAAAACGCCATTCTTTTAAAAATCCAACGATATATAGTACATGTCCGATAAAAAACGCGGTCAAGCCGATGAAAAACCACTGCAGCGTCGCATCCCCAATCAAGCACAAGCTGATACCGCCAATAATCCAATAATGCGTGGACTTTCGTTTAGGCAGCGATTTTTCAAAAGCATAAATCAGAATCAGCACCATTGGAATCACCTTGAAGAAAATACTAAATGCTAATGGCTCAGATGGTGAAATAAATATATAAACAATTCCAGTCGTCAGAATTAATATGGGTAAACGATAAAGTATCAAAATGGGTACATTCCCTTCGCTTGTTAAAATAAAAATCTTCAGACATGTTTAGTTCCATCATAGTAAAAAAATGCTTAGATAACAAATTCTAGATATATAAACAGAAAACCTTTTTTCAAACCTATTTTTAACTTCGGAAGAGATAGAGGCTTCCGTTGAAGATAGGGAGGCTGTTTTGTATTGTTTGTACATATGAAGCTGAATACTGCTGTAATCCTTTGTTAACAGCATTCAATAAAAAACTCCCCTTGCCCATCATAGACAAGGGGAGATTCTTTATTCTTCAATAGAAACATCTTTTAAATTTAACAGCTGTGTCGGAGACTGTGTCAGTCCTTTTACGCTGTCATCAACACCTAACAAATATTGCTGGTGATGGATATAAACCATTGGCGTGATTTCCGCAAGTAATTCCTGGGTTTGGCGGTAAAGCTCTAATCGTTCATCTGGATCACTTTCCTGGCGGGCTTGATCTAATAAATCGTCGAGTTCTTCATCTTCTGTGAAGGTGCGATTTCCTGGTTCGCCTAAATTATCTGAATGGAATAAAGGATATAGCCCGTTGTCCGCATCACCGGTAACAGTGGTCCAGCCAAAGACAAACATATCATGTTCCCTGTTGGCAGTCTGTTCCAGCATTGTTCCCCATTCCACGGTTCTTACTTCCGCATTGATACCAATTTCCTTCAGCTGTGCTTGGATTGTTGTTGCTGTATCGATGCGCTGACGGTCATCATTTGTCCAAATCGTGGTAGAAAACCCATTTTCATAGCCTGCTTCAGCAAGTAACTCTTTGGCCTCTTCCAGATTATATTCGTGATCCTCTACATCTTCACTGTATCCGAATACACTTGGCGCAATCGGTGTGTGTGCGGGGATCCCGACATCGTCATAGATTCCGGAAAGAATTTCCTCTTTATTAATGGCTTTTGCAATTGCCTGACGGACACGTTCATCATCAAACGGTTCCTTGTCCATGTTAAAACCTAAATACGATAATGCCAGGCTGTCCTGAGACTGCACTGATAAATGATCGGAATTTTCAATTTGAGCTACATCTGACGGACTAAGGGAATTAGCGATTTGAGAAGCACCAGTCTCTAATTCTGCGACACGGGTCAGATCTTCTGTAACTACTTTGAAAGTTACGGAATCAAGCAGTGCCGGTTCGCCCCAATAATCTTCATTGTTAACTAAGCGTACCTGCTGTCCTGGCTTCCATTCTTCGTATTTGAAAGGGCCGGTGCCTTGCGGGTTTGCACTGATGACAGTACCTGCTTCTTCGCCATCTTCCATTGCAGCATAGTCTTCTTCAATCTGGTCTTTTGAAATCATCACACCGCCGGGATGAGCAAGGTGTGCCGGTAACGCTGCAAAAGGATATTCTGTTTTAAAATGAACAGTGTAATCGTCAATAACTTCTACCTCGGAAATCATATTGTACATGATCGCCCGTGGAGAACCAATTTCCGGATCAAGCGTACGGTCAATATTTGCCTTTACAACCTCCGCATTAAAATCAGAGCCGTCATGGAAGGTCACATCTTGACGAAGCTTGAATTCCCATGTCGTATCATCAATTTGTTCCCACTCCTCTGCCAACAAAGGCTGATTTTCCATATTTTCATCCTGGGTAACAAGCGTTTCAAAGATATTTCTTTGTACATCACTGGACGGAGTATCATTGGATGCTGCCGGGTCAAGCGATACAGCATCGGCTGGTGTGGTAATAATTAAATCGCCGCCCTGCGATCCTCCCTCTGTCGTATTGCTGTCAGAGGATGCATTGTCATCTGGTTCACTGGCACAGGCGGCAAGTATCAGGCTGAACAGAGCAATAAATGCAAGTACATATATCTTTTTCTGTATTCTCATGATGCTGTTTTCTCCTTTAAGTATAGTAGTCTGGTATATTACCTGAAAATATGGATTTACCAGCCTGGAACAACAGAGCCGTCAAAGTTTTCTTCAATAAATTCTTTCACTTCGTCTGTATGGTAAATATCAATAAACTGCTGAACAACGTCATCATCTTGGTTTTCTGTACGAGCTGCAATCAAGTTAACGAATGTAGAATCCTGCTCGATAAAGAGCGAATCATCATTGGGTGAAAGCCCTGCTTCAATTGCAAAGTTTGAATTGATTGCTGCTGCATCAACTTCGCCAAGCTGTCTTGGAATTTGTGCAGAGTCTAATTCCAGTAATTCAAGGTCTTTCGGATTGTCAATTACATCATTTACGGTTGCATTTACACCCAAGCCTTCTTCTAATGTGATAAGACCAGCTTGTTCAAATAATAATAAAGCACGTCCGCTGTTTGTAGGGTCGCCAGGGAGCCCTAATGTTGCGCCATCAGGAAGGTCCTCCAGAGAATCAACCGATTCGGAATAAACTCCCATCGGGAAAGTAACGGTATCTGCTACCTTCACTATATCCAAGCCTCTTTCTTCCACCATGCTGTCCATAAAAGGCTCTGTCTGGAAGCTGCTGATGTCAATTTCACCTTCATCCAGTGAAACGTTTGGCATCACATAATCACTAAAAACCACAGTTTCAATTTCTAAATCGTCTTCTGCTGCAATTTCAGCTATTTTTTCAACAATTTCTTCATGTGGACCAGCTGTTACACCTACTGTCAATACGCCGTCTTCAAGTAAATCTGAACCGCTCTCTTCCTCATCTCCTCCGCAAGCAGCGAGGAAAACGAATAATAAAGCTGTAATAAGAAGTAAATATTTCTTTTTCATGATGATTTTCCTACTTTCTTTTTTTATTTAGTAACACTCTCAAGTTGTAAAAATGCGTCGATAACGGTATTTGCATTAATTTCTTCTTTCATCAAATGAATGGATTCTTCTTCCCGTGTCACTTTTTTCGCAATGGTTTCCAGCAGCTCCTGATCATCCGTATGTATGGAGAAGTCTGCTAATTTTGTCGGGAAGCCCCATGTATCATAGTAAGCTAATAGCTTCGTAAGCTCGTTTTTATCCTGTTCGATAGCAAGCTGAGCTAAAATGCCGTAGGATACAATTTCCCCGTGAAGTGAATCGGCAATCTGCGGGGCAGCAGTTAACCCATTATGAATGGAATGCGCACCTGCAATTCGTCCAGCTTTTCCGCCGAAGCCGCCAACCATACCGCCTGTTGCGATAATTGCTTCGATAACACGAATAAGAGCATCAGTGACTTGGTTACTCTCACAAGCTTGGATTGCTGCTTCACTGTCATCCAGCAAAATATCCTTGCAGGCACGAGCGGCGAATTGAGATATTTGCAGCCAGACTGGAAGCGTGCCTTCAGGGTAGAAGGCTTCAACTAGAGAGCGAGCTTCATAGAATTTGGCTAACGTATCGCCAATGCCTGCTTTTAAGTATTTTACAGGAGCTTCTGCAATAATTGCTGGTTCTACCACTACGAGTGTATTAGATTCAGGAAACTCAGTGTAATGAGAATGAGCACCATCTTCCTGATAAAAGACGCTTAATGGCGTCCAAGCTGCGCAGGTGGCGGCAATCGTTGGGATTAAGATACTTTTTATTTGCGCATTGGCAGCCGCTGCTTTGGCAATATCCAGAGCTGTTCCCCCGCCGATGCCGATGACAGCATCTATTTGCTGTTCTTCATAAATCGAGGCCAGTCTGTCAGTTCGTTCCACGGTGCAATGCCCATCTGCAGTATGTATATCTTTTTCCTCTATTTGATCCAGCAATGCAGAAGGAAGATATGGTTTTGCTTTTTCCCAAGCAGTACGCCCGGCAACTACAGCAATCCGCTTCACCCGCAAGTCATTCAGATTTTCTATCAGGTATTCCAGAGAACCTTCACCGATTTGATAATGGCTGGGCGATCCCTTTACAGTAACTGTTTGCATGGTAAGATAACCCCTTTTACATGTGTTTAAATGCTACATAAAAAACCTCTCTATTTTGTTCTAGAGAGGTTGAATAAGTTCATTTACGAAACGTCCTCTCTTATTTTCCAAAGCACATTATGCACTTTGCAGGATTTAGCACCTTTTTTAGAACGAGTTCTAGAAAGGTTGCCGGGCTTCATCGGGCCAGTCCCTCCGCCACTCTCAATAAGAGTTCTTATGTAACTGTGGATACATTTTAATATGAAATATGAGAAAAGTCAAATATAGCTTGATGCAAGGGAGCTGGCGGGCTAATTATGTTAATCAGCACCATTTTTGGTCCCAAAATCCAAATACTTGAACGGATTATCGCTCGTTTCTTTTAAAACACATTCATCCATTTATTTCATGTTTACTCTTTCTTATTTTTTGATATAATAAGAACAAATGTTCAGAACAAAAGTTCTTGTTCGGAGGAATAAATATGATTGGATTACTTCATCATTCTCTGGATAAAAAGGAAAAAATCATGATCTATTATATCGACCGCCATAACAATGTGACGCAGCGGGTTATTCGGGTGGTGGATATAGATGATAAAAGGATTCTTGCTTATTGTTATTATAAAAAACAGGTGCGCAGCTTTAAGATAGAAAATATTTTATCCATAGGGTGTGTAAAAAGGAGCGTCGGGGCTTGAATATTCGTGTACAGGAAGAAAGGAATACGAAAGAAAAAACAATGTTAAATGAGCGGCAACGGAAGCAGAATTGCTTTCAATTAATTATCGCTCATAAAGATAATTTGCTTATTGAAGTGAAATGCTATCAGGACTGTCATGTTCATCATATAAAAGGATATATAGACAGCATTAACTATCAAGACGAGCACATAGCCATAGTTGATAAGCTGGGTCAAAAGGATTTTACAATCATTAAGTTTAATGATGTAATGGACGTTTTTATATTGTAGATAAAAACCCGAATGTATTCCAAGCGGAATCATTCGGGCTTATTTCTAAACATAAAACAGCGTAAGGCTGCTTTTACCTATTTCTGCTCATCCAACGCGATGTCCTTTTTCTTCTTCTTCAAATAATACGCACTCATCAGAGAAGCAATTGGAATAACCAGAGCGATGCCAAGGCCCGAAATAAGGATTCCAAGCATTTCATCATTGAACACTTTGGCATTTATAATTTGTCCAAGAGAGTAATCTAAATCCTTAAACCAGATTAGCAGCCCCATATACCCTCCGAAAAAGGCGAAGAATAGCGTGTTTGTGCTTGTACCTAGAATATCACGGCCAATACGAATGCCGGCGAAGAATAGATTCTTTCTGGAAATTTCCGGATTCTGGTCGTGGATTTCACGCATCGGAGAGGTGATTGAAATGGCAGTATCTACAATCGCCCCAATCGTGCTCATAATAATCACAGCTGTAGCAATTTGAATGAAATTTAATCCAATATGCACATTGAAAGCTGTGATTTCTCCAGATTCTTCTTCCCCAAGTCCATAAATCATGGATTGTTCGGTTAAAATAATAATGAAAAAGATTAAAATAACCATTGTTGCAATGGTAGATAAGAAAGCAAGCATCGTTTTATTATTTACCCGGTTGATGAAGAACAAGCTGACTGCACTGATGAAACCACATGCAATAAGCGTAATAATAATTGGATTCCCGGACGGGTCATTCATGACGAATACAGCCATAAGCACAATGATAAAATTGATAAAGAGGGCAATAAAAGAGCGTACACCCTTCATACCGCCGACCCAAGCCATTAATGCAAATAATATGATTGCCAGTAATACGAGTACATTCATAATTTCGCCTGCTTTCTCCGGATAAAGAAAATGGAAATATAGATGGCAATTGGAATGGTCAATACAATCCCAATGCCGCCGACTAAAGCACGTGTTAATTCAAGGGAAAGGTTCATTGATATGGTAAAGCCGAACGGTGCTGCATTTTTAAAATAGATTAGCAGCATGGGAAGGGACCCGCTGACATAGGCAAAAAATAAAATATTGGTCATGGTGCCCATGATATCTTTCCCGACTTCGTAACCTGCTTTTTTTAATGTTTTTAAATCAATCCGGTTATTTTTCTCATACATTTCAAACATGGAAGCAGATAAAGTAATCGCAACATCCATAACAGCCCCTAAGGAACCAATTAGTAACCCTGCCATAAATATGGTTTCCGGGTTCCTGGTTAAAAAGGCCATTTCTTCATAACGCAGTCCTTCTTCGCCAGTGAAATGCAGTGCTGCATAAGCAATCACCAATGAAATTACGGTCCCTATCAATGTGGCTAAAATAGCTGTATAGGTTTTTTCGTTAAATCCTGTCGCCATCAATAAGGAGAGAATGGTGAAAATAATAATACTGATTGCAGTAATAACAGAAAGACTGATGCTTGGATTCTGTATATAAATATCTAATGCAAATGACAAAATAGCTGCATTGACAAACAAACTCAGTGCGGATAGAGCACCTCTGGATTTTCCGACTGCTAATAAAATAATCAGGAATATCCATGCGACAAACACGAAATATTTGTCCCGTTTAATATCCCCTGTTGCTTCTCCGTCTTGAGCAAGAAAGATTTCATCGCCTGCAGATAACTCATAGTCCAATGCCAGGGACTGGACATATTCATTATCAAATTCAGTTATTTCTCCTTTATCTGATCCATTTTTTACTTCTCCAACGATATGCTGGGTGACTTTTTCATCTTGATTGCCATGCTCATCTGGCTGATCTTCTCTATTTATTTCTTGAACATCGGTTATGTGAACAATCGTTCTATCATATAAATCATAATTGTTATTGATAAATATCATCGATGCGATAAAACCGATTAGTAATAGACAGACGGTAATATATTCGGTCCTGGTCCGATTTTTTAACCATGCCTTCAATGTAATCACTCCAAAAATAGGATTGTCCTATTCGTATTTCCGAAAACATATACTATGATAACACTTTTAATAAGAAGGAGATACATACAACATCACAAAATTTCAGGGAATAAAGGGAAGCTTCATTCCGCGGGGGCCTTTTCATTCCCTGCGAAATGTTAATTAAACCAACCGGGCCGTTATTGGCTGATGGTTCTCCTGCTTAGAATTTTCAGTTTCTCTCTATGCTTGAAGCGGGCATCATACAAAAGACCTTCGATGGGGCGAGTAATCGCAGCAACGGTTTTAATAGACCGAGTAATCGCAGGTCTCAATGATGTCAGGTTAATGCGACCGCTGCGGCGGACCGTTTTGCTTTCCGACGTACAGGACGTACTAGTGCAGACGTTGCAACAGGACGTTGCGGCCTTAGTCTGCCTAGGGGCACGCTCTTCAGCTAACTTTTGCCAAGAAGAGCACTTGGCAAAAGTGGATCTTCAGATGGTGCTGATCCCTCAGGAGTCAAAACGGTCCGCCTCCGCTAGTAGGATATTCTATACGTGAAAAAACAACTCACCAAATAGATGTTTAATCAGATAGAACATCTTTTTCATGCTGTATGGTAAAATGTTCCGTCAAGATTACTTTCTGAGCATAAATGCTATTCCCTGTATTTCATATTCATGCTGTCATGATTGGGTTGTTCAGACGAAAGTTGCTATTTCCTTCAGCTCATTAAAATCTTATTTCTTTCATTCGCTGTAGAATCCTATCAGAGCGCAGGCCAACCACGCAGACTCCTATGGGAACAGGGCGAGCTGAAGATCCACTTGAAAAGCGGTTTTCTTTTCAAGTTAGCTGAAGCCGTCCCCATGGAAAGCGAAGTGGTTGGCCGGAGCGGAGCTATGCACCATCATCAATTCCAAAAAGGCCGGATATTTCACCAAAATGCAAGCATGGTAATGAAGAACATGTTCATCTTGGAATAGCAAGAAATATTTGCTTATTCTTAGGTGCGAAAGTTGAGTATTTAAGAAAATTCATTAACCTGACAACATTGGTAATCGCAGTCCCAGTCCCAATCAGTTACATTGCAATAAAACAAAAAGTCACCCATAACCTTCTTATTTTAGTATGTACCAAAAGGGAGTGCGTATTTCAACCTGTCCAACGTTTTGGACATTTACAGGAATTCCATGCTACAATTTTGTCAAACACTTTTGACAAAAAGGAGCTTAGTTAGTGAAGAATAAGATTAAAAAATTAAGGAAGCAATCGAATATGACACAAGAAAAATTGTCTAAGCTTTGCGGTGTTTCCAGGCAAACCATTAACTGTGTGGAAAATGATAAATACGATCCGACGTTAGAACTGGCATTTAAAATATCCAGAGCGCTTGATAAAAATGTAGAAGAGGTGTTTATGTATGACAAAATTTCATAAAGACTACCGTGTAACGATGAAAGATATTAAAAAAGAGGGGGCTTCTATTTTAAGAAAACAGTTAGACCCTGTATCTCTTCCTGTTTCGGAGGAAACGAAAACAGAGCTGGAATGCATGATGACGTATTTGAAAAACAGTCAGGACCCTGAGATAGCAAAGAAATATCAGCTAAGGCCGGGAGCAGGACTTTCAGCAAATCAAGTCGGCATCAATAAAAGCATGTTTGTCATACGATATCAGAAAGAAAAGGAGGAAACAATGGAATTAAAGCTGATTAACCCTAAACTGATCAGCCATGCTGCAAATACCATCTATCTTCCGGAAGGGGAAGGATGCCTTTCTGTAAACAGGGAAGTATCTGGACATGTGCCGCGTTATGAGAGAATAAAGGTGCAGGCCTTTGATACAGAGGGAGAGGAGCATACATATACCTTTAAGGGATATAGCTCTATCTTAGTTCAGCATGAAATGGATCATCTGAATGGCATCATGTTTTTTGACCGGATTAATAAAGAACGGCCATTTTTGAATTTGCAGTAGGATCCAAGCTTTTTAGGGAAGGGGGAATCGCAGTGAATCCGTTTACTGCAATATTACAGGAAGCGTATGGAGTCCATCCTGTTCACGTACAATCCAAACAGGGAGGATGGGCGTCCCTTGCCTTTGAAATAAAGGCGGAGGATGCTGCTTATTTTTTGAAAGTATATGAAAAGAGACGTGCTTCTACGCCAAAGTTGACCGCGTGGATTGACCAGCATGCTCCCATTGTGGGGTGGTTAGCAGATAACAGTGATTTAAAAGGAAAAATTCCTGTTCCGCTACAGACAAAGGAAGGGAAGTATCAATGTGAAGACGCAGAAAATAGTTATTTGCTGTATCCTTTTATTGATGGGGAAACCATTGGTGAACAAGGCTTAACCAAGCAGCAGGTATTAGAATTTGCACATATAATAGCCAGACTCCACTCATTTGGGAAGGAAATCCCTTTTCCAACGGAAGCTTTGAAGGAGGACTTTGACGTGCCTTTTTTAGAAGAATTGGAAGAGGTCATTCATTTCAATGAAAAACATATCCCGGGGGAGCTACATGCCCTTTTTCGTGAAAATCGGGAAAAAATAGCTGCATGGATCAGCAGCATAAAAGAACTTTCAGAAAAGCTGAAATCTGCTTCCTTCGATATGGTCTTATGTCATACAGATTTGCATCATTGGAATTTGATGCAGGGGGAGAAGCTATTATTAATAGATTGGGAAGGACTGAAACTGGCTCCTCCTGAAGCAGATATGATGTTTCTGACAGAAAAGCCTTATTGGAAGCAGTTTATGGAAGTCTACCTTCAGCATCATGAAAGTTATCATATCAATCAAGATGCTCTTGCTTTTTACCAGTTAAGAAGAAGGCTGGAGGATATTTGGGAGTTTGCTGAGCAGTTATTATATGAAGAACCGGATGCGCAAGAAAAGGAGGAAATTATCGGTTATTTGAGGAGTCTAACGGACGATACAAATTGATTGTTTGAAATGCCGGGTTAAACATTCTCTAAAAAGGGAATAAGCAAAGGTATTTGTAATGAAACCAAAAGGAAGTGAAGGAATGTTTTTAGCTTGGAATGAAATAAAGAACAACAAGCTGCGTTTCACCTTAGTTATAGGTGTGCTGGTACTTATTTCTTACCTTGTATTCTTTTTATCCGGTCTGGCCAACGGGCTGGAGCAGCTTAATCGGGAGGCTGTTGATAAATGGGAAGCAGACGGTGTTATTCTGACAGAGGAGTCCGATTTACGTCTGCAGCAATCCATCGTGTCTGCGGATGATTTTGACGGGGCCGGAGTGGATGAATATACCGAATTATCTCAGCTCAGCGCAATAGCGAGTCATGGGGATAAAAAAGAAAATGTATTTATCTTTGCTGTAGATGAAGCGTCCTTTATCATGCCAAATGTGACAGAAGGAAACGCATTCGCGGATGAGGGAGAAGTAATAGCGGATGATACATTAAAAGAAGACGGCTTTGAAATTGGTGATGAGATTTCCTTATCTTCCACAGAGGAGACGTTGGAAATCACTGGCTTTACGGATAAAGCCAGATTTAATGCAGCACCAGTGCTGTTCACAGATTCCAATACGCTGGAGACACTGCAATATGGTGAAATCGCTGAAGGAGATAATGAGGCAGTGAATGCCTTTATTATTCGTACAGATAACTTAGACAGTGTGGAAGCAGATGAAGCATTGCAGGTGGTTGATACAGAAACGTTTATTGAGAATTTGCCTGGTTACACAGAGCAGAATTTAACGCTGACATTAATGATATATTTCCTGTTTGTTATTTCAGCTGTGGTCCTGGCGATTTTTCTCTACGTGCTTACTATTCAGAAGATAAGTATTTTCGGGGTGATGAAGGCTCAGGGAATATCCTCCCAATACTTGGCCGGCTCTGTTGTAGCGCAGACATTTTTACTTTCTTTAGCTGGGGTGATGATTGGGCTGGTTCTTGCTGTAGTTACAGGATTATTCCTGCCGGCAGCTGTACCGGTAGCCTTTAATTACATTGAAATGCTGGTCTATGGAATGATTCTGATTGCCGTATCCGTCATTGGAGCATTTATTTCTGTACAGACCATTGTGCGAATTGACCCATTACGGGCGATAGGAGGTTAAGGGAATATGGCTATTTTAGAATTGAAAAAGGTGCAGAAAACCTTTGGATCTGGCAGAACAAAAGTAGAAGCAATGAAAGAAACAAATTTTGAGGCGCAACAAGGCGAATTAGTTGCAGTTATTGGCCCCTCTGGTTCCGGAAAAAGTACGTTTTTAAGTATCGCCGGAGGGCTGCAGACACCCACAGCGGGAGAAGTCAAGATGAACGGCACAGCTTTGACTGATTTAAAGGAAAAAAAGCGTGCAGCGTTAAGGCTGAAAGAAGTCGGCTTTGTTTTGCAGGCATCGAATCTGGTTCCTTATTTAAACGTTGGACAGCAGATGCAACTGCTGGATAAGGTAAAGAAAGGGAATATGTCTAAAGCAGAATCCGAAGCGCTCTATCAGTCGTTAGGCATTGATCATTTGCTTCGCAGCTTCCCAAAAGACTTATCTGGCGGAGAGAGGCAGCGGGTAGCGATTGCTAAAGCACTCTATACCAACCCAAGTCTTATTTTAGCAGATGAACCGACGGCGTCACTTGACTCTGACCGTGCATTTGAAGTGATGCGTATGTTAAAAGAAATTACAGAAGAAAAGCAAACAGCAACAATCGTTGTAACACATGATACCCGGCTGATTGAGGATTGTGATAAAGTCTATCAAATGACAGATGGGAACATGGAATTACAGGAAAAAGAACGTTATACGGTATGACAAAAAGGATGTGATTTCCATTCACTGGAACATCACATCCTTTTTCATTCTGTTACAAAAATGGATTATAAAACCTGCTGCCATCATGAAAGGTGATTATCAACGATACGGTCAAAATGACTGCTCCAACAGCTATCGTGATATAATCTGCCCGTTTAAAAGGCTTGATGCTGTACCAGGTTCTTTTTTTATTTTTCCCAAATCCCCTTAACTCCATAGCGTTACTGATTACTTCAATTCTGTCCAAACTGGATAGGATTAAAGGAAGAATAATAGCTCCTGCATTTTTGATCCGCTTAGCTAATTTTTCATTTTTTGATAAATCAATCCCGCGGGCCTGCTGAGCTTGGGCAATAGTACGGAAGTCCCGTTGGATATCTGGAATATACCGGAGTGCCAAGGAGACAGAATAAGCGATTTTATAATTGATTCCAATCCGGTGGAGAGAAGCAGCGAATTCACTCGGATGGGTAGTGACGATAAATAGTAACGCAGCCGGAATAACGACAAAATATTTTAATGTAATATTAAATTGATAAAAGATTTGCTCCAGTGTCATATTATAACGCCCGGCTATTTCAAAAAGTACATGATTGGTACCATAGATCCGGACACCTTCCTGAGGTGAAAACAGGTAAATAGCGATATTATTCAACAGTAAAAAGATTAAAATAAAGATTAATACAAAGGCGATGTCCCGGATATGAACCTTTGAAACAATGAATATGGTCATGCTTATAATGAATAAAAATAATAGAATCCTTGTATCATAAGTGAGCATTGCAGCGGAGGACCACATGATAAAAATAATCAATTTAGTGCCCCCTGATAATCGATGGACAGGGGATTCCTTTTCGATATAAGATAACATTTCTACGGCCATGCTTTGCGTACCTCCCTGTCGAAGGCAATAAACCTGGATACAAACTCGACCGGTTCCTCAATACCGGTAAGAACTGCTAAATCAAATAAGGACGTTTCTTTTAAATTAGCTTCCGCCACAATCGCTTCATTGGTTAAGATATTTATAGGTGAATCATCTGCAGTTACTTTGCCATCTGCTATGACAATCGCCCTTTGCGTATATTCCAGCATTAAATGCATGTCATGTGTAATCATCATAATGGTAATACCTTGGGCGTTTAAATCTGCCAGGAATTCCATCATCTCCGTATAGTGATAGAAATCCTGCCCGGCAGTAGGCTCGTCCAGAATAATTATTTCTGGCTTCAGCACTAAAATAGAAGCGATGGTTACCCTCTTTTTCTGCCCAAAGCTTAACGCGGAGATCGGCCAATTTCGAAAAGGATACAGACCGCATATTTTTAATGTGTTTTCTACCCTCTCTCTTATTTCTTCTTCGGAATAAGTTCCCTTCATAACAAGGCCTAAGGCTACTTCGTCATAAATCATATGCTTTGAGATCATTTGATTTGGATTTTGCATCACCATGCCGATCCGTTCAGCACGCTGATAGATAGTGTCTCCGGTAATATCCTTTTCGTGATAGATGATTTTTCCTTGGTTATTTTTTTCAAATCCGCAAATTAATTTGGATAAAGTTGATTTACCTGCACCATTTTTACCGACAATGCTTACCATTTCTCCCTTATCAATGGAAAAGGATACCTTTTTAATGTTATTTTCCTTGCCACTATATGTGAAGGAGACGTCCTCCAGCTGCAAAACAGGATGTGTCAGCGTTCTCTTTTTTGCGGGCGGAGATTGCTCAAACCAATGTAAAAGCTTGTCTTTGAATGCCTCTGTTTGCAATGTATTCAAGTGTGCTAAGCCATGCTGCGGAGTGAGGAGACAACCCGCGTATTTTAATGCTTTGATGTATAAGGGCTCTCGAATGTTATTTCTCTGTAACACATCGGAGGTAAGCAATACATTGGGAGAGGAATCATTTACAATCTCTCCGTCATTAACAACGATAATTCTGTCCACATTCCGGTATAATACATCCTCTAAACGATGCTCAATGATAACGACCGTCGTATTTGTCTCCTTTTGAATCTGATCAATTAAATCTATGGCATGTCTCCCTGTAGCAGGGTCCAAATTGGCCAATGGTTCATCAAAAAGGAGAATATCTACGTCATCCACCATGACTCCAGCGAGAGAGACCCGCTGCTTTTGTCCGCCGGAAAGAGCATGGATAGAAGCATCTAAGTATTCATCCATATCTACAAGGCGTGAGACATCGGCTACCCTTTTCATCATGGTGTCATGCGGAGTAACATTATTTTCTAAAGAGAAAGCAATATCCTCGCCGACAGATAAGCCGATAAATTGTCCGTCAGGATCCTGCAATACCGTGCCAACCATTTTGGATAACGAAAAGATATCGAGCTCTTTTGTTTCCTGTCCTTGGATTTTCAAGCTTCCTGTCATCTCCCCTTTATACGAGAAAGGCACCAGCCCATTGAGGCAATGAGCTAGTGTGCTTTTTCCAGAACCAGAAGGGCCTGCAATTAATATTTTTTCTCCTTGATGAATGGTTAAATCAATATTTTTTAACGTAGGTTCCTGTTGGCTTCGATATTTAAATGTAACATTTTCAAACTGGATAATAGGCTGTTTCATGTTTATCTCCCTTAAAGTATCTGCTGTTCTCAGAAATCAGATAACGGCAACAGATACTATTCTTTGGTAAGACTCCCGCTTTGACTTTTGGTTTTTGTATAAGATGCGATTAGAATCGTACCAAGAATGCCGGTGGTTATAATATTGGCAATACCGGCGAAAGCGCCTTGTACAAATACTTTATTTGCAGGCTCTGCATAAATCAATATGTCTAAAGCTGGAGCAATCAAGAACCAGCCTATCGCTTGTACACCTGCTTGTACCACATTGAACTGAATGATTTGTCTGGAGGCAAATATTCCTGACTCTATATCGATTTTTCTAGTGAATAAGCCGATAAAAAAGCCGATAAATACCGATACAAACACCCAGCTCCACCAAATAGAACCATAAAATACGGCATCCTTTAAGGCGTGACCGATTAAACCAATCAGTCCTCCGGCAATAGGGCCAAAAACGACGCTCATTAAAGCTAAAAAGGCATATGCGGTTTCAATGGTTGTATTTGGTATCCCGGTTGGAATGGCTGCAAAGCGCCCTAAAATAACAAATACTGCTGAACCAATTCCAATTGCTACAATTGTTTTAATAGATAACCCATTTCTCTTCAATTCCCAATTCCCCCTTTAAATGATATGTTCTTATTTTATTAAATACCAATCAGCTTATTTTCGGTGCTTTGCGAATAATAATTTGCCAATGGGGCCCAGTTTCTACGTGATACGCATTGGCAAAGGAGCCCTGGTTAATCGCAACGCCTAAATTATCCAACGAATTCACATACAGCAAAGGCTCTCCGAGGCGAATTTCGGCAAAGGAATGCCGGTATGTCATGATATTTTTATATACCTGCTGGCGGTTATTGGCGATAGTGACTTCGAAAGCATCTCCGTGAGCCACATTAATTTCTTGAAACAACTCTCTGCTGATGTTGGTCCATAGATTGCCGAAGCGAATATCTAATATATCAATATTACCGTAGACGATATCTTCTTCTATATAAGCTTCCGGTTTTGTTAATTCAACAATATCGTTTACATCAACAGGGGCTCCGACTTCTTCAAAGGTAATGGTATTTGATGCTAATCTTGCTCCTGTATAGGCATAAACGTCACGTCCATGAAACGTATAGGATTCCCCTGAGCGAGGTAAACGGTTTGTTTTCTCATCGATGATTCTGGCTTCCTTAATGCCGATGTCCTTTTTAATATGGGTAAGTGTTCCATTATCCGGCGTCACAATATATTGGTTATTCACCGTTTTAACGACGACGCTCAGCCTTGCAGTACCAACTCCTGGATCAACTACAGAGATAAAAACTGTTTCCTCTGGCCAATATGGTAACGTTTGATAGAGGCGATAGGAGCCTTCCCAAATATTATATTGCGGGATATCGTGTGTCAGGTCGAATACCCGGAGCTTGGAATCTACAGAAAGTGCTACCCCATACATGGCACTGACTGCTCCGTCGCTAAGACCAAAATCTGTTTGAATGACTAAATTTCTTCCCATTTTAAATTCCTCCTTAATAATATGTGCTCAAAAATTCGATAAAAATTCGCTGTGTCATTTTTGCTGGACTTTTGAAACTCCTCTTTGTGTTGCTTGCATTTTCGTCGATGAGCAGTTGGTTTTTAAGGAATTAAAAAACCACGCCCATATCGAATAAACGATAAGGACGTGGTTGGAATATACGTGGTACCACCTTATTTTACTGTATGCTCACACATACAGCCTCATCAAGTACGAAAGCAAGAAGCTTTGATACTGTGGTATTGATAACGAGTACCAAATCTCGTCGGAACCTACTCATATCAATCGATATTTTCAGCACGAAGCTCAGAGGCCATTGTTCAGATTCGTATTTTTACTTCTTTTCAGCTGCCGAAGTTCTCTGTGAAAAAATAGTTGAATCTTACTTTTCCTCTTCCACGCTTTTCATAAATAACCTATGCGAATTAATGTCATTATAAATAATCGAAATATAAAAAGCAAGTATTTTTAGAAAAATGATAAAAGTCGAAATAACAGGTCTGGCTTGTTAAAGGAATCATCTATTTCGGCAGTTTTCAAATTTGAATGCTAAATAGATCATCTGTGCATAGAATAAGATAGAGAAGGAAATGATTCTTTTCTTAATGAAATAGGACAAGCTTGAGAAGGGGAAACCACTCGGCGGATTATCTTGTTTTTCCAAAGTACCGCAATCATAGCCCTCTTAAAGTAAAAAACTTAAATTTACATACTCTTTACATTAACTGCAAACTATATTAATAATTCTTCTCTATACTTCAAAGTGAGGACAGAGGAGAAATGTCCAGTAACTATTATGCAGATAAATTTAAGGGGGCACTTTAATGAGCTTTAGACGGTTTACTTTATTCTTTTTTGTTTCTATTTTAATTTTCTTGGCAGCATGCGGTTCAGGCGATGCAGATAGTGCAAGTGATTCTGAATCTGGCAGCAGTGAAGAATTATCAGGTAATGTAGCAATTGATGGTTCAGGTACGGTGTACCCATTAATGGCGAGATTAGCTGAAGATTATATGATAAATGAGCAGCAGGGCGTTTCAGTAGAGGTTAGCCGTGCCGGGACAAGCGCAGGTTTTGAAAAATTCTTAGTGGAAAATGGAACGGACTTCAATGATGCTTCCCGGGAAATAAAAGAGGAAGAACAGGCAAAAGCAGATGAATTAGGCATGGAAGTGCAAGAATTGAAGGTTGCATTAGACGGTTTAACGATTGTGACGCATCCAGATAATGATTGGGCGACAGAGTTAACACCAGAGCAGGTACAAGGAATTTTCCTTGGTGAATATACGAAGTGGTCAGATATTGATGACTCTTGGCCAAATGAAGACATTCAAACGTACGGTCCAAATGAAAATCATGGAACATATGAATTCTTTTACGAAGAGATTTTAGAAGAACAAGATTTAGTAGGTGGAATTGATCTTCAACAAGATTACTCGACATTAGTGACATTGGTTTCAGAAGATAAGAACGCTATTGGATTCTTTGGATTTGGATATTATCAAAGTAATCAAGATGCGATCAACGCTGTATCTATTGACTTTGGTGACGGAGCGGTTGAACCATCTCTAGATACGATTGCAGAGGACGGACCTTATGCAGACTATACACGTCCAGTATTTACGTACCTGAATGTAAATCAAGCACAGGAAAAACCGGAAGTGCTTGACTATGCAAAATACGTTTTAGAAAATACAAATAATGTAGCTGGCGAGACAGGCTTTGCACCGATTCCAGATGAAGAAATCCAGTCACAGCTGGAAGAGTTAGAAGGAATCGAATAAGACAAGAAGACGGATGAGCGGTGTGTAAAAACACCTCTCATCTTCCTCTTATTTTAAGAAATGGAAGGTGGCTCTAGCATCATGGCTGCAAATAATAAGAACCGCATGTCGGTTAGTAAAATGATTGAACAACAAAAACAGAAGCGCAAATTTTTTAATCAATTAGAACGGTTCATACCAATTCTATTATTAATTATTGCTTCGATATCGGTTCTTACCACAGTTGGGATAATTTATACGCTGTTTGCTGAATCGGTTGCGTTTTTTCGGAATGTCCCAATTCTTGATTTTCTTACAGGGACTGTGTTAAAACCGTTAAGCCAAAATCCTGAATTTGGATTACTGCCGTTGTTAAACGGAACCATTATCTCAACAGTGATAGCAATGCTGGTAGCGGGGCCAATCGGGATGATGTCGGCAATCTATTTAAGTGAATACGCGCCTGATCATGTTCGGAGAGTGCTGAAGCCGTTATTAGAGATTTTAGCCGGCGTACCGACAATTGTTTATGGATTTTTCGCCTTTACATTTGTAACGCCTTTACTAAGAATGATTTTTCCATCTATTGAAGCAACCAATATTCTTAGCCCGGGAATCATTATGGGCGTCATGATTATTCCGATGATTGCTTCGTTATCAGAAGATGCCATGTCTTCTGTTCCAAACTCGATGAGAGAAGGAGCGCTAGCACTTGGCTCAACAAAACTTGAGACAACATTTAAAGTAGTTATTCCAGCAGCACTGTCAGGGATTATTGCTTCCTTTGTGCTTGGTATTTCCCGGGCAATAGGGGAAACGATGATTGTAGCTATTGCCAGTGGAAGCTCCAAGAATTTCTCGTTTGATATTACTGGGTCGATGCAGACGATGACTGCTTATATTGTAGAGGTAGCAGGCGGGGAAGCGGCAGCAGGAACGACTATTTATTATAGTCTTTATGCCGTTGCATTAACCTTATTTGTTTTTACGTTAATGATGAATCTATTAGCAAAATATATTTCACGTAAGTTTAGAGAGGAGTACTAAGATGGCTACGAGATATATGGATGCAGTGCTTGTTGAGAAACGTATGTCATCCCGTGTACGAAAAAATACTGGCTTTAAAGGTCTGTTCTTTGCCTCCACATTATTCGGTCTGATTGTGCTGGCTGTATTGCTCGTTCGTATTTTTACGCAGGGAATCGAATATATCAATATCGATTTTCTGATGAATCACCTATCCACAGACGCAAGCAGAGCAGGGATTATGGGAGCTATTTTAGGAACAGCGTGGCTGATGGTGGTAGTTATTCCGGTAACTATGATTATCGGGGTAGGAACAGCCATTTATCTGGAGCTTTATGCAAAGAAGGGCAAGCTTCAGTCCTTTATTGCAACAAATATTTCTAACTTAGCAGGCGTCCCGTCGATTGTGTATGGATTGTTAGGTCTGACGTTATTTGTCCGTACTCTCGAATTTGGCAATGTTATCTTAGCAGGCGGATTAACCTTAGCATTGCTTGTACTTCCGATTGTTATTGTGGCAGCACAGGAAGCACTGCGGGCAGTGCCGGGACAGCTTAGTGAAGCATCCTACGGCATGGGAGCAACAAAATGGCAGACAGTGCGCCGTATTATTTTACCAGCGGCATTACCTGGTATTTTAACGGGAGCAATTTTAGCATTATCACGCGCAATTGGAGAAACAGCTCCGTTAACTGTTCTTGGTATACCTGCATTGTTAATCCCGTTTCCGTCCGGTGTTTTTGATACATTTACGGCATTGCCGATGCAAGTTTATTATTGGACGATTGATTCCTCCCTTGTAGCAGAATATGCAAATCTGGCAGCAGCAACGATTATCGTGTTATTGATTTTACTGTTCTTACTAAACTCTATCGCTATTTTGATTCGGAATAAGTTTCAGCAGCGCTACTAATGGGAGATTACGGAATTAAATTGGTTAAATAAAGAGAGGAGATTATTCTATGAGTACGGTAATGGAGAAACAAATTAATTTAAAGCTTGTAAGAAACCCCAATGAAAGATATGAACCGGAAGTGCCAAAAGAGGTCGTTTATGATACAAAAGGGTTAAACCTATGGTACGGGGAAACACATGCTTTAAAAAATATAAATATGGATATCAAAGAAAAAGAAGTGACAGCGATTATCGGCCCCTCTGGCTGTGGGAAATCGACGTATTTGAAAACATTGAACCGGATGGTGGAACTGGTTCCCATTGTGAAAACATCCGGTCAGATAACGTATAAAGGGAAAAATATTTTAGATAAATCCTTTCGTGTAGAGGATTTGCGTACACAGGTCGGAATGGTTTTTCAAAAAGCAAATCCGTTTCCGAAATCAATCTATGAAAATATTGCTTATGGACCTAAAATCCACGGCATTAAAAATAAGAAGGTCCTTGATGAAATTGTGGAGAACAGTCTGCGCGGCGCATTTATCTGGGATGAGTTAAAGGACCGTCTGGGTGATAATGCATACGGGTTATCGGGCGGACAGCAGCAGCGTTTATGTATTGCCCGCTGTTTGGCAGTGGAACCCAACGTGATTTTAATGGATGA
The DNA here is from genome assembly GCF_053839645.1 of Oceanobacillus sp. M60. Lineage (NCBI taxonomy): Bacteria > Bacillati > Bacillota > Bacilli > Caryophanales > Bacillaceae > Oceanobacillus > Oceanobacillus sp. M60. Next base: position 248,132 of record NZ_JBSSNH010000004.1, on the reverse strand, counting down.
GCCGACCTCGGCGCTGGATCCAAAATCAACCTTGCGCATCGAGGAGCTTGTACAGGAATTGAAGAAAGATTACGCAATTGTTATCGTAACGCATAACATGCAGCAGGCAGCCCGTATTTCTGATAAGACGGCATTTTTCTTAAATGGGGAAATCATTGAATATGATAAAACTGACCACATTTTCAATAACCCGACAGATCAGCGTACAGGGGACTATATTTCTGGACGATTTGGATAAGTGAATAAGACATCGTTAGAGAATGGCTTTCCGGGTCATTCTTTTTATTTTAGAATTTGAGTTTAGTGTTAAGTGACAGTGTTTTTTTATGATAGAAGCATATCGGATTTTTATCGCCAGACTTGAATTAAGAAATAAATGGATAAATGATTTTAAATGCGGGCGGTACAAGAATAACCAAGGCTACAAACAGATGGACATACCTTCTGTTCGTGAAACTGGTATAGGTGAATAACAATAAAATGATAAAAACAGTTAAAGCCAATAGATTGATGGAATATATCCAAATGGTTGAGTAGAACACATGTAAAATAGATATGAAAAAGTAAATAAATGCGCTTGCAATAAAACTTTTTTTAGCGGAAGACACCGTTACCATCCCCTGTTGCTAGAGTTAATTTCATATATAACCATTCTTCCCTTCATACAAAAGAGAAAACCTGATTCTTTGGTTTTGTAAGCACCGCCTATAATCTGTAGATGTTTATTTCTCCGCTCAAAAAGGTAAAGAATAGTAGCATAGAAAAGCCTTTTTAGACGATGAGTAATCATGAGCTAAAGGGGTTTTTTATAAAAATGGATTCTATTACAAGAGGAATGTACATTACTTGGATCGTTTTTATTGTTCTTGCATTCTCCAGTTTAATGATTAATTTTAACTCTGATGGAGAAACATCTCTTATTGTGCCCCTAATCGTATTCATAGGTTTAGCTATTCTAGGATTGATAGAAGGAATCATGAAAATAAATCAAAATAAAAAGCGATACGGAGCAATCGAAATAATGTTAGCCATTCTTCTCTTTATAGTAATTATGATAGCCATAATAACTTCCTAACCTTAATAAAATTCAAAGTACAAATCCGTGTTTGGATATTTTATACAAGGGAACATGATAATATAAAGAATGATTAAAAGGAGTTGTGAGAAATGAAGGTATTTGTCATTGGAGCGAACGGACAGATTGGAAAGCATCTGGTGAACCAGCTGCATGCAAATGAACAGCATGAGGTGACAGCCATGGTTCGCAAAGAAGGACAGAAAAAAGAATTAGAAGATAGAGGTATTCCTGCTGTTCTAGCGGATTTAGAAGGTAGTATTTCAGATTTAGAAAGTGCTATCAAAGATGTAGATGCAGTGGTATTTACAGCTGGCTCCGGCGGAAAGACCGGCCCGGATAAAACATTGCTCATTGATTTAGACGGTGCAGTAAAATCGATTGAAGCTGCGAAAAAAGCCAATGTGAACCGATTTGTGATGGTGAGTGCATTCCAGGCGAATAACCGGGACAGCTGGGCAGACAGTCCAATTAAGCCATATATGGTGGCAAAACATTTTGCGGATGAAACATTGGTACAAAGCGGACTTGATTATACCATCGTCCGTCCAGGCGGATTACAGAATGAACCAGGTACAGGAAAAGTTCTGGCAGGAGAAAATTTGGAGCGGGGCAGCATTCCGCGTGAAGATGTAGCAGCCGTCATTGTGGAAGCACTTGAAGCTGAAAATACGTATCAAAAAGGCTTTGATTTAATTACTGGAGTAGACTCTATTCATGATGCGGTAGGGAAAATATAGAATAAAGCTGTAGCTTTCGGGAATTTCCCGGATGGTTTTCCGTAACAGCGTGGAAAAAAGGCGTTCTTTTCTAGAAAGAGCGTCTTTTTTGTGTAAAAAAAATATACATAATCATTTCCACACAAAAGGATACTTTTTCTATACAAACGCTCATTTATCCCATTATTTATGTTACCAGAAACGAATAAAAAACCTAGAAATTACGTGTCTTGACTGGATAAAAGCGGAATTCCTCAAAAAAATAAAAAAATTTTAAAATACCTCTTGCATTATTATACATAATGATGCATAATAATTCGATAACAGCACATTTACGAGAGGGGATTTTTTAAGTGGCAAAAGACAAGATCGTTTTAGCTTATTCTGGAGGATTAGATACATCTGTAGCGGTGAAATGGTTACAGGATAAATATAATTATGATGTGATTGCAGTAGCGTTGGATGTTGGGGAAGGAAAAGACTTGGACTTCGTGAAGCAAAAAGCATTGGACGTAGGTGCTATCAAATCATATGTGATTGATGCGAAAAAGCTTTATTCAGAGGAATATGTATTGCCGGCATTGAAGGCCAACTTGCTTTATGAAGGGAAATATCCATTAATTTCGGCATTATCGCGCCCATTGATCGCAAAAATATTGGTGGATATCGCTGAAGAAGAAGGTGCAGTGGCTGTAGCGCATGGCTGTACTGGAAAAGGAAATGACCAGGTTCGTTTTGACGTTGCCTTTACAGCGCTAAACCCTGAATTAAAGATTGTTGCGCCAGTTCGTGAATGGGCAATGTCGAGAGAGGAAGAAATTGAATATGCATTAGAGCATAATATTCCGGTTCCAATTAAAAAGGACAGTCCATACAGTATTGACCAGAATCTATGGGGAAGAAGTAATGAATGCGGCATTTTAGAGGATCCATGGGCAGAAGCGCCAAAGGATGCATATGATTTAACCCAAGAACCAGAGGATGCACCAGATGAAGCGCAAACGGTGCAGATTACGTTTGAACAAGGGAAGCCGGTCTCATTAGACGGTCAAAAACTGGATTTAGATGAATTGATTCTAACACTAAATGAAATTGCCGGTAAACATGGTGTTGGCAGAATCGACCATGTGGAGAATCGTTTAGTAGGTATCAAATCAAGAGAAATTTATGAAGCTCCGGCAGCAATGACGTTGATTAATGCACATCAGGAATTGGAAGCATTAACTTTACCTCGTGAAGTAGCGGAATTTAAACCGGTAGTAGAGCAGAAGCTGTCACAGGCAGTTTATTACGGCTTATGGTATTCCCCGTTGACAGAAGCCTTGCAGGCCTTTATTGAGAAGACACAGGAGCATGTTTCTGGTACAGTAAAAGTGAAGCTGTACAAAGGGCATGCACAAGTTGTCGGAAGAGAATCTGCAAATTCCTTATATGACTTTGACTTAGCAACCTATAACAAAGCTGATGCTTTTGACCATGATGCAGCACTAGGATTTATTAAGCTATGGGGACTGCCGACGCAGGTACATGCCTCTGTCAACGGCCCTCAAGGAAATAAATCGATTGAGAAAGTAAAACTAGAGGTAAAGGAAGCTGTTAATCCGTGAAATTATGGGGTGGAAGATTTACAAAACCAACGAATGAACTAGTCGACGAGTATACCTCGTCGATTCGTTTTGACCAGAAGTTAGCGAAATATGATGTGAAAGGCAGTCTGGCTCACGTTGCAATGCTGAAGAAATGCGATATTATACCGGCAGAGGACGCAGAGCAGATTACCGAAGGATTGAAAAAGGTTCTGTCCAAAATTGAGGCTGGAGAAGCTGAATTATCAGAAGCAGATGAAGATATCCATATGAATGTCGAGAGACTGCTGATTGAAGAAATTGGTCCAGTAGGAGGAAAGCTTCATACTGGGCGCAGCAGAAACGATCAGGTAGCGTTGGATATGCGGCTGTATGCAAGAGAAGCGGTATCTGAGCTGATTGTGCTCGTGAAATCAGTTCAGCAGGCGCTTATCGGGCAGGCGAAGGCAAACATTGATGTCATTATGCCGGGATATACGCACCTGCAGCGTGCGCAGCCGGTTTTATTTGCCCATCATATGATGGCATACGTATTTATGTTTCAGCGTGATGTGGAGCGTCTGGAGGACAGCTTGAAGCGTGTGAATAAATCGCCATTAGGTGCAGGGGCACTGGCAGGCACAACTTTTCCGATTGATCGTGCTTTTGTAGCAGAGCAGCTTGATTTTGACGGAATTTGTGAAAATAGCCTGGATGCTGTCAGTGATCGTGATTTTGTGGTCGAATTCCTGTCCAATGGCTCGTTGATCGGTACGCATTTATCACGTCTTTGTGAAGAACTCGTGCAGTGGTCCAGTGCCGAATTTAATTTTGTCGAGCTGGATGATTCGTATACAACGGGAAGCAGCATGATGCCGCAAAAGAAAAATCCAGATGTGGCAGAGCTTGTCCGCGGCAAGACAGGTCGTCTTTACGGCAATCTGATTGGAATGCTGACGACGTTAAAAGGCTTGCCTCTCGCATATAATAAAGACATGCAGGAGGACAAAGAGGGGATGTTTGATTCCCATGAAACGCTGAAGGGCGCTTTACAGCTCTTTGCCGGAATGATTGCATCCATGGAAGTAAATAAAGAAAGCATGTATAAGGCGGTTTCGAATGATTATTCCAACGCGACGGATCTGGCTGATTATTTGGTGAATAAGGGACTCACCTTCCGTGAATCGCATGCGGTTGTTGGCCAGGTGGTTTTAAACTGTATTCAAGCCAGCAAGTATCTGCTGGATTTGAGCTTAGCGGAATTCAAACAATATTCCGATGTGGTGGAAGAAGATATATTTGAAGCGCTGAAGCCGGAGACAGTGGTTAATGCAAGAGCTGCTGCAGGCGGAACAGCCAAAAACAGTGTATTAGACCAAATTGAAAAGGCAGAGCAATTATTGGAATCATCTGATGTAAATAAGGTATAGTATATACGAGAAGTAAAATGATTGGAGCCCATAGAGTCAGCAGATGGGTTCCTTTATTTTACGCAAAAAAAATACAATAGATTCAAGTTTTTCTAATGTCGTAAAGGCGGTAATGTATTATGAAATTAATTGCATCAGATATGGATGGAACCTTGCTTAATGAAAATGGCGTAATCAGTGAAGCGAATGCACAAGCAGTAAAAAAAGCAATGGATAAAGGCGTGGAATTTATTGCTGCAACAGGCAGGTCCTATCAGGCAGCGAATACGCCGCTTCAAGCTGCCGGGATTAATTGTCCCATTATCAGCTTGAATGGCGCAGTAACCTATCAGGAAAATGGAAAAGTAATCAATAGTATTCCAATGGATAAACAGGCAGCTGCACGTATTGTCGATGAATGCAGCAAACTGGGGATGTATGTAGAATTATTTACAGATAAAGGCGTCCTTTCTGAAAGCCGGGAACACTTTTTAGATATCCTCATGGATATCCTGCACACAACTCATCCGAATATATCTGAGAGGGAAATGCGTGAAATGGTAGAGCAGCGGTTTCAATTAGAAGAGGTTTCTTTTATTGAAAATCTGCAGTTAGCAGTGAAGGATGAGGATACGGAAGTTTATAAAATCCTTTCTTTTGCTTTTGAGGAGAGTCAGCTGGAGGGCGCAAAAAGAAAGCTTCGTGATGAGACAGGGGCTGTAATTACATCTTCCGGAGAGACGAATCTGGAATTTAATCATCCTAAAGCCCAAAAAGGATTAGCCATTCAAAAGTATATAGAAGACAGCGGCTGGTCTATGCAGGATGTGATGTCAATCGGAGATAATTGGAATGATGCAAGCATGTTAGAAATGGCTGGCCGCGGAGTCGCGATGGGTAATGCTGCAGATAAAATTAAGCAGTTATGCCAATACGAGACGGTGACAAATGAGCAGGATGGTGTTGCCAAAGCCATTGAAGAGATGCTGGCGGAGTTTAATAAATAGAAAAATGCCGGGCTGTTTTACCTTGCCCGGCATTTTTTTATTTAATGGCGTTTACTTAACCATAATACGCCTGATTTTGCGAGTCTTGGCAATAAGCCTGTCATTGGCTTCTTGGCCATATTTCCAAAACCATCTGACTTGCCTAAGGAGCCCAAGGTTCCTTTAAGTTTAATAGGTTTTGGTTTTTTCGGCTGTTTTTCATTTAAAATAGCAAGCAGAATTTCTGCAATTTGTTCTCCCTGCAGGCCGGCCAGCTGTGCACTTGGCGAGTGTTCACTGGATGCGCAATCTCCCAGCACATACACAGATGGATCCTCTGGAACCTGATAAAAATCATTGACAACGACTTTTCCGTGATTATCCTTGCTGTATGGAAGTTCACGTACAAGCCAATTCGGCTGTACACCTGCTGTCCAGATGGTCACATCATTTAAATAACAAACGCCATTATTGCAAACGCCGTCTTGTTCTACATATTCTACCGTTGAATTATGTATCACATCGACATTGTTTTCTGTCAGCCATTTTTGTACATAGGATTGAATTTTGCTGTCCAGTGGTTTTAATACCGTATTACCGCGGTCAAGCAGACGGATGTTTAAGTCTGGCCGGCTTTCCCGGATTTCTGAAGCCACCTCAATCCCGCTTAATCCTGCACCGATAACAGATACTTTTCCATAAGCTTTCAAATTTCCTATTGCCACTCCTGCTTTTCTGGCTTTTGCAAAGGTTTGAACGCTTTCTGTGAATTCTGCTGCCCCCGGGATTCCATGGTAATTGTCTTCACAGCCTAAGCCGATAATTAAATAATCATAAGGAACAATGGAATCTTCATCTTGAATAATAATTTGTTTATTTTCCGTATCGATTTTTATGATTTCCCGAAAAATATAGTTCACCCGGGAATCAGCTGGAAAATCAACACGAACATCATGATCGGCTGAAGTTCCTGCAGCAATCGCATAGAACTCTGTTTTTAGCGAGCGAAATGGATTACGGTCGATAACAGTGATATGTATATCATCGGCTAATGTTTGGCTGAGAAGGCCGAGCAGCGTCTTGATACCGCCGTATCCACCTCCAACAAGAACAACTCTTTTCATTGTGTACACCCCTTATTTAAATTGTGAAGAAATATAAAACGAAACGTCATTCGGCGGGAGTTTTTACGGGTGATTCTCTGCAGGAAATGAAATGTTCCGACAGAATGGTACGGTGATGACGCGCCCCCATCAAAATGATGCGATAAATCACTCCAACAAAACGCAAATAGTAACACAAGGGTATGCACCCGGGGATATGACCGAGCAGCCGCTTCCCTAAAAACTCCTAAAGCAATCGAAGTTATACTGCCAGATAAACGGTAGTAAAATATGAATGCATTTTCATTTAAAAATAACCGCGTTCAGCTCCAAATGTTCTCCACTTTCGACATTTTGAAACAATCTCTCTTCCGTTTACTAGCGTAACAAATTATGAAGGCGATGTCATTAAGATTGAGGCAGCAGTTTGCAATTGAGAAAAGGATAATTTATTCAAAAAAATTAAATTATTTCGCCCGGAATGAATAGCTTGCTAGAGTTTTAGAAATAATGGTACGATTAAGAGTGCTTTTTATTCAATAAGTTTAACCAATCATTCTATGGGAGGGAAATATAACTCCCGTTGAATGAAGTTTCGTTTTCATAGATATAGAAAAGAAAAGGAGTTGCCTATGGCAGGAATGAATTCAATCCCATTTACTGTAGCAAAAAATGAGCATTTTTTTGATCGCCTGGGAGATTATATCGGCGATGTTTTTTATGATATTTTACCAGAACAAGGCTTTGAGCTGCGTGATGAACAGATTTATATGGCGTTTCAGCTGGAACAGGCTTTTAAGCATAAAAAGACCATTTTTGCAGAAGCAGGAGTTGGTACGGGGAAGACAATCGTGTATCTCTTATATGCCATTTGTTATGCCCGCTATCAGAGAAAGCCTGTGATTATTTCCTGTGCGGATGAAACATTGATTGAGCAGCTGGTCAAAGAGGGCGGAGATATTGATAAGCTGGAAAAAGCGCTGGGCTTAGAGGTAGACGTCCGTTTGGCAAAAGCACGCGAAAACTATTTGTGCATGAAGAAGCTGGATCCGTTGTCCGAATATACAGAGGATGAAGAAATTCTTGATGTACATGACTCTGTTCCGGACTTTGTGTTCGATCAAGGTGTCTCGATGCAGTCTTTTTATCCTTATGGAGACAGGAAAGATTATCCATGGCTTTCGGATAAGCAATGGGAACAGATTGGCTGGGACCCGTTGAAGCAGTGTGCGACTTGTGATTTTAGACATCGCAGTGCGCAGACATTGCATCGTGATTATTACCGCCATGCAAAAGATTTGATTATCTGCTCGCATGATTTTTATATGGAGCATGTCTGGACGAAAGAATCAAGAATCAGGGAAGGGCAGCTGCCATTGCTTCCGGAAGCCAGTGCGGTTGTTTTTGATGAAGGGCATTTATTAGAGTTTTCAGCCCAAAAAGGATTGACCTACCGCTTCAACTATCAGAATATCACCAATGTCTTAACTGGCTATCAAGGGCAGGATGTGCGGGAAGAATCACTGCAATTAGCCGAAGATATCATGGCGCTGCATGATGACTGGTTTGATTATATTTCAGAAATAGCTGTGCGTGTAGAAGGCTCCAATCGACTTGAAATTCCAACAGATACGAAAATGCGTGAAATGGCAGTTCAATTAGAGAAGATGGTTCAAGAGCTGTTAGAACAGCTAGTTTTTGATGCGGAATTGTTCACCATGGATGCATACCATACAAAAATTATTGAAGAGTACTTGGAATTTTTCACGTATGGTTTATCAATTTTCTTAAAGGATGATGAGGGAGTTTACTGGTTGGAAGAAGACGGCGACCAAAGCAGTCTGGTTATCATGCCGAGACTGGTAGAGGAGGTGCTTCGGGAAGAAGTATTTCAGAAAAACATTCCATTTATTTTCTCCTCAGCAACACTCTCTCAAAATGGAGATTTTTCATATATTGCGAAGAGTCTGGGTGTGGATGCATATGACTTCTTTTCTGTTGAATCCCCATTTGATTATGAGGAAGTTCGTACCATAAAAGAACATGGGTATTCGGAGGAAGCAGAAAAATACCTCGGGATTGCCACCCAGCTTCAGGAGAATGAAGGGCACAGTCTCATTTTATTCCGCTCGGAAGAAGAGATGCAGGCATTCCGGAAATGGGCAGAAACGCAAGACTGGTCCTTTGATTTCTTGTTTGAAGGGGATAAGGAAATCAGCGAAATTGTCCGCGAATTCCAGTTTAATAAGTCCTCTGTTCTCTGTGCGTATCATTTATGGGAAGGGCTCGATGTGCCGGGAGAGGCACTGACACAAGTCATCATTGCTTCCCTGCCATATCCGCCAGATGATCCTGTGTTTAAAGCAAAACGCAAACATGCAAAGAACGCGTATGATGAAATTGACTTGCCCTATATGGAACTTCGGTTAAAACAGGGCATCGGCCGTTTGATTCGTACAGAGCAGGATAAAGGAATCGTTCATATTTGGAAAAAAGCTTAGCTGTTCTATCAGCATTTTATTTGTTTTTAAAAGGACCGTTGATACGAGAAACCCCGTATCAACGGTCCTTTTTCGTATCAATTAAGCTTATAAAATGATTCAAAACCTTCGCAGTCAGCCCCCAGATGGTATTGTCGTCATATTGGTAGAAAAGCTCCTCCATCGTCCTGATATGCCATTCATAGTCCTCTCCGCCGACAATCAAATGGTATGGGAAATTATCCTCGGGCTTTATTTCTAAATGTACTTTATATTTTTTTGGTTCATTTTCTAAAAAGAAGGAAAGCGGAACGGTGAAAATATGATCCACTTCATCCGGGCTGGGTTGGATATTTTCTATACTCTTCAGCCTTCCGATAAAAGGATATATAATTCTTCCTAAGTCATTCACTACATAATCAAGCGGAATCGGGTCGGAAATATCCTGTTCTGAAATACCAAGCTCTTCCGTCGTTTCCCGTATAGCGGTGTGGGAAGGATGCTTGTCATCCTGGTCTGCACGACCTCCGGGAAAACAAACATCTCCAGGCTGGCTTCTTAGGTTTTTGGACCGGACTTCAAAAAGGATATGGGTTTCTCCATTTAATTCAACCAAAGGAATTAAAACAGAAGACCGTTTAAAGTATTTGTGGCCCATTAATGCCGGAGTGCGATCCCTTAAATGATTCAGAATATTTTCTATCTGCATGCGTATCCTCCCTTTTCATCATTCGTGTCATATATTAATTCTAGTATGCTTTTGGATTACTGTCATGTATATCGATTAACATGACAGATTATGTGTGTAAGTTGACACGTATTCGTAGAGATAGGATGATAATTATATAGAGAACGTTCAAATAGTTATCGCTTTTGATAGAATAAGAATAAATAAGAGAAGGGTGCGTATGCAATGAAACATGCTATTTATCAAATGGATATTGTTCCCGGCGACCCGGAGAGCAATCGCAAACATGTGAAGGAGTGGCTGATAAAACAGGTTAAGGAAGATAAACCTGATATCGTTGTTCTCCCGGAAATGTGGACGACAGCCTATACGTTGGACCAATTAGATCAAATCGCTGATTTGGATGGAGAGCCTACGAGGAGCTTTTTGAAGGAGCTGGCAAAAAGGTATCAGGTGCATATTATTGGCGGATCATTTGCGAATAAAGTAGAGGATGCAATCTATAATACAGCGCTTGTTGTTAATAACGAGGGAGAAGAGGTCTATACGTATGATAAAATCCATCTCGTCCCGATGCTGAATGAACCGGCATATTTAACAGGCGGAAGAAAACAGGCGCGTGTATTTGAGTTAGATGGGATCAAAATGGGGCTGATTATCTGCTATGACCTTCGTTTCCCTGAGTTAGCAAGGGAGTTGGCTCTGGCTGGAGCAGAAGTGATTTATGTTGTCGCAGAATGGCCATCCGCACGCAAGGATCATTGGAAGGCGCTTCAACTGGCGCGGGCAATTGAAAATCAATGTTATATTATATCCAGTAATCGGATAGGAGCTTATGATGGTGTCGCATTTTGCGGAACGTCGCTGATTGTTGATCCGTGGGGAACGATTGTCCAGGAAGGGTCCGAAGAACAGGAAGAAACACTGATTGAAACAATCGCTGCTTCAAACGTGGACCGTATACGTGAGGAAGTCCCTGTCTTTAGAAGCAGAGTGCCGGAAATGTATCAAGTCTGGTAATATAAAAAAGACTCCTTTGTCAGTGCGTCCCTTGAAAAACTGGAAGATAACCGGTTTTCAAGGGATAATCACCGTCGCAGGGAGTCTTTTTTAATGAATTGATTTATCAATATTAGGCGGTTCTTTTAATTCACCTGTACAAACATTTTCTGTGATATGCACTTGGGAAGTCTTCCCTTTGTTGTTTACGAATTTGAATACACCGTTATTAAAGTCCGTACCAATTTCCTTGTAGAAGATTCCCTCGTACAGATTATGCTTGGAACGAGTGAACTTCAGACGATATTGTCCGGGCACTTCGCCGTCTTCCTGAATAAATGCACGTACGCCTTTTTCGTAAATCGTATCATCCGTACTTTTTAATGTACGATCCACAGAAACAATGTGAAGGTCGATAAAAGAAATCTCACGAAGAAGCACGTTGACAAAAGACCCTTTTGTAATCTCTTCCCAACGGTTTTGTGCGCTTTGCCCAATAATAATTTGTGTAATATTGTACGTATGTGCTACGTCTTTAATTGCTTTTACAGAACGTTTCTCTTTGTCACGTATAATAAATTCCTCTACGTCTAATTCCTCGCACAATTCCTTCCAATGTTCAACAAAGCCAGATTTATCTGCATCAAATTCATCATAAGGAAGGGGATCTACTGTTAAAACATATAGTGGGCAATCCATCATTTGTGCTAATTTATGACCGCGGCGGATTAGACGTTCTCCATTAGGACCATAATAAACACATACTAAGATACTTTCATCCATACGACCTCTGATTTTTTTCATCGCTTCTACGCACCTTTCTTTAATAGTCATTTACTTTTTCTTTCGTTTTTAAAACATCTATATATATCCGAATAGGAACAGAATGGTTTCACTTTTAATTTAACCTGTCAGAAGAAGGTTTAATCCCTTTTGTAATAGGTTTTTGAAGGTAGTCATATCCTTTAAACCGTATCATTTTAACATGTATTTTTAGATTCGTATAGTACTAGATGAAAAATATTTATTCTATATGGATTTTTTCACTGTAAAGTCCTTTATACAGGTATTTCTTAGAAGTTGCAAGTAAATTTAATAAAGACGTCTTCGCTGCTGAAGAGAGATAGGAAAATACCTCAAAATGAAATTTTATAGAGGTGTCACAACGTCATGCATGCAAATAAGGATAAATTCTTGTATAATGTCTATGTGTGATTATGAAGACGTCATGTTTAGTGTGTGTTCCAATAAGCTTTGTAAAAATGCCCGAACGACAAATGCTGCAGCATTGCACTGACTTTGTCAGACTTTTTGAACAACCATTTTAACACCTCATAATGCCTTTGCTCTTACTACATGAAAGGCTTATTATTTTACCACGTTTTAACACAGCATGAGTGTCCGTCATTCCCTGCGAGGGTATTGAAATAATAAAACAAAACGTTGATTCAGTGGGAGTTTTTACGAACGGTTCTCCCTTATCAATATTATGGCTGGAAAAACGGTCACTACATTTCCTGATTAACTCAAGCTTCCATTCACAAGGGGAAAAGAAAAAACAGGCGGATTATGTTCCGTTTGATTAAATTGAGTTTCTCTCTATTTTTAATGCATTGGTTCAACCACTTTATCGTCTTTATTCTATTCAGTAACGTAATATGCTGAAGGGGGCCTGCAGCTATTTATATATACTTTCGCCAATAATAGGCTTTCTATTATTAGATTAGCATTTTACGGACAAAATAACCATTGTATATGCTGCTTGTTTAGAAAGTATAAGAAAAACCGCAGTTTTAAAGGGTAGTTAGTAAATAGCATACTTGTCTGGAGGAAATATGTGCGGACTTTTTAAACAGGTGAGAAATTTTAACCTTTTTTGCTGCTTGAACCCAAACTTTGATTGATGCCTAAACACCTGGCAACCATCTGGTTTTCTAACATAATCACAAAATAAGAAAAACAATGAAATGATAGGAGGTTCTCTTTTGTCGACTTTAGTACTGGCTATTTTTATCCCATTTCTGGCTGCTGCAATTATACCCTTCTTATATAAGTATATAAAAAACATCCATGTAGGCTGGTTCGTCATTCTGGTGCCGACAGGTTTATTCATTTATCTTGCTTCGCTCATCCCGGATATTTCAGGCGGAGAAGCAATTGTGCAGACAATAAACTGGATTCCGAGCTATGGAATCAATATAACGGCTTACCTGGATGGACTTAGTCTGACTTTGGCATTATTGATTTCCGGAGTGGGAGCACTTGTAATTCTTTACTCTATTTATTACCTTTCGTTGAAAGAACCAATAGGTACGTTCTATACATACCTTATGCTGTTTATGGGAGCAATGTTAGGCGTTGTGATGTCAGACAACATGCTGGTTTTGTATGTATTTTGGGAGTTAACAAGTATCTCTTCCTTCCTGTTGATCGCATTCTGGTATCAGCGAAAGCGTTCCAGAGAAGGTGCCAAGAAATCATTGATTATCACGGTTTCTGGCGGGATTTCGATGCTGGTTGGTTTTATCATGATTGGTGCCATGGCAAATACGTGGAGTATCCGCGAGGTAATTGCTGAAGTGGCGTCAATTAGCGATCATGCTTTATTTATTCCTGCTTTGCTGCTTGTGCTGCTTGGAGCATTTACGAAATCAGCACAGTTTCCGTTCCATATCTGGCTTCCGGATGCGATGGAAGCACCTACACCGGTTAGTGCTTATCTGCACTCGGCTACAATGGTAAAAGCGGGTATTTATCTGGTTGCTCGTTTCACACCGGTTTTTGGCGGGGAAGCTGTGTGGTTCTGGGCGGTTACTGGTGTCGGGATATTTACGCTTTTCTGGGGCTCCTTTAATGCTGTCCGTCAGACCGATTTAAAAGCATTGCTGGCCTATTCAACCATCAGCCAGCTTGGAATGATTATGAGTATGTTTGGGATGGGTTCCGCAGCGCTTCATCTTGGATATTCCGATGAATCGATGGTATATACAGGGGCAACCTTTGCGGCGTTATTCCATTTAGTGAATCACTCGACGTTTAAAGGCGCATTGTTTATGGTTGTCGGTGTTGTCGACCACAGTGTTGGTACCCGGGATATTCGCCGCCTGGGCGGACTCATTACACTTATGCCTATTACATTTACGATTGCAACAATCGGCAGTATGTCCATGGCAGGGTTACCTCCGTTTAATGGATTTCTGAGTAAAGAGATGTTCTTTATATCTACTTTAGATATTACGGAAGCAAGCTTCTTCGGCTTAGGAACGTGGGGGATTATTATTCCGATTGTTGCCTGGATAGCAAGTGTCTTTACATTTGTTTATTCCACTGTATTCGTTGTGAAAACGTTCCTTGGTCCATATAAAGAAGAAAAGCTGGAGCATCCGGCACATGAACCAAAACCGGGAATGCTGATTTCACCGTTTGTATTAGGATTGCTTGTAATTATATTTTTCTTTGTGCCAAATGTGATTGGAAAGAATCTGATTACACCTGCGATGAGCGGAATCTTTCCTACCTTTGCTGCAGAAGGTGCAGATTTAGGAACGGATATTTATGCGTGGCATGGCTTTGAACCTGAATTATTTATGACCATCGGTGTCGTACTGTTTGGGGCTCTCTTATTCTTCTCGAGAAAATATTGGTTAGGTATATATAATCTGTTTCCAGAGAAAAGATCAATTAATGTGTTTTATGGATTTGTATTAGACCAGATGGAAGATAAATCAACAGTTATTACAAATAAATATATGACGCGTTACTTACGTGATTATATGGTGTATATTTTTGCTTTCTTTATTTTGGTGGTCGGCGGAACTTTTATTTATACAGAGGCATACCAATTTACACTGCCGGAGAATGCAACGATTTCGGTTTTTGAATGGCTTATTGTGCTGTCTATGATGGCAACCGGGATTACAATTTTATTTGCACAGTCCAGGCTGACAGCGATTGTGTTAAATAGTATTTTGGGCTTTGGAATTGCGATTCTTTTTGTCCTGCTGCGTGCACCTGATTTAGCACTGACACAAACCGTTATTGAAGCAGTAACCACTGTTTTATTCCTTGTAGCGTATTATTTCTTGCCTGAGCTGGAAAAAGAAAATACGTCGAAGAAAACGAAGAGTATCAACCTGTTTATCTCTATCGGTGTCGGTGTCGTATTTACGGCTGTAGCATTAGGTGTTCAAGGGAACAGAGGATTTGATACAATTTCCGGATTTTTTGAGAATTCCTATGAACTTGCTGGAGGAAATAATATGGTGAATGCCATCTTAGGGGACTTCCGTGCATTTGATACGATGTTAGAGGTAGTCGTTCTCTTAATTGCAGGGATTGGTATCTATACAATGATCCGGGTGAAGGCCAAGAAGGAGAGTGATCAGATTGAAGATAAATAACGTCATCCTTCGTACAGTGGCCAAGCTTGTTTTCTTTATCATTCTGACGCTTGCAGTATATTTATTTTTCGCAGGTCATAATAGTCCAGGCGGCGGCTTCAGCGGCGGGCTGGTACTTGCATCTGCACTGGTACTGCTATTTATTGTATACGATATTGAAACCATTCAAAAAGGTCTTCCTATTGATTTTAAATTGGTAGCTGCTTTTGGTGCATTCTTGTCTGTGGGCACTGGGTTTGGCGCATTGGTGTTTGGTGCAAACTTCTTAACACAGGCCTTTGATTATTTCGATATCCCTTTTTTCGGGGAAATAGAACTGACAACAGTGACGATTTTTGAAGCTGGCGTTGCTCTTGCTGTTGTCGGTGTTGTGGTAACAATCTTATTAAGTATTAGTGAGGATGAGTAATTATGGAAACGTTAGTAACCATCCTGGCAGGCGTATTAGTTACAGTAGCAACTTATCTCTTGCTGTCAAAGAGTTTGATCCGCGTTATTATCGGTACTGCGATTTTGACCCATGCAGCCCATCTTCTCATTATGGTGCTTGCAGAATTAAAAACGGGAACAGTGCCGATTGTCGGCGAAGGGGATCCGGTAGATCCACTCCCGCAGGCATTGATTTTAACGTCAATTGTTATCGGTTTTGCGGTAACTGCGGTGTCTCTCGTTCTCGCTTATCGAACATATCAAGAGATTGGAACAGATAAATTAGATGAGCTGAGGGGGGAGCCGGATGAGTAATTTAATTGTTATGCCCATGGCACTGCCGGTCCTGTTTGGGATTATTCTTTTATTTTTGAGGCCTTATGTGAAGGTGCAGAGAGGACTGTCATTGCTCGTATTTGTTGCGAATATCGGAATCAGCGCATATGTGCTGCATCTGATTCAGCAAAATGGCGTCTTACGTCTTGATTTTGGCGGCTGGGAGCCTCCTTTTGGAATCTTATTTGTAGCAGATAGTTTTTCCATGCTGCTGGTACTGGCGGCAAGTATTGTTGCTGCTGTATGTTTAATCTATTCGTTTTCTTCTGTGGAACCATCTTTTGAAAAGAACTTTTATTATTCTTTTGTTTTATTTCTTATCGCAGGGGTAAATGGTTCCTTTCTGACTGGGGATATCTTCAACCTGTTTGTCTGTTTTGAAATTATGCTGCTTGCTTCCTACGTGTTAATCGTATTTGGCGGCAAAAAAAGACAGCTTCGCGAGTCGATAAAATATGTCATTGTTAATGTTGTCTCCTCTTGGATTTTCCTTGTAGCTATTGCATATATATATGGATCGGTCGGAACATTAAATATGGCGCATATAGCAGAGCGTGTTGCAGAAAATGGACAGACTGCGACATTAACTGTTGTCAGTATAGTTTTCTTAACCGTTTTTGCATTAAAAGCAGGTCTGTTTTTATATTTCTGGCTGCCGGGCTCTTATTCTGTTCCAATTACTCCAGTCGCAGCTATGTTCGGAGCGCTGCTGACAAAGGTTGGAATTTATGCGATGTTCCGTATGTTTACCTTGATTTTCTATCACGAACCGCAAATGACGCACACGATAATTGGAATTTTAGCAGGTCTGACCTTAATCGGCGGGAGCATTGGAGCAGTTGCTTATAAGGACCTCAGATTAGTTGCTTCTTACAATGTGGTCATTGCAGTTGGTTTTATTCTCGTTGGCTTGGCTGTTGCAACACCAGCTGCTATAGAAGGATCTATTTATTATTTGATTCATGACATTATTATAAAAGCATCCCTATTTTTACTGGTAGGAACGATGATTGCAGTGACTGGACAGACGAAAATGGATGAAATCAGCGGTCTGATCAAGAACCACCCGCTGCTTGGCTGGCTGTTCTTCCTGACAACATTATCTTTAGCTGGAATTCCGCCATTAAGCGGATTTATCGGTAAAGTCCTTGTTGGGGAAGGTGCTGTAGAAGGCGGCGCATATGTCTTATTAGCCCTTGCGTTTATCTCAAGTATCTTTGTTCTATACTCCTTGATGCGTATTTTCTTAACAAGCTTTTGGGGAGAAACGATTATCAGTAAAGACGAAGAAGCGCCAGCAAAGAAAGGCTGGAGCGTTGCAATGTGTATATTAGCTTTAGGGACGATTGCTTTGGGCTTAGGCGCTGAATCTATGTCTGTTTATGTTCAAGATGCAGCAGAAACATTATTAAACCCGCAAATTTATATTGATGCAGTACTTGGAGGGAATTAGTCTGGATGAAATCCGAATTATCGGGTGCCCTCGGAGCGTGCATGAATACCTCTGAAGCAGTTTTTCTAATAAACAAGGTGGTGATGCTGAATGCCGGCACAGTTTTTATTGAATGTGTTTATTGCTGTATTATGGACCCTGATTAATGATGAATCCGAACTTCGATTTACAACATTTGTCGCAGGTTATCTCGTTGGGATTGGTATTGTGTTTTTAATGCATCGATTTTTTGGAGAACGATTTTATCTTTCTCGCTTTATAGCGCTAATAAAACTGATATTTATCTTTACGAGAGAGCTTATTATGTCGTCAAAGCTCGTTCTTGGGCAAATTTTAAAACCGAAACTTTCGATTAAGCCAGGGCTGTTTAAATACGAAACAGTCTTACAGGGAGATTGGGAAATTACGGCTTTAGCACTATTATTAACATTAACTCCAGGTTCTGTTGTTATTGAAGTGACAGATGATGGAGATGCATTTTATATTCATGCGATGGACGTGGAAGAGTCAAAAGATATCCTGTTAAAGTCCATTGATAACTTTGAAAAAGCGATTATGGAGGTGACACGCTAATGATTCAAGGAATGCTGACGATTGCTTTAACGTTTTATGGAATATCGATTTGTATCAGCGTGATTCGTATTATTATTGGCCCGAGTCTGCCTGACCGTATCGTTGCTTTAGATATGGTTGGTGTGACACTCGTATCCTCCATAGCTATTATATCAGTTATGCTGACAACCACTGCATTTTTAGAAGTTATCTTGATTTTAGCTATCCTGGCTTTTATCAGTACCATTGCCTTCTCGAAATATATTGAGAGGGGGGTCATTCTTGAATATCGACGCGACGATTGAATTTATTGCTGCTCTATTTATGCTTGCCGGATCGATTATGGCATTAATCAGTGCGATAGGAATTATTCGTCTGCCGGATGTTTTTACACGTTCCCACGCTGGTACAAAAAGTTCTACACTTGCTGTATTATTGACCCTTCTTGGAGCATTTATTTATTTTGCTTCCAATCAAGGATTTTACAGTGTCCGGCTGCTGCTCGGAATTGCTTTTGTGTTCTTAACTGCTCCAGTTGCAGGGCATCTTATCACACGTGCGGCTTACCGGGCGAATGTAAAAATGGCTGATACGACTGTGGAGGATGAATTGAAAGAAGTGACAGATAAAGTAAAAGAAGAAGCGGAAAAAGAGCGCAGTGAAACTGGAGAAGTCATTATAGAAGACGAAAAGAAAGCAGACAAAGAGCATTCTGAATAGAGTGCTCTTTGTTTATAATTCTAAGATAACGGTGCATACTTTTAAAAGGGAGACAGGTTTTTAAGAGCGTTGAAGAGGGAAGTAGGATAGAGAAGTACATAGGGGGTTTGAAAATGGTGAAACCAATCGTGCAAGATAAAGGAATGGATCATACCATCGATTTTTTAAGAGACGGTTATTTTTATTTTTCTAAACGAATGAACGAGTATCAGGAAGACGTTATCGGTTCGCGTATATTTGGAAGAAAGCTGGTGATGCTGCGAGCGGAGGAAGCAGCAGATTTAGTAAAGGACACGGCTAAGTTTAAGCCTGAGAAAAGTATTTTTGAATTGTCCACCAGCCTGCTTAGGGAAGAAAATGGTTTATTTTATCTGGCAGATATCAATCATCATCAGGAGAAAGCCTGGTTTCAAGAAGTTTTCTCGGCAGAAAAGCGGGAAGAATTGGAGGCAATTATCCGACAGCGCTGGGAAGAAAGAATAGAAGCGTGGAAAATAAACCCGTCTATTGATTTTGTTACGGAAATGGAAGAGATGTGGGTAATTGCTGTATGTAACTGGCTGGGGATTCCGATTCGTGCAAATAATCTAAAGCAGCGTACCACGGATATTCAGGAGTTTGTTCAATTATTTTCAAAGTATGGATTCAATCGCTGGAAAAGAAAACAAGCGAAAAATAGAATGGAAAAGTGGCTTGTCTTTTTAGTACGTCAGCTGAGAGCGGGCAGAATCCATGTCGATGAAGAAAAGATACTATCCAAACTGGCTTGGTATGAAGATGAATCAGGTCAAATTTTACAGACAGGGAAAGTGGTTCAAGAATTATTATTGCTTATCCGGACTTTTGCAGCTTCCAGCAGATGGGTCGTCTTTTGCCAAATAGCACTGCTTGAAAATCCGGGGTTAAGGGATCGGCTGCAAGTAGATCATCAATATGTTGACTGCTTTATCCATGAGGTTATCCGTTACTACTCTATCACACCTTTTGCCGTAGCAAAGACACAGGAGCAGCTTTTTTGGAAGGATATGTTTTTTGATAAAAATCAATTGGTGTTATTTGATATACATGGCGCTAATCATCATCCTGATAAGTGGCTTCAGCCGGACTTATTTCAGCCGGATCGATTTTTAGATATTTTACCTGACTTTGGAGAAGGGGCGGCGAAAGAGCTCGCTTCTGCGAATGAGAATATAACAATGCAGCTCATGAAGGTTAGCTTGTCTTATCTCCTGCGGACCGATTGGATAGCTCCGAATCAGACCTTCACCTGCAGTGGCACGGAAATTCCGGCACGGCCAAAAAATGGCATGCCGCTGGATTTTTACCATCAATCTTTTGTAGAGGATATGTAAAGGCGGTTTTTATTGACTCGGACAGTGATGTAATAAAATACATTTTTCACGGTCAATTGCATTGCGATAAAAAGCCAGCTTGAACAAGAAATAACTTCTTGATCAAGCTGGCTGACGTTATCTATTATTCACTCATCAATTCGCCTACGATAGAATAGGAATAAAGTCTTTCCTTAATACCGTAGATCTGTGAGGTGATTATAATTTCATCTGCATCTGTTTCTTTACGGAATGCTTCTAACCCTTTACGGACAGTTTCTTTGTTGCCGATAATAGTTGTCTTCGGACTTAAAGACTCTTGTACAGCAGCTTTTTCTGCTGGAGACCAGACGGCATCCATGTTCTCAACGGGCGGCTGCAGTTTAGATTCTATTCCTTTTCGCAGATTTAAGAATTGCATCTGATGAGAGGTAGCCAAATAAGCTGCTTCTTCATCAGTATCTGCTGCAATGACATTGACTGCAACCATTGCATACGGTTTATCAAGCGCTTCAGACGGCTGGAACCGCTCACGATAAAGCTCTAATGCAGGAACGGTATATGCAGGTGCAAAATGGCTGGCAAATGAAAATGGCAAGCCTTTTTCCGCCGCTAATCGTGCACTAAAATCGCTGGAACCAAGCAGCCAAATCGGAATATCTAAGCCCTGTCCAGGTATTGCCTTTACTCGGGAAACTGGATTGCTTGAAAAATAATCCTGCAATTCATTGACTTGCATCGGAAATTCCTCGGGGCCGGCATGAAGGGTGCGACGCAGGGCAAAAGCGGTTGCCTGGTCACTTCCGGGTGCACGGCCTAATCCTAAGTCTATCCGATTCGGATAAAGGGATTCCAGTGTGCCAAATTGCTCTGCAATGACCAGACTGGCATGATTTGGCAGCATGATTCCGCCTGAACCGACACGGATGGAGTTGGTGTGCCCGGCAATATGGCCGATCAATAAAGAGGTTGCTGAGCTTGAGATTCCTTTCATGTTATGGTGTTCTGCAAACCAATAGCGGTGAAATCCCAGTTTTTCAACATGCTGTGCTAAACGGACACTTTCCTGAAATGCCTGTTTAGCATCTCCTTCTTCGATAATTGGTGCGAGATCGAGTACAGATAAAGGTATATTTTGAAACTTTTTGTATGATTGAGTATCCATTAAACCCCTCCTTCACTAATAAAAATGATAAAGGTTTCTTAGGGCAGCGTCCAATGTTTAAACTTATGGCGTCAGAAGAAGTTACTTTTTGCCTCTTCATTCAGGGGAGGGGACTGCGTTTACTCGTCCTATCAAATATCGTCGCAGCGGACATCTCCTTGGCAAGAACATCCGGTGTTTTAAAAACCAAGTGATTTTCTTGATTCATCTAATGAAAAGAATGTGAAAACTATTTGCTAACCTGGTCGTAATCAAGTAATATAGGGAAAGCAGAAAAAATGAAATGAGGGTATTTTTGATGAGTCATTCATCTATTTACGGATTAACATATGAACAATTGCAGTCGTGGTTAATGGAACATGGTGAAAAACGTTTTCGTGCTGAGCAAGTGTGGAACTGGTTATATAAAAAACGGATTGACCGCTTTGAAGATATGAATAATGTCAATCAGTCAACGATAGATCTTTTAAAGGAAAATTTTGTCCTGCATACAATGGCTGAAGAAATTCGCCAGGAGTCAAAGGATGGAACGATTAAATTTTTATTCAAGCTGGCAGATGGCAATGTGATTGAGACGGTCCTGATGCGTTTTAATTATGGATTATCTGTCTGTGTGACAACACAGGTAGGATGTAATATTGGCTGCTCTTTCTGTGCAAGCGGGCTGCTGCGTAAGAGCCGTGATTTAAACAGTGGGGAAATCGTCGAGCAGATTATGAATGTACAAAAGCATATGGATGAGCGCGGGGAAGAAGAGCGTGTCAGCCATATTGTAGTGATGGGAATTGGCGAGCCGCTGGATAACTATAAGAATTTAATGGATTTCCTATACATTGTGAATGATGATGGCGGATTAAATATCGGTGCACGTCATATTACGGTTTCGACAAGTGGACTGGCACATAAAATGTATGAATTTGCAGATGATCCGATACAAGTCAATTTGGCTATTTCTTTACACGCTCCAAATAATGAATTACGTACACAAATTATGAAAATCAACCGTGCCTTCCCAATTGAAAAACTGATGAAGGCTGTGGATTACTATTTAGAGAAAAAGAATCGCCGGATTACGTATGAGTATATCATGCTTCATGATGTCAATGATCACAAGAAGGAAGCATTGGAACTGGCTAAGCTGATCAGGAACCACCGCCATTTAGCTTACGTGAATCTGATTCCATATAATACGGTCGATGAGCATATAGATTATCAGCGCAGCAGTTCAGAGAATATCCAGGCCTTTTATGAAACATTGAAGGCAGAAGGAATTCAATGCGGTGTCCGCTGGGAGAATGGTGCGGATATTGATGCAGCCTGCGGTCAATTACGCAGTAAGCAAATTAAAAAGACAAAAGCAGTTTAATATACAGTGAAAGGAGCTTGCTCTGAGACAGGGCAGCTTCTTTCTTTATAAATAGGGCAGGATAGCCGGGGGAGGAGTTATGTATTGGATAAATCAGTTCTCATCAGAGAAATCGAAGCAAAGGATGATAAAGCGATGGAAGCGATTATTAAGCGCTCCTTAGAAAAACATCATCTCGATCATGAAGGGACAGCTTATACAGACCCGCAGCTTGCTGAGCTAAGCTCTTATTATCAAGCACGGCCAAAGGATAAATATTGGGTAATGGAGCTGGATGGGGAAGTCGTTGGCGGTGTTGGTATAGGTATATATAATGAAAAGCAGTCTATTTGTGAGCTGCAGAAGCTTTATTTGGCTCCTTCAGCTCAAGGCAAGGGTTTATCCCGGAAGCTGATGAAAACGGCTCTGGACTATGCTTCTGTGCATTTTAAACAATGCTATTTAGAAACAAGACATGAATTGGAGGCGGCGAGCAGTTTATATGAAAAATATGGCTTTCAATCCTTGGAGAAACCTTTGGAAGGAAGCGAACACTCGGCTATGGACCGGTGGTATATCAAGGTATTATAGAGAAAGGGCAGCTTCGTTCAATTTTAACGAAGCTGCCCTTTCTTATGCTTGGTGCACAAAGTAATACGTTATTTCTTGTTATTTAACCTGCCATCCATAGAAATAATCCGATTTTTCCCGCTGTTTTTTGCCTTTAACAGCAATTCATCAGCTTGTAAATAAGCATTCTTAAGCTCCGTCAGACGATCATTATGGATATAATACATTCCAAATGAGGCGGTATAAGGGATGCTGACAGCTTCAGACCGGAATTCTGTCTGGGCAGGGGCAGCCAAAATAGTATCCCTAAGTTCATTTAGAAAAGACTGGCAATCTTCATAGTTTTTATTCCGTAGAATGATGGTAAATTCCTCTCCGCCCGTGCGAAATACATAATCACAGGAATCTATGCTATTCTGCAGTATTTGGGCGAAGTGTCGGATGACATTGTCGCCGACAACATGATTAAACGTATCATTGATAGATTTAAAAGCATCGATATCACCAATAATCAGGGCGATGTCTTCTTCCTTCTCGTCTAACTCCTGCATTACTTTATTCAGATAGGTCCGATTATAAATATTCGTCAGAAAATCGGTATAGGCCATTTTTTTAAATCGTTCGCTTTCCTGTTTTTGGAGTAAAAGCTTGGTATGAAATATCCCTGCGCGTCCTACGATATAACTCAATAGGAAAATAGCAATCACTGCTTCCCATTGCCCTTCGGATATAAATGTGAAAAGCAGCCCGTTTGTCAAAGCTGTTTTAAGCAAATCAATCATGCTTCGCCCGGTAATAAATTCAAATGCTTCCTGTTTCGAATGTATATTTTTAGTAACAAGCATGATTAATATTAAAAAACAGGAAGAAATAACGTCCATTAAAATAATTAACAAGAATACAACCAGCCAGAACGAGAAGGGGAGGCCCTGTACAGCAGGGTATATAGTGTGAAAACCATAGAATCCAATCGTACAGAATAATGTCGGCGCACCAATATTATAAAAGGTATGCAGCAGTTCGTCCTCATCTGCTGTACCGGTGATTTTCCGATGAAAATACACATAAAATCGATTTGCAATTTCAAATAGAAATAAGCCTAATGGACCTGCTAATAAAACGAAGGAAAAGCTATAGGAAATACTATAATCAATATTCATTTTTCCGGCCTTAACAAGTGTCCTTAAATGGACAAAAAGGATAGAAAAGAAAAGGTAGATAGAATAAATCAAAATATAAGAGTTTACATCCAGAAGCGAGGTACCATAGCTGACTGAAAGCAAAGCAGCTATGGTAAAAACCGATAGGATCACTATACGCAGGTATAATCGGACCATTATAAGAACCTCTCCATTTCAAAGAATAGTAATTGGATTTTCCACCGGCCTGATACTCCAAGTAAAAAAGAAGCGGTAAATTAGACCTAATTATATGGCAAGTAAAATCATAGCTGCGTAAGTTTAAATAAATATAAGTAAATAAACGATGTTTTTACTTTCCCCACCGATTATAAAATACAAATATTTACTTATTCTAAGTCAGTAATATTCATATGTATGCAATTATATTTTATAGAAAATTGTAATATTTAACAAGTATTAATTTTGATTTTGTAAAAACAGGGGAGAGCCACGGGTAGAAAACATCAGTAAACAATTATGTACACAAAAAAACAATATTGTTTACAATGAGTACAAAAATGTTTACTTGTAAACATTAGCGTGTATAAATTGATTTGACAGGTTTTATTAAAGTGTACAAGAAAACAAACATGTAAACATTTCGCTAAAACACTTGAAGAATGGAGAGGATGTGTTTATGCTAGAGTTATAGTTTATCGAAGAAGATAACTATTAGATAGAATGGAAGTCTAGATAGATTGCTCATTCGTTTTATGTTGTATTATATAGAAGAAACGTAATTTTGAAAGGAGAATGAAAATGACAAAGTCAAGAATTGCAGCAATTGATGTTGGAAATGATGCCTTAAAGGGGAATTTTGGTAAATTAGAAAATGAATACTACATACCCAATGTGGTAGCTCCTGATCTAGAAGACAGACCCGTTATTGGAATTGAAGAATTAGATACGAAAGAAGTACTGGATAATATTCATATCCGTATCCATTCCCCTGCCTTATCCGAAAATAACCTTGTTTACAGAGTAGGTAATCTGGCTACAAAAACAACCAACTCTCAGGAACTTGATCCAGGAAGCAGTAAATCAGAAGAGGATCAGACATTAGTTATGTTACTGGCTTCATTAGCATTAGATGCTGTATCAAGTGAAGTATTTAAAGAGAAAAACGGTGTTTATGATGCGCTTTATACATTAGGTACAGGATTACCGCTTAGAGAAGTAAAAGAAGGAAAAGACGTGGGTTATCGTTCCCGTCTATTAGGCTCTGTGCATCAGATAGAATTTTTAGTTACTCCAAAGCATCAGGGGAAAAAAGTAAATATTAAATTTGATGAAGTAAAAGTATATCCGGAAGGTTTTGCTGCATACGTCAATTTAATTATGGATAATGACTTAAAAGTTATCAACAAGGAATTAATTGACAAACAAATTTTAATTCAAGATATTGGCGGTTTATCCACAGATATTGCTGTTATTCGCAATAGAAATGTGGATGACGATAAAGCACAAGGTTTTAATATCGGTGTTTCCGAATCATTAGAACAAATTCGTGAAGAAATCAGATCAAAACACGGTGTAGAACTGGACAGCAGAAGAGATGTCGTGGATATTATCACCAGAAAAAATAATCGTAATCATATTATGGTCAAAGGAAGCCGCACGAATGTCCATGATATAACAGATCATATTCTGTTGGAGCTTGCTAAGAAAGAATATCGTTATTTGCGGAACGTATGGAGCAGGAATTCCCAGACAGAAATTTGCTATTTTGTCGGCGGCGGCTCTGCGGTGCTGAAAGATTACATCAAAGCGATCAATAATAAGCTGGAAGGCTACAATATTGAATTCTTTGAAGATGAGAATGAAAGCATCTGGATGATGGCTAATGCGTATTATAAATTAATTACCGATTTTGTGCAGAAGAACGAAAAGGTTGAGAAGGAAGAGAAGACTACGAAAACGAAGTAAGGTGATTATTCTATGGGAAAGAATATCGAAAGAGGACAAACAATCACATTTCGAATTCCTTCAGATACTCCTGACTACTTACTAAGACAACTGCAGCAATTGAAGGAAACCGAACGGAGAAACTTCTCCAGTAAAATTGCGAGCTTCGTTCTAAAGGGTGTCAATGAAATGACAGTAAGGGAAAAGGAGACGGTTACGATTCCGCTCCCCCGACAGCTGACAAAGGAACAAAAAAGCTGGTTAAAGCATGAGCACTCAGAAGCTCTGATCGGGACGATTCTATATCAATTATTATCCGATCCTATGCGGGCAACGGCACTATTAACTTCTATGAACAGCGGAGTGGAAACTCTATTTAAAGAGATAGAAGAACCAAGCAGCACTGTACCGGAAATAGAGGAAGAAAGCCTTCAGGAAGATTGGAGTATGGACGATTTAAGTGCAGGTGATTTAATGATTCATCCTGCTGAAGAAGAGGAGAAAGAGGAAGAAGAACCCGACCCATTAGGTGACTTCTTTTCAAGTATGAATAAATAAAAAAGGAACAGCTGCCATGAAATATGGAGCTGTTCCTTTTTTTATAAGAGTAAGAAAGTATATAAAAAATGCTGAATATTGCCACTCCAACAGGTTTCATGGGGAGAGTAATCTTAGACCCCGGAAATACACTGCGCTTTTCATAGGCCTCGAACTCATCTACTTTAAAGAAGATTATTTGCTGATTGGCAAGCCGACAGGCGCAGACAGAAGCATAGTCGCACTTATATTTCTTCTTAGGTGGGAGCGGACGCCTGCTCGGCTAAAATACCGATATTTTAAAGACCAGGTAGTATTCTTGATTTTTTTGCTCTCATAAAACCCGCTTTTGTTTATGCATATCTGGGGATAATCCTGTGGAAATCTAAAGGATAACTTTTTGGTTATCTACACATTATCCACAGGGGTGAATGTGGATAAAAAATTGCCAATAAAAATCGTTTCTAAATACTTTTATTTCTATTAAATTAAGCTATAATGAGAACTTGAGTTTAATAAAAAATAGCGGATTTTATTTTTGATTGAAATTGTATATCTGTCCATTTAAGTTTAATTATTTAAACTATCTTTTGCATCTGACAAAATAAATTTTTTCTATAAAGAGGCACTCTAACTGGCGTAGCGTATTTCCAGAGTGCAATATAGAAGCTAAAATCTTTATTTCAACTAAATATATCATGTTATATTCAATTAAAAAAACTTATTCGCATCATGATAAATGAATCGAAAGTATGAACAGTTCAAAAAATAACGTTAACCATACGTTGTTTTCCCTTTGTTATTTTAAGCAGATAGTGCAGAAATCAGCTGTTTTTTTGGACAAAAACAGATTTTAGTTATAACATCCTATCTCGAATTAAAATCTTGCGTAGTTGAATAATCTATGATAGTGTTTAATACAAGATATAGGCGAAACGAAAAACGTTTAGCACTACATATTGTGTCTTGTCAAGGTAATGTCTGAATTGCTGAAATGGTGAAGCCTGCTGTAACCTTGGTTTCCTCCATCAACTGATTGTATTTAAAATGGAGTAATCTACTATATATAGTACGGATAACAGATTACTTTTCATCATTTCATTCATCAGCAGATTTACCTCACAAGACGCTTATTATTTTGGAGAAATAAGCAGTAAAGCCGTTGGAAGAGTATAAGTTTATTTTTATTATGATAAATAAATTGATTTTAAATAGATACATATGATTATAGGAGGCATAAAAATGACCATTATTATTAATCCGACATCGATTCAAGAAAAAATCAATCGTGCATCAGAAGGTTTGAAAGTAGATGCTGATGCTTGGTTTCAAAAAGCAGAAAAGCAGACACAGGGGGTTACTTCCAGTACGAAAGTGAATGATACCATTATTCAGACAGCCCTTGAAAATATAGATGAAGCAAATCCGGATTGGACGTATGCAGCTGCACGAATTTACGTGGAGAATTTATATAAAGAAGCTGCTGCCAACCGCGGCTATGACGAAAGAGAAAAATATGGTTCCTTTTATCATTTAATTAACATGTTAACCGATGAAGGCATTTATACACCTTCATTTCTGGAAAAATACTCAAAAGAAGAAATTGATCAAATTGGAAGCCTGATTGTACCGGAAAGAGATAGATTATTTAATTATTTAGGGATTTATACCATTGCTACACGGTATTTAGCAACGGATCATCAGAAGCGTGTATTTGAGCTTCCTCAGGAGCGCTGGCTGATTATTGCGATGCACCTAATGCAGGATGAACCGCAAAATAAACGGGTGGAATATATTCAGGAAGCTTACTGGGCGTTGAGTAATTTATATATGACTGTAGCAACACCAACCTTAACCAATGCCGGAAAAACACATGGCCAGCTTTCCAGCTGCTTTATTGATACTGTAGATGACAGCCTGCAGGCGATTTATGACAGTAATACCGATATTGCCAAGCTTTCTAAAAACGGCGGCGGAATCGGTGTTTAC
Source organism: Oceanobacillus sp. M60 (assembly GCF_053839645.1). Lineage (NCBI taxonomy): Bacteria > Bacillati > Bacillota > Bacilli > Caryophanales > Bacillaceae > Oceanobacillus > Oceanobacillus sp. M60. Next base: position 219,195 of record NZ_JBSSNH010000004.1, on the reverse strand, counting down.
ATGGGTAAAATTCGTGCACGGGGCAGCTCAATCAAAGGATTTAAAGGAATGTCCAGCGGTGTTGTGCCATGGATCAAACAGTTAAACAATACAGCAGTCAGCGTGGATCAGCTTGGAACCCGTAAAGGTGCGATTGCGATTTATTTAGATGTATGGCATCGTGATATCGAATCATTCCTTGATTTGAAGCTTAACAATGGGGATGATCGCATGCGTGCGCATGATATCTTCACTGGCGTATGCTTGCCGGACTACTTTATGGAACAGGTTGAAAACCGCGGCGATTGGTATTTATTTGATCCGCATGAAGTACGTCAGGTAATGGGCTATTCTCTAGAGGACTTTTATGATGAAGAAAAAGGAAATGGTTCATGGCGTCAAAAATACGAAGAATGTGTCGCAAATGAAGATTTATCAAAAGAAAAAGTACCGGCGATTGAAATTATGAAGCGTTTGATGCGTTCTCAGTTAGAATCTGGCACGCCTTTCATGTTCTACCGTGATGAAGTAAACCGTCAAAATGCAAATTCACATGAAGGTTTGATTTATTGCTCGAACCTGTGTACAGAAATTACACAAAATCAGTCACCCACTGAATTTGTTGAAGAGTTTTTAGAAAGTGAAAATACCATTGTAAGAAAATATCAGGCTGGAGACTATGTGGTTTGTAATTTGAGCTCGGTGAACCTTGGAAGAGCTGTTTCCAATGATGTATTAGAGCGTCTGATACCGATTCAGGTAAGAATGCTGGATAATGTGATCGATATTAATACACTGCCGATCATGCAGGCAACCATTACAAACCAAAAATACCGCGCTATTGGTCTAGGAACGTTTGGGTGGCATCATCTTCTTGCGCTAAAAGGAATCGGCTGGGAAACAGAAGAAGCTGTTCAATATGCGGATGAGCTTTACGAAAATATCGCTTATTTAACGATTAAAAGCAGTATGGAGCTAAGTAAAGAAAAAGGTGCGTATTCTGTTTACGAAGGAAGTAAATGGAGCACAGGTGCTTATTTTGACCAAAAAGGCTATACTGACTCTAAATGGACTGCATTAAAAGAAGAAGTCAAAGAGAATGGTATCCGTAATGGTTATTTAATGGCTGTTGCACCGAATTCTACAACGGCGATGATTGCTGGTTCGACAGCAAGTATCGATCCGATTTTCCAAGTGTTCTATCATGAAGAAAAGAAGGATTTTAAAATACCTGTTACAGCACCGGCTTTAGACCATAACACGTATAATATTTATCGCCGTTCTGCGTATATTGTAGACCAGCGTTATTCTGTGAGCCAGAATGCAAAACGCCAGCGTCATATTGATCAAAGTTTATCATTTAATATTTATGTACCGAATACAATTCGCGCATCTGTATTACTCGACTTACACTTACAGGCATGGAATGAAGGATTAAAAACGACGTATTATGTCCGTTCCACATCCAACGATGTCGAAGAGTGTGAGTGGTGTCAAAGTTGAGGATTCTCATTGCGTATTTAAGCTACAGTGGTAATACAGAAGAGGTTGCTGCGTATATTGGGGATTATTTAAATAAAGAAGGGATAACAGTTGAGTGGCATCGAATCGGCATCGATGCACTCAGCGATCCTGCTGATTACGACCTTGTATTTTTGGGTACCTTCACTTGGGAAAGAGGAGCTACACCAGATGAGGTAAAGGATTTTGTTTTGGAAGTAGGATATAAACCTGAAAATATGGTTATTTTCGGAACTGGAGATACACAATTTGGCGGGGATGATTTGTTTTGCAAAGCAGCAGATAAATTAGCCCATTTTTATGGAAGCAGTTATCCGGCTCTTAAAATCGAACAATCGCCGCGTGGATCACAGGAGAATAAGATTGAACAGTGGTTAGAAGGAGTGCTGAATCATGCAAAAAGTTACGCTTGAGCGTGCTAAAACGTTAGAACCGCGTTTTCCAAATAAGTCAACCGGCGTATTTGGAGGCCAATCAAGTGGCATTCTAAATTGGAATGATATTGCTTATCCACATTGGTATAAAATATATAAACGACTTGTCGGAAACTATTGGCAGGCCGATGAAATAAATATGTCTAGTGACGTAAAACAGTTTCCTACCCTGTCTGAAGAAGAGCAGGATGCGTATTTGAAAATAATTGGGCTGTTATCCACATTAGACGCACCGCAAACAAGAACAGCATTGTTGATTTCACTCTATGCAACAGATGCTTCTGTCCAATCAATTATGGCGGTTATCGCGCAACAGGAAGCAGTGCATAATGAAAGTTATTCTTATGTTCTATCCTCTGTCGTTTCCTGGAATGAACAGAATGAATCATTCCAATTAGGAAGAACAGATGAATTATTGATGAAACGGAACGAACTGTTAACAGAGCAATATAATACGTTTGTGGAAAATCCGACAATAGAAAATATCCTTAAAACATTAGTATATACTTCACTGTTAGAAGGAATGTTTTTCTATTCTGGATTTGCTTTCTTCTATAATTTGGCGAGACAGAATAAAATGGTAGGGACCTCCACGATGATCAGCTATATCAACCGTGATGAATTGGAGCATGGCCGCTTTATTACAGAATTGTTCCGTGCCACCTTAGCTGAGAACCCGGAACATAATAATAAAGAATTCATTCAATGGGTTTATGACCATTTCCATCAATCTGTTGAATTAGAATTAGAATGGTCACATTACGCGCTTGCGGGTGTGGAAGGAATTGATATGGATGAGCTGGATGGCTATGTCAAATACCGTGCTAATAAAATGCTGCGTATGATGGGATTAGAAGAACTTTATCCAGAACATGTGGATAATCCTATGAAATGGATTCGTGCATATGTGGATAACGTCGATGGAACAAAAACGGATTTCTTTGAACAGAAATCACGTCAATATACGAAAACTAGTGATTTAAATGGTTTTGATGACTTATAAGAAAAGAAGCTTTTACGTTATATAGCGTAAAAGCTTCTTTCGTATTTCAGAAAGATAACCTGTGGATAAAGTTATAACTTATTCACAACATTACTCATCTATCGTGGATAGTTCTCCTGTAACGGCATCGATAGCATAGGAACCGCTTGTTACCTTTCCGCATAATTGATACATTTTCGTTTGATTATCATAAACATATACAGGTTCTACTTCGATATGCTCGCATAAATGTCCGGCAGCTGCTTCGACATCCACTTTTACGGCCTCCGCATCTGCAAGGAAATCAAAAGCATCCAATAGCGCCTCTGTATCCACGTAATTATCAACTTGTAATGTTTCTGGATGAATTAACAGCTTCAAGGATGGATAAAGAACCCTTGGTGTAGGTGTTGCAGGATCCAACCTTGCTAATAAATAGCCTCGTTCCCGTTTTACAGAAGTTAAGCGCCAACGACCGCTGTCATTTGGAAACTCCTTCTGCAGCATATTCGTGATTTCAATCACCATTTTCTCTGCGGTATCATCTGGAATAGGCAGGTTATTATCGGTGACTTTTTCCTTTTGAAAAGCTTCTTCTTCGGTAAATACATGTTTTAAATCGATTTCCTTTTTCTCGAATTTCTCTGTAGAAGGCTCCTCCCAAGTTAAAATTGTATCAAGAGGGGTATAAGAAAGATTATTCTCTACTTGATCGAAATAGATAATAGTATCCGGATTTTGATTAGAAACAAGGAAACTGGATATAACATAGTATGGCTTCCAAGCAGCAGTCGATTCGTCTGGGACTTCAATAAGCTTACAATGCTGCTTTGCCAAAGGATAGATAACCTCATCTACTAAATTAAAGGGCTCCCATTGAATTTGTGATTCATCTGCAAACATTCCATGTACGTAAAAGCTTGATAACATTCCTTCTTCATTAAAAGAAATCGTGACTGTTCCTCCAGGAAAAAGTCTGATATTATCCACAGCAGCGTGGAAAACGATTTTTTCTTTTGTTTCATTTACAAGCTTAAACTGTCTGCCATATTCTAATTGAGTCTGCTCTTCTATCCATTCAATCATTGATTCCATGTTATCCACTTGTGGAAATAATTCAGCAGACAACCGGTTTTCTTTCCCTACAAAAATAATTTCGGTCAGTTTTTTAGATTCGATATCCACAGCTATTACGACAGTTCCATTTGGGTTTAAATCATCGGTTATTGCTAAGCCGTTTGGAATCCAGGTCATACTTAAATGAATCTGATTCGCTTCATGTGGAAGGAAATCATAGCTTTCTAAATAAAAATCAGTCAGTTGAAATTGTTCACGTGTTGTTTCAATTATTTGTTTTGCAGCAGGATGCATAGGTATACCTCGCTTTTTGACTTATAGATTGATTAAAGTATAACATGCTATCTTCTCATTCTAAAGAAATGCATCAGCATGAAAAAACGGCTTCGAAGTATTTTCGAAGCCGTTTCATCCTAATTAATTTAAATGATTAATAAGTCCATTGGTAATTGCGCGGGCTACGCTAGATTGATAGTCACCCGTCTGCACAACGGTCAGGTCATGCGGATTGGTAATATAGCCAAGTTCAATCAGCACAGATGGCGCATTTGTGTTTTCGAGCACTTTATATCCCGCCTGTTGTGTGCCTCTGGATGGCAGAGAAACAGTAGAAGACAGAGTGCTGTTAAGTGAGCTGGCTAAAGCAGTGTCAGAATCAGAATTGTAATAAGTTGTTACTCCGCTCACTGGCACAGCAGAGAAACTATCATAATGTAAACTGATAAAAGCATCGGTATTATAGCTGTTACTGATTCGTGCTCTTTCATCTAATGAAACAAAATAATCACCATTTCGGGTCACGATTACATTTGCTCCGGCTTCTTCCAGCTGCTGCACAACATAATCTGCTGTAGAGGTGACAACATCTTTTTCATAGATATTATTTAATCCGATGGCTCCCGGATCTTTCCCGCCATGACCAGGGTCAATGACAATGGTGTGTCCGGATAGAGAACCAGAGCTGCTGGACTGTGTCTGAGCTGCTTCGACAGTTGGAGCAGTATTTTCTGTTGCTTCTTCATTGCTGCTTCCGTCCGTTGTCAGCCAGGAAGCAATCCATCCTGTTTCGCCGTTGCCTAAGGAAATCTCAATCCAATCTCCTGAAGCAGCGTTGACATCAAAGGAATCTCCCTGATAAGCATAGGAAATAATGGTATCTGATGTGCTCGGGCCGGACCGGACATAAATGCTGTCAGCAGAAACAGTCACTGACCCGGAAGAATTTACAGCAGGCTCTGCAGCCGGTTCCTCATTTACTGTTTCTTCTGCAGCTGGAGCTGCTTCCTGACTCGAGTCGCCAGTTGAAATCAGATGGTGTTTGGCGACCCATACAGGTTCACCGCCATAATAAGTTTGAACCCAACCATGCTGTTCGTCAAACGCATTCACCTTATCTCCCTTTGTAAACTGACCAACCAGAGACGCATCGTTAGACGGCTCGCTTCGGATGTTTAACACAGCAGAACTTACTTCATAACTGTCGCCATTTGCCAAGCTTGCATTCGGCAAGAAAAAACTAAGTATAAATAATATTGCAGCCAATAGATAAATCTTCTTTGTTTTCTTTTCCATTGAATCCTCCTCTAGATGACTAAAATGAATTACATGATTGGATACTAATAGAATAGCCTAAACATAGAAGAGTTTAAACCTGGAAAGGGAAAAATAATTAAATAAGACTAGCATTTTTAGATTCATTTAGGATTAAGTAGTTATTTTGGGAAAATAATAATAATTCTTTCATTAAGGGAATTATTTATATATGATTGATAAATATCCGTTGGAGACATCAATCGGTAAGGATTGTAAACTTAGTCATCCGTAAAAGAAAGCAGGGTGGAAGCAGCTTTAAAAGCTTTTTTATCATATAATATGTCACCGGGTTTACTGGCTTTTCCAATTACATATCCTGCAAAGTGCATTTTATAAAAGTCACATATATATTGAAATTGCTGAATAAGCGGCAGTCCTTTAATAAATGGGTTGTCACCGCCAACAATAATTAGATATACCTTCTTTTGAGACAGTTTTTCTCTGAAATCAGGATAATCGGAATCTCTTAAGATTTGTGACCATCGATCAATAAACAGCTTCATAAGGGCAGACATACTATACCAATAAATAGGGGTGGCAAAAACAAGTGTATCATGTTCTAAAAGCATATCAATAAGCTTTGTATGATCATCATTTACTGGTGTGAATCCATTTCTGTCATGTCTTTGGTCAATGATGGGATGAATAATATAATCACGTAAATAAACGTGCGTGCCCTGATTTTTAGGCACAGCTTCATAGGTTAATATTTCTGTATTACTGTTTTTACGGGTGGATCCATGGAACACAATCGTACTCATAAACATCCTCCTTCTATAATAAAACGAAACTTCATGCAGCAGGAGTTGTTGCTCCTCTCCAGCTGAATTAGCCTGAGTGATTCAGGGAGTCCATATCTGTTCTCTCCCGCTTGAATAAATTTAAATTCACTCTTTATGGTGAGGCGGGGGTTACGGGCAGTTCTCCATGATAAATGAAGAAGCGGGGGAGAGGAATTAAAGATAGCAGCTTGCAATGAATGGAAGTGATTCTATCATTTATTTAGTATGAAGATTTTTAGATTTTCACTTAAAAAAGCAATATGATAAAGAATATGTATGACCTTGTCAGTGTATGCATGAACGAAAAAAACAGAGGCAGGAGAGCAGGATGAACTGCTTCTGTCTCTGTTTTATCATCGCGTGATATTTCTTTCTTAATTAGAATCGGCTGTATTCCGTTCTAGCGTTGAAAAAGGGTGCTGCCATGGTAGTGAACTCGAAATTAGCTTCTACATACGAATCCATTTCCAGATCTCTTTTGGTGTGGCGTTCTTTCCATATAAAAGAATTCCGACTTTGAAAATTTTTCCGGCAATCTTCATAAAAAGAAGGATACTTAAAATAATCACAGCAAAGGCAATCATAATTTCTATCCAAGGCCAATCATCCAGCATGGTCAACCGCATGAGCAATACAGAAGGTGCTGTGAATGGAATGTAGGTGCTCACGGTAGCAAGGATACCATCCGGATTACTGATTACCGGTCCAATAATGATAAATGGCAAAAATGGAAGCATCATTACAAACCCTTGCAGATTACCAGCACTGGACACATCCGACATGGTTGCGCCGACACCGACGAAAATGGCTGCAAACATCAGATAACTCAAAAGAGCGATAAATACAAATAGAAGCGTTCTTGGAACAAGCAGGTATTCTAAAATCGGGATATCTGTCTGCCAGATAATAAATGGCAGCAGGACCGCAATATAGACTGTAACTTGAATAAGACCTAAGATAAAATAACCGATAATTTTCCCCTGCATCAGCTCGGATGGTGTTAGAGAGGATAAAATAATTTCTGCAATCTTATCTTTTTTCTCTTGGGAAGCACTTTGAAAAATAGCCATCCCTGTAAAAGTGATGGAAAGCATAATTACCCCGGCAAAAACACCTGGCAGGATACTTTCCCAAGGATCCTCCAGGGAAGCAATCGCACTGCCTTCGCTTGTCGCTGCTTCATCCTGATGGGTGCCCTCTGCAAAGGACACAGGCTCAAGCAGCTGGTTTATTTCCCGTTCACTGAGACCAGAGTCTTTCGCTTTCATTACCTGGACTGGTCCGCTTAACGCCTGTAATTGCCCAGGAAATAATGGATCAGCTTCCTCGCTTGTATAAGTGGCAATTCGGTTCTCCTCCAAGGACTGCTCATTAATAAACAGATACGCCGTATAAGGCTCATTCACTTCTGTTACTTCGGATTTTAATGTATCAGTAGGGTGAAGCTCCCAGCCAAAATCACGTTCTTCATTAATCGCCTCGATGTCTTCATATATTCCTATGTCATCATTTACATAGACTGTCATATTTTCAGCTTCATCTGAATCTGAAGAAAATAAAGAGGCGAGGAAGAAGAATAAAATAAATAAAGCCGGTGTAATAAATAATCCAATGACAAATGTTTTATTTTTTAAATTTCGTTTTATTTCCCATTTTGCTACTTTCAGCGAGTTCTGCATTTCAGGCACCTCCTTCCTGAGAGATAAGATGCTTATCTGTAGCAATATCAATAAAAATTTCGTGCAGAGAAATACGGTTAATATGTAGCTCTTGTACATCTAATTCTGCAGGTAATTGCTTTAGCCAATAATGAGGGATGACCCCTTTTTGCAGATGGAGAATCGAACGGCTGCCGTTGTATTCGATCCGATCGACTTCAGGAATTTTTTCCAGCAGAGCGGGCGAATTCTCCCCATGCAAAATGCACTTGAAATTGGCATATTGTTTTTTCACATCATCCAATGTGCCGTAAATTACTTTCTGACCATGCTGTATCATAAAAAGCCGGTCACACATCTGCTCCACAAGATTCATTTGGTGTGAAGAAAGCAGAATGGCCGTTCCATTCGCGGCTAAAGAAGCGATTTCATCTTTGAAAATCTCTTGGCTGACTGGATCGAGACCAGAAAAAGGTTCATCCAGAATGAGCAGCTCTGGTTCATGGAGGATAGAACCGATAAATTGTACTTTTTGGCTCATTCCTTTAGAGAGCTCTTCTACAGATGTATTTTCCTTGCCTTCTAAATCAAATTTCTTTAAATAGGTTAAGATGCGTTCTTTTGCTTTATCTAAAGGATAGTTCTTTAAATCAGCAAGATATAAGAGAATATCCATCACCTTGACATCTTTATAGAGGCCTCTTTCTTCAGGGAGATAACCAATTTTAGATTTTGGGATGGCTTCTCCAGACTGCTGATGGAAGTGAACTTCCCCGCTGTCCGGATACATGATACCCATAATATTACGAATTGTGGTAGATTTACCTGCCCCGTTTGGCCCCAATATAGCCATGATTTCACCGCGGTATACTTCAAAGGAAATTCCCTTTAGAGCTTCTTTATCCTTAAAAGATTTCTTAAGGTTCTGAACGGTTAATAAGGTTTTCATATAAAACAACTCCTCGTTCATCCCATTATAAAAACGGAAAATTCTTCTTATTTTATTGTACGGAAACACTGTTTGAATGGTTTCAAAAAATTAATTATTACTGGTAATTTATTACGGAGAATTGTCCGTCATCCTCCTGCCTTTTTGGAATTGATGATTGTGCATAGCTCCTGCAACCAACCACTCCGCTTTCCGACGTACAAATCTTTTCGATGGAATGAGTAATTGCGGCAATGTTGCCAGGTTAGTGCGACCTCTGCGATTACTCATCCTGTCAAAACCGTCGCTAGCTAGTTGTTTTTATCACATTTAAGTATATTTTCCAATCATAGATTTTGGTGTTAGCCCATTAATATGCGGTATTTTTAATTTACTATGAAAGGGTGTAGGGAAATGTACATATTTAAAATTCATGAGGAGTGTGTTTCAGTTTGAAAAGTAAAAGAAAAGAGCTATAAATATCCGTGTTCACACAAATACAGATTATCCATAATTTACCTTCATCATTTATTCATATTTGGGATAAAATGTGAATAAAATCACAAATTAGTATTTACGGATGCGTATCTGCATGATATTATAAAAGTGTACTAAAGGATATCCTCTTTAAATAAATGTGAAATACTGAACAAGTTAAAAACAAATTATTTTATTAAATAAAGGGAGAGATTGACATGATGAACTTTTTAAGAACAAACAAGTACGTTGCGGGGCTTTGGGTGATTATTCGACTTTATCTTGGATTTAGATGGCTGACCTCTGGCTGGGGCAAAATTGTAGGCGGTGAATTTGATGCAGGTGGTTATTTGCAAGGTGCTATTGCACAAACAACTGGAGAAAATCCGGCTGTACAGGGCTGGTGGGCAACGTTTCTTGAAACGGTAGCAATTCCGAACGCTGGACTATTTTCTGTATTCGTTATGTGGGGAGAAGTACTGGTTGGACTTGGACTAATCTTAGGTATTTTTACAAACCTTGCTGCACTTATGGGCGTTGTAATGAACTTCTCTTTCTTGCTAAGCGGAACGTTCTCTACAAACCCGCAAATGGCTATCTTAGGAATCTTCATTGCTATCGCTGGTGCAAATGCTGGAAGATATGGTCTGGACCGCTGGGTAATGCCTTATCTTAAAGAAACCTGGAATCAACGCGTAAGAAAAGGAAAACAACCTGAAACCAATGCAGCTTAAAGCAGTGGATTAAATAAAAATATAAAAAATACAGGAGAGCGGGATAACCCCCGCTCTCCTGTATTTTTTATGAGAAGGAAGAACCTCCTCTAAATTCTTTTCATGTTATTTGCTGAGAAACTCCTGTATAATAGCTTAGGAATGACAAAATGAGAGAAGGATGTTTATGTCGTCGGTTCAAGCGCAAAACGTCCCGCAGTATGATAAGATTTTTTCGCGGGATTTTTTATATATTTGGATAGCGAACTTTTTTATTTTCTTAGGTTTTCAAATGACTATCCCTACCATACCGCTATTTGTGAAGGATCTTGGCGGAAGCGACCAAATGGTAGGTATTATTGTAGGTATTTTTACGTTTTCTGCCCTCCTGATACGTCCCTATGCCGGGCATGCGCTCGAAAATAAGGGGAGAGGGTTTGTTTACTTAATCGGATTAGGGATTTTTGTTCTCTCTGTAGGAGCATTTGCGTTTACAGCGAGCATTTTAATTTTAATTATAATACGAATTATTCAAGGTATCGGCTGGGGATTTTCAACAACAGCCGGAGGAACAATAGCAACCGATTTGATCCCGCCAAAGCGGAGAGGGGAAGGAATGGGCTATTTTGGTTTATCCGGAAATATTGCGTTGTCTTTCGGGCCAAGTTTAGGCCTGACACTGGTTGTGCTTATCTCCTATCAGCAGCTTTTTTTACTATGTGCATTTTGCGGTGTAGTGGCGTTTCTTTTTGCCATGCGCATCCGCTATAAAAAAGTTGATCCGGCTCATCAAACAAAGGTTGCGCGCTTTGACGTACTGGAAAAAAGCGCACTGCAGCCATCAATTCTGCTATTTTTTATTACCTTTGCATTTGGCGGAATAGCGACATTTCTGCCTCTGCATGCGCAGGAAAGAGGCGTAGAGGGGATTCAAATCTATTTCTTTATTTTCGCAGTATTTATTATGGTTTCGCGGCTGTTTTCGGGCAGACTATACGATAGAAAAGGTCATAAAATGATTTTTCTGCCGGCAGTTTCGCTTATATTCCTGTCTATGCTTCTCTTAGCCTGGCTGCCCAACATAACTGTTTTATTGACAGCAGCAGCTTTATTTGGGCTGGGATTTGGGGCAGTTCAGCCTGCCCTGCAGGCATGGGCGGTCAATCAGGCGCCAGCTGACCGGAAAGGAATGGCAAATGCGACCTTCTTTTCCTGTTTTGATCTCGGAGTCGGCGTCGGGGCAATTTTGTTCGGGCAGATTGCAGCAATGCTTAACTATACATCTATCTATTTAACAGCAGCAGGCTCTATCGTTATTTCCATCCTGATTTATGTATTTACTGCCCTTGGGAAATCATCTGACAACATAAAGGTGGGTTAACAGATTTGAAACAAATTAAAGATATCAATATAAAAAATGCGTTTCCTGATAATTTTTACCGTCGTGGTCTGAATTACTTTAGAACCAATAAAGTAAAGGATTTAATGTATAATCCGAATCAGTTGACTTGGTCGGCAACAGTCCAGGGTACAGAGGATTACTTTGTAGAAGTGAATACCAATGATTTGCAGCAGGGTTCCATCGACATGCATTGCGATTGTCCTGCATTTGAGGTGTACGGCTATTGCAAGCACATCGTAGCCGCTTTATTAGCGGTTCAAAGCTATGAAAACAGTGATGTGAAGCCAAAAGTAAATCACTATCGTTTAAATCGTTTTATGGAAGCTATTCGGGGAACGAGAAGTGTCACAGAAAACACTTCTTATCAGCACCCGGTAAAGGTAGAGTATATTGTAAGCTGGTCTTATTTGAGGCACTTGCAGGTAGAATTGAAAATTGGTGAGAAGCACCGCTATGTGGTAAAGAATGCAGCGGACTTCTTAGAAAATTATTTTAGAAAAAGAGATCATTATTTCTCTAAAAAGTTTACATTTCAAGCAGGGAAGCATGTCGTGGAAGAAGCAGATCAAGAGATTTTTGAGCTGCTGTATCAGGCAAGCAAGAGTGCTGACCTGTATGATTCCTATAATTATGCAGGGAAAAGAAGCAGTGAAAGGTATCTTCTGATTCCGCCGGTGCTTGCAAAAAATTTATTATATAAATTAATGGAACGGGAAGCGGCTGTGAAAACGGAGCGGGAAGAATATAAAGAGGTGCAAATCGTTGATGGGGAACTGCCTTTTCAATTTGACGTTATGAAAAACGACCAGCATATCTCGCTTAATCTGCAGCAGGGAAATGAAATGACATTCTTTCCTAACTATGATGTATTATTTTTAGATGGTGTTTTCTATTTTCCTAAACGAGAGCAAGTCCCTGTTTTGAAGGAATTGGAAATGTTTCGTTTAGAGAATATTTACTTTGATGTTCCTGTTGAACAGACAGATACCTTTCTCTCTGAAATTATGCCGGCGCTGGAGACAGTCGGCCAGGTTCAATTAGATGAACGTATTGCAGATGAGGTCATCAAGGAGCCGTTAAAAGCAAGATGCTACTTGGAATTGCGGGAGGATTTAATTGTTGGCCGTCTGGAATATCATTATGGCACACATGTGATTGATCCATTTCAAGGAAAAAAAGATTCGGATGTGATGCTGATCCGGGACGTGGATAAAGAAAGTCTGATTATGCAGCATATCGAAGAAGCAAACTTCAAATATAATGGCAGAGAACTTTATATGTCTGTGGATGAAGAAGACCTCTATTATTTCTTATATAAGATTTTACCTTCCTTAGATAAGGATGTAGAACTGTTTCTGTCAAGCGATTTTAAAAGGCTGTTCTTTGATTATGATCCGCAGCCGAGCACGAGTGTCCGCATGGAGGGGCAAAATAATTTATTAGAAATAGGTTTTTCCATTGATGGAGTAGATGATAATGAAATTAATCGAGTTCTTCAGGCAGTGATTGAAAAGAAACGCTATTTTCGTTTGAATTCCGGTCAAATGCTGGATTTGGATACGGAAGAATTTGCTTCCATTCAGCGGTTTTTTGACGGATTGGGAATGGATAAGGATGCCGTTCAGAACGGTCAGGTACAGATGCCGGTATATCGCGGCGCCCAGCTGGATGAGCTGCTCGATACAAAAAAACAGTATGATTCGAATTTCAGAGAATTGTTAAGCCATTTGAAGTCGCCGGAGGAACAGGTTTATGAACTGCCTGAAAACCTGCAGGCATCCTTGCGAACCTATCAGAAGGTTGGTTATCAATGGTTTAAATCCCTTAGCCAGTATCAGCTCGGCGGAATTCTGGCAGATGACATGGGGCTGGGAAAGACCTTGCAGAGTATCGCCTATATTACGTCTGAATCCAAAGGGAATCCTGTCGGCCCGCATTTGATTGTAGTTCCATCTTCTGTAGTATATAACTGGAAAAGTGAGCTGGAGAAGTTTGCTCCGCACTTAACCTCGGTTATTTTGACCGGGCAGCCGGCGGAGAGGCATAAGCGAATGGAAAGCGCCGCAGAGACGGATGTCTGGATTACTTCTTATGCAACCTTACGCCAGGATATTGACTATTATCAGGAGATTACGTTCCAAACATTATTGCTGGATGAAGCGCAGTATATTAAAAACTACCAGACGAAAACTTCAAAAGCCATCCGTACACTTCATGCGACACGGCGGTTTGCGTTAAGCGGCACACCAATTGAAAATTCAATTGAGGAGCTGTGGTCCATTTTCCAGGTAGTCCTGCCTGGATTAATGCCTGACCAGAAGACGTTTAGGCAGCTTGATTCCAGCAAAGTGGCTGCCATTACAAAACCATTTATTTTACGACGTTTGAAGCGGGATGTGCTCAAAGAGCTTCCGGAAAAAATCGAATCCGTTCATATTTCCGAATTAACAAATGATCAAAAGGATTTATATGTCGGTTATTTAAGGAAGCTGCAGCAGGAAGCCGCGGTGTCCATGCAGGAGGATTCTTTCCAGCAAAATAGAATGAAGATTTTAGCAGGGTTAACGAGACTTCGCCAGATCTGCTGCCATCCTTCCATGTTCGTCGAAAATTATGAAGGAAGATCCGGCAAGCTGGAGCAGCTGATGGAAACAGTGGAAACAGCAATTAATAATGGAAAAAGACTGCTTATCTTTTCCCAATTTACCAGCATGTTAGACATTATTCGCGAACGGTTAGAGGCAGCAGAGCATGACTACTTTTATCTGAGTGGCGAAACACCTTCTAAAAATCGTGTCGAAATGAGCGAACGGTTTAATCATGGCGAAAAAGGAATATTTCTTATTTCCCTGAAGGCAGGAGGAACTGGTCTGAATTTGACTGGTGCGGACACGGTTATTTTATATGATTTATGGTGGAACCCTGCCGTAGAAGACCAAGCGACTGGGAGAGCGCATCGATTCGGACAGAAGAATGTGGTGCAGGTTATCCGTCTGGTGACAGAAGGCACGATTGAAGAAAAAATTTATGAGCTGCAGCAAAAGAAAAGAGAATTAATTGATCAGGTCATCCAGCCTGGAGAAACGATGCTTTCTTCTCTAAGCGAGGATGATATTAAAGAACTTTTAAGTTTGTAGACATCAATGTAGAATATTCCTTTCTAAATAACAAAAAAGACGGCCATGCTCCGTCTTTTTTGTTTGGCATTATTGATTTAAACTGAACAGCTTTCTGGGTCTTCCCTTCGAATAGGGACTTTCCTTGCCGGAAATTTTAATAATCTCTCCGGACAGCAATTTTTTTACAGTCCGTTCGGCACTGCGCTTGCTGACCTGATAAAACATTGCAATATCGTTTGATGAGAATGGTTCATTATTACGTTCTACAATAAATTGAATAAAAAGATAAGATAATTCATTGTTCAGGCGGGCTTGATGAACAAGCTCATGAAATAATTTATTGGTGTCGATATGTTTCCGCTGGCCGATAGGACCAATGATTTCCTGACATTCATTAACCAGATAACTGAGGCTATGCCGATCATTCCGGCAGGCTTCCAGGGCCATAAACGCATTTTTTTGAGAAGAAAGAGGATTCAATCCCAGTCCAAATGCCAGTCCAATAGAACAGCCGGCAAGCTTTTCTACCTCCTCGATAAAGGGAAAGTCGCGATAGTTTTCTTTAATCACTTTAATCAGCTTGCTTGTACCGATGATAAAATAGTGATTATCTTTATTCGGTAAAAGTATCGACTCATACTTTTGACAAAATGTACTGACATATTTTCTGACTTCTGTATGTATTTGATGATGCATATGGATAGGGAGGCTTTCTTTTAAAAATAAAATACCTGTTACTACAAGTCCGGTTGAATCCTTCTGCACTTCCAGTGTTCGTACTACTTTTTCCAATGCCTGGTAAATACGTTTATCAGGTATTGGAATATAATGAACAGGTAACGCTTCTTGAAAAAGCCCATTATAGACATCTCTTCTCGAGGTCAGAATTAAATCTATTTTTTTCTGCAAAAATAAATCCTTATGGAAATCAATCAGCATTTGCACATTGAAATAACTCTGCTTGGTATAGCTGGCTGAAATAAAATCATATTCTGTCATGGCGATATCATCCTTGAAATCAATGTGCTTGATATCTTCTGGATAATCGATGGATATGCATTTTTTCTTAGAAAGCTGTCCGATACGTAAGATAGATGACAAAATACTATATTCATCGTAAGCGATATAAAGCATGATTTGCTGACGCTTTTGTTTTAAAGCTTCACTGTAGGCACTGTAATCAGTGAAAAGAAGTGCGTCACACATCATGGCTCCCTCTGCTCGAACTGCAGCATTGCATGATTCGGACAATACAAAAGGGAGGACGTCGATAGATGGAAATTGTTCTGCGATTTCTTGTACTCTTTGAACGATTGTTTTTTCTCCTAAAACCCCTAGTGTTATATTCATTTGTTTCCCCCCTTACAGATACCTGTATTTTTTATAGAAAAGGAGAGGCATGGCTGCTTAACCTTTCAAATAATGATAGATATGTGCTCCTGCTCTCTGATGAAATTGCTGTCCCTCTCCATTGTTCGTCCATCCCTCTGTCAGCATAACTGCTTTGAGCTGTTTATCAGCTGTTTGAAAAATAGCCGCATCATGCTCTGCCCCGGTCAGTTCCCCGGTTTTATGAAATGTCTTGATGGAGGAATCATAGGCAGAAAAAGCAGTCAGTTTGCTGTTGAACTGCTGATTTTCCAAGATAGTCAGCATTTGCTCCTGACGATGTTTCGGCAGTATGTTATTTGGCTCTGTCAATAAATCCAGCAGAAGCATGACATCATAGCAGCTCGTCCGATTCTCCAATCCGAGCTTTATGGCTTCTTCATCCATCAGTTTTCGCTCTAATTTCGTGTGCTTTCCGCCTATTTGTTGAATAAATGCATGGATAGTATCTAAACCGATGAAATCAATCAATGCATTTGTTGCGGTATTATCAGAGACAATGATCATTAATTCAAGGAGCTGCTGATAGGTATAGTTCTGCTTATCTGATAAATAAGGAATAACTCCCGCACCGCCAACCATATCGGAGGGGGAGAGATGCACCTGTTTAGATAAATCAATATTTTCTTTTTCTTCTTCATAATAGGCAGCGGCAAGGATAAACAGTTTAATAATACTGGCGGAACGCAGCGGCTTGTTTTCATTAAAAGCAATTTCATTTTCTCCGGATTGGATCAAATAGCATATTTTTACTGGCGGTAAAGGTTTTATGGAATAAATAGCATGCTTTAACATTTTTAATGACAATGTTTTATCACCTCGTTGGAAAGTGGGTTACATTAATATTATGGAATATTCAAAAAGTAGTCAAGAAATACTTGAAAATCGCTTAAAAAAAGAATATACAGCATGTTTTGGCGCTATAAAGCATACAGTAAAAGGAATGTTTAAAGTGATGAATTTTTTTAATATTATTTATGTAATCGTTTCCTGTTTTGAGAATAATTTGACGTTTGTGTTACTAATATTGTAAACTTATTACAAGTACGATACTTTTTTGTAAAAGGGGGACTTTTAGATGAAAAAGAATTGGTTAAGCCCACTGGCATTTATTTTTGCATTATTGTTATTATTAGCAGCCTGCGGCGGTGACGACGGCAATGCAGACGATGGCGGCGAGGAAGCTGGAGATCCGGGTACAGATCCGGAAATGATTCAGATTGCTACCGGCGGAACAAGTGGAACATACTACCCGCTTGGAGGAGAAATGGCAACCATTATTTCAAGTAATACAGATGTAACAGCGGATGCGATTTCCTCTAATGCTTCAGCAGAAAATGTTCTGTCCATAGAGAATGGCGATGTAGAAATTGCTTTTGTACAAACAGATGTAGTAGCACATGCTGAGGAAGGAATTAATGCTTTTGATGAGCCTGTCGAAAATGTACAGGCAATGGGTTCTTTATACCCGGAGACGGTTCAAATCGTTACAACAGAGGGTTCTGGAATTGAATCGGTAGAAGACCTGGCAGGAAAAACCGTTTCTGTTGGTGCTCCTGGATCAGGTACATTTATCAATGCCGAACAAATCCTGGAAGTACACGATATGACAATCGATGATATTGATGCTCAAAACCTGGACTTTGGTGAATCTACCGGAGGAATCCAGGATGGCAATATTGATGCTGCGTTTATCACTTCAGGAACGCCTACCGGTGCGGTAGAAGGGTTGGCTGCTTCTGTAGATGTGGCTATTGTCCCGATTGCTCAGGATAAAATCGATGAGCTTACGGAAGCGTATCCTTACTATGCTGCAGATACGATTGAAGAAGGTACTTATAGTCTAAGTGAAGATGTAGAAACAGTTGCTGTATTAGCGGCATTGGCTGTAAACAGTTCTTTATCTGAAGACCTTGTTTATGAGATGACCAAAGCAATCTATGAAAATGCAGAAGGGATGGCGCATGACAAAGCATCCTTCATCACACTGGATACTGCGTTAGACGGAATTGATATTGAAGTGCATCCAGGTGCACAGAGGTACTTTGACGAAGAGGGTATTGAATAAATAAATAGAATAAGCCGGCTCCACCCCAGAGAATGCAGGGATAGGCTGCCGGCTTTTTTTAAGCACAGCTTGTAAAATTAGGTGATGCTAAAATGCGGAGAAAGTGGGTAAAATTCCTTCTTTTATTTCTTTTGATTGGAGGAGGAATTGGACTTGGCGTGAATTATCCGATTCAGACAGCGTTAGTTTTTAACGACGGCGAATCCGGAGAATTGACGGCTTTTTTACCTTTAAAAGAGAATGACCATTTCTCGATTACGTTCACTCACTCGATCCATTTAACAGATGTGGTGGAGAAATACAGGGTGACAGAGGATTTGATGATCGAGCAATATGAAATAATTTATGAAGAGTTTGGTATTGGTATGCCCAATAATGCGGGTGAGGGCGAAGAATTTGTTTATGAGGATGGAAAATACCATATAAAAAATATGGAACATCGATTTGAATCGTTAAATATCCGGAATGGAGAAGTTGTTTCGAATCATCGGCTGGTTTGGGCAGATCATCAGGATATCAAGGAGTGTTGTGAAGTTCCTTTTAATGACTACTTTGTGCCGGGAGATTGGTATAGAGTAAAAATAGATGAAATAACATTGCTTGATTATTGGAAAGGAGAGAAAATCAGTGAGTGAAAAAGAGAAGGATCAGCTTTCAGAAAAAGAACAGCAGGAGTTGTTGGAGAAATATGATGCAGAAGCAAAGACCAGAAATGTAAAGGGTAAGATATATCACGTTATCTTTCTTGGGTTAATTGCCTTTTCTGTATTTCAATTATATACCGGAATTTTTGGTCAGCTGACTGCTTATATTCAACGAACCATTCACTTAGGATTTGCACTTTCACTTATTTTCTTATTATTCCCGGCTGCCCGTGGAATGAGAAAGGATAAAATCCCTTGGTATGATTATATTTTAATGCTGTTATCCATTCTTGTCTGCGGCTATTGGCCGGTGTATTATGATACATTAGTTCAGCAGTTTGGCGGCATTTCTGTCATGCAAATGGTTGTGGGCGGGTTTGGAATCCTGCTTGTGTTGGAAGCAGCCAGACGTGCAGTAGGTCTGCCGATTACAATTATTGCACTATTGTTTCTTAGCTATGCACTACTCGGTCCAAATATACCGGGAATGTTTGCGCATGCCGGTCTGTCGCTGGAGCAGTTGATTCAATCGATGTTCTTTACGACAGAAGGAATTTTAGGAACTCCATTGCAGGTATCGTCTACATATATATTCTTATTCCTTTTATTTGGCGCTTTTTTAGTACAGACAGGGGTAGGAAATTATTTTAATGATTTAGCTATATCCATCGCCGGTAAAAGAGTAGGCGGGCCTGCAAAAGTAGCTATTTTTTCAAGTGCATTAAATGGAACTATCTCGGGGAGCTCTGTTGCAAATACAGTAACAACAGGCTCGTATACGATTCCTATGATGAAAAAGCTGGGATATCGGAAGAATTTTGCCGGAGCGGTAGAAGCAGCCTCCTCTACAGGCGGTCAAATTATGCCGCCGATTATGGGAGCAGCCGCCTTTTTAATGATTGAATTTGCAGGAGAAAGCTATTGGAATATCGCGAAAGCAGCAGTTATTCCCGCAGCTTTATACTTTGCAGGGATTTGGATCATGACACATTTTGAAGCGAAACGGACAGGCTTAACAGGTCTCCCGGATGAAGAGATTCCAAGTAAACTCTCCGTTTTAAAAAAGATTCATCTGCTGCTGCCGATTTTAGCCATTGTCTATTTCTTATTTATCGGTGTGAGCGTTGAGAGAGCAGCTATTTATGGGATTTTAACGACGATTATTGTCAGCTTGTTCCGAAAAGATACGAGAATTACACCGGCTAAATTTATTGTTGCCTTGGAACAAGGGGCCAGAACAGCATTAGGTGTTGCTGCTGCAACAGCATGTGCTGGTATTATTGTAGGGGTAGTGACAAGAACAGGCTTAGGCCTAAAGCTTGGAAACAGTTTAGTATCGATTGCTGGTACGATTGCTTCTACACCGGAAATTCAATTGATGCTGACATTGGTATTTACCATGATTACATCGATTATTATCGGCATGGGCTCACCGACAACCGCCAACTATATTATCACGTCTACAATTGCTCTGCCGGCAATTGTAGCACTAAATGACAATCTGGATGTAGCAATTCCGCTTCTGGCTGCACATATGTTTGTATTCTATTTTGGAATTGTGGCAGATATTACTCCGCCGGTAGCATTAGCTGCCTTCGCGGCAACCGGGATTTCTGGGGGAGAACCGATACGTACCGGAGCAAATGCAGCAAGGTTGGCTATCGCAGCATTTATAATTCCGTATATGTTTGTTTTGAATCCGACACTCCTTATGATAGATGCGAACGTGTTCGAGATTATATTTGCCTTTTTCACGGCTATCCTAGGGATGATAGCGATTGGTGCCGGAATGATTGGTTACTGGTACCGCAGAATCAAATGGTTTGAGCGTATTTTAGCTATTGCAACTGGATTGATGCTGATTTATCCGGAAGGGTATTCCGATACAATAGGCTTTGTATTATTTGCTATTCAGCTTGTGATTCAATTTATGTCGAGGGATAAAAATGCGAAGCGCAGTAAAACGCAAGTAAGTTAAGAAAATAAAAAAATGGGGAAGAAGTTCTTTGAGATAAGAGCTTCTTTTTTTACATTATAGGATGATATTTTAGCAATTTTTACAGTGGAAGAGCAAATACAGGTTTTTCTAATGCTTTCCCTTTATAATAAAAGCAAAGAATAAGGTGAGAAAAATCAGGAGTGCAAATCAATGGCTAAGAAATATGATTTTACAAAAGGAAGTATCGGCAAAAGCCTTTTTTATTTTTCCGGACCCATTCTTTTGGCAAATCTGCTGCAAACCTCATATCAATTTGTAGACAGTTTGTGGGTCGGAAATTTGCTTGGTGCGAACGCCCTAGGTGCAGTTGCCATTTCCGGGAGCATTATATTTGTGGTGCTCTCATTAATTATTGGTTTAAATAATGCTGCTCTGACCATTTTGTCGCAGCAGCAGGGGAAGCAGAATGAAGAGGGGCTGAAGCGTTATTTGAATGCATTTGTTGTTCTGATGACATCGGTTGCATTATTACTTGGCGTCTCCGGGTATATTTTTGCAGAGGTGCTGCTGACCATGCTGGGAACACCGGAAGCAATGGCAGCAGATGCCGCTGCCTATCTGCGGATTAACTTTATGGGGATTCTTTTACTGTTTGGCTATAACTTTATCAGTACAGTACTGCGTTCCATTGGAGACAGTAAAACACCGCTTTACTTTGTAACAGTAGCAGTCCTGCTGAATACCGTATTGGACCCGCTATTTATTCATGTATTTGACTGGGGCATCAATGGCGCAGGCTATGCTACAGTGACATCACAAGGTGTTTCCTTTTTAATTGGATTCTTTTATATTCTGAAGAAGGATTTAGCTCCGTTTACGATTCCAAGTCTGCCAAAATGGAAAGAAATTAAATTGATATTGCATATCGGCATCCCATCCAGCCTGCAGATGGCAGTGATTTCTGCTGGTGCAGCTGCCATTATCGGGGTAGTGGCTGTACATGGAGAAGCAGTTGTTTCAGGGTATAGTGCAGCACAGCGTCTGGATAGTTTATTAATGCTGCCTGCACATGCTTTAAGTATTGCCATTTCCAGTATGGCTGGGCAGAATATCGGTGCACAAAACTGGGGAAGAGTCAGAGAAGTGGCGAAGTTTGGGGTGATATATAATTTTCTTATTATGCTGTTTATCGGTATTATCGTCGCCATTTTTGCTGAATATGGGGTAAGGTTGTTTATTCAGGACGAAGCTTCTGTCCAATTTGGTACAATATATCTTCAGATTGTTGCATTATGCTATCCGTTTTTAGGGATTAATTTTATCTTAAACGGTGTTGTCCGGGCAGCAGGCGCAATGTATCCGATTCTTATATTAAATATCATTTCTTTCTGGATACTGCGTTATCCCCTGGCTGCCTTATTCTCTTGCCTGTTTGGTGAAATTGGCATTGCAATTGGTGTAGGGGCAAGCTTTATCCTAAGCAGCGCGGTTGCTATTCTATATTATCGTTTCGGGAAATGGAGAGAGAAGAAGCTATTCGCAGATGCTTAAACAGGGGAGGATCATGGATGATTTGGATTGTCGGTTTCGTATCCGGCCTTGTACTTGGCGGCTTCTTATATGCTTTGCAGCAATGGACAGCGATTCCTGTTTACACCCTGCTGATGAATGTAGATTATTTTCCCGTAATTGGCGGAATGAATTTTCCTAATTGGGTAGAGTTTTCCTTCCATTTGGGTGTTTCTGTGGCTATTGTCTGGATTCTCTATCGCGTATTAACAAAGAAACATCTGGAGCAGAAGCTGATGTCTTATATATATTGTAATGCTGCGATTGGCCTGCTTATTTTCCCGACAACGATGCTATCTGACCGGACTCCAGAAATAGGCAGTATAGAGGCATGGCTTATCTGGCTGGCCGGACATATGGTATATGGTATTTCTATATGGGGGATGCTGAGGATAGGTGAATGGGTAAAGGAGAAAAAATATGAAACGTAGGAAAAAACGCCAGCTGGCAGAGCTGCTGAAATATTTGATAGTTATATGTCTTGTGTTTTTCTTCGGTTTAGTTTCCCTTTCTTTATTAGTCAATTATGTTGCAGAGCAATCTGAACCAGAACTGGAAGAGTCAGGGCCAAGTCCCCTGCCAGCCTTGAACCAGAAAATATGGGAATATAAACCGATTGTTGAAAAATATGCAGAACAGCATGGAATTGAAGAACAGACCAATACAATTCTTGCCATGATGATGCAGGAATCCGGTGGACGCGGTACCGATCCGATGCAATCCTCGGAAAGCCTGTGCGGGGAAATAGGCTGTATTGATGATCCAGAGCATTCGATTGAGCAGGGCGTATCCTTCTTTGCCTGGGTGTATGAACAAGCAGAGGGCGACACAGCCTTAGCAGTTCAAGCTTATAATTTTGGTCCCGGCTTTATTAACTATCTACAGGAAACGGAAGAACCTTATTCGGAGGACGCTGCCATTGCTTATTCGCAGTATATGTATGAAGAGGCGGGAAGAGAGGCTTCCATTTATGCCTGCCGGAGAGAAGAAGCAGAAGAACTAGATGCATGCTATGGAGACATTTATTATGTTTCTTCTGTCATGTCCTATAAGGAAGCAATAGAAATGGAACTGGAAAACTGATATGATAACAGTATGTGAAATGCTCTTGATTCAGAGCAGCTTTTACATACAGAAGTGTTGTCATATCTTTTTTGTGCATGAAAAGAATCGTTCTACAATGCATATTTCCAAGCAATTAACTGATGATTATGACAACAGCGGATACTAAAAAAACAAGGCGGAGGATGATTTTTTATGAAAGCTATTCAGACAAATAATGCACCAGCAGCAATTGGACCATACTCTCAAGCAATCGAAGCAGGAGATTTTCTTTATATTTCCGGACAAATTCCGATTGATCCGGCAACAGGGGATGTCGTAGAAGGAATTGAAGCGCAGACGAAGCAAGTATTAGCAAATTTACAGGCTATTTTAGATGAAGCGGGGTTAAGCTTTGCAAACGCAGTGAAATTTACGATTTTCTTAAATTCCATGGAGGATTTTGCGACAGTGAATGAAATTTATGGAGCAGCGTTGTCTGAGCCATATCCGGCACGTGCTTGTGTGGAAGTGAGCCGTCTTCCGAAAGACGTTCTTGTAGAAATGGATATTGTAGCATACCGTAAAGCATAAGGAGTGATTATATGGAGAATTTTATCTATCACAATCCAACGAAACTTATCTTTGGAAAAGGACAAATCGAAAAGCTGGCTGGCGAAATTCAGCCTTACGGAAGCCGTATTCTGATTGTATATGGCGGAGGAAGTATTAAACGAAATGGCATCTATAATCGTGTATTGGAAGAATTGAAAAAAATCAATGCGGAGGTGTTTGAGCTTTCTGGTGTAGAACCTAACCCGCGTATTTCTACAGTACGGAAAGGTGTACGTATTTGCCGCGAACAGAGAATTGATTTTATCTTGGCTATCGGTGGAGGCAGCACTATTGACTGCTCCAAAGCAATCGCTGTCGGCGCCGTAACGGATGCAGATATGTGGGATGTAGTGACGAAAAAGGAAAAGCCGGCAGGTGCACTGCCATTTGGAACGATTCTCACCTTAGCTGCTACAGGCTCTGAGATGAATTCGGGCTCTGTTATTACCAATTGGGAAACCAATGAAAAGCATGGATGGGGGTCTCCGTATACCTATCCAAAATTTTCTATTCTGGATCCTGTGCATACTTTCTCTGTACCGCGGGATCAAACCATTTATGGATTGGTAGATATGATGTCGCATGTATTAGAGCATTATTTTCATCATGAAGAAAATACACCGATTCAAGACAGATGGTGTGAAGGTATTCTGTTGACCCTGATTGATGTAGGGCCGAAACTATTAGCAGACCCTGAAAATTATGCCTATCGCTCTACAGCAATGCTGGGCGGAACACTGGCCTTAAATAATATGCTGAATTTAGGTTATCGGGGTGATTGGGCAACGCATAATTTAGAGCATGCGGTTTCTGCTGTCCACGATATTCCGCATGGCGGCGGTTTAGCTATCCTATTCCCGAATTGGATGCGGCATGTACTGGATGAGAATAATGTACATCGCTTTAAGCAGCTTGCTGTCCGGGTCTTTGACGTAGATACCATAGGGAAATCAGATAAAGTAGTTGCCTTAGAAGGAATTGACAAACTGCGTGAATTTTGGAATGAACTTGGTGCGCCATCCAGTTTGACAGATTATGATATAGACGAGTCCACGCTTGAAGAAATGGCGGAGAAAACCGTGGTGGCAAACCCGACATTCGGCAACTATCGTGCTTTAACGAAGAAGGATTCTCTGGAGATTTTTAAAGAAAGTCTGTAATTTCCCGGGAAATCATGTCTGACTATACAAAGAAGAGCTTGCAGTTATTCATAAACTGCAAGCTCTTCTTTAATTTGCAAACGTATTTTATCAAGACATTCTTCCGGTGTCTTGCCAAACACACGCTTATTATTTACTAATGCGTACGGTCGAACGGCACAAAGTCCGCAAAACGACAGGCATTCATTCATAAGAACCGCTACCTCAGGGAATTCTTTCTCTAAGATGGATTCAATATCTATAGTAGTGATGGCATTTCCGTCACATATTTCTACGACAACGATACCCATTGCTATCACTTTCTTTCTATAATAATTAACGCTACTTTGTTAGTTTTAGCATAATTATAGAAACAAATCAATATTTTTATCTGGATGAGAAAGTGTGCGAATGAGAATGCTTTGTATTCGGTTCATGTTCATAACGTAACCAGACAACAAGCATGATAAAGCCGCAAAGAATAAGCAGCAGGCCGGTTGTTAAAAAGACGGAAGAGAATCCCCAGGTTGCAGCGATGGTACCGCCAAGCATGGGACCGATAATGTTTCCGAAAAAGCGTAAACTTGTATCGTAGCCAAGTACTTCTCCTTGTGTAGACAGCGGTGCTTCTTTCCGGATATAAGCCACACGGATTGGGATAACTCCACCAAGGAACAAACCGAGTAAGAATCGCATAATGACTAATTGCCAAATACTCGTAATGAACATACCCGGCAAATAGACCAAGCCGGAAACAAACAGCATGATAATTAATATTTTCGTATAGCCGTGCTTATCTCCGATCATTCCCCAGCGTCTGGTCATCAACAGATTGCCTACCCCTGTGGCGGAGAAGGCAATTCCTGCAAAGAATGCGAGGTTGACCGGACCATGAATTTCTTCAACGAATAATGATAAAATCGGCTGAACGCTGAAGTGAGCAATCTGTACAAGTGCTGACATCAATAAAACAATCAATAAGATTGGTTTACGCAGGATATACTGCAATACTTCTTTTCTGGAGTAATTCTTTGTATCCTCTTCTTTTGAAAAGGTCACCTTCATTTCTTTCACTCCAAATATAACGAGCAATCCGGAGATAAAGATAGTGATCGCTACCCACTTAAAGGTGCTGGAATACCCAAATGCATCTGCCAGCGCCCCACCTAATAAGGGTCCCATCAAAGAACCGGTGATGGTTCCGGTCTGCAGGGTGCCTAATACTTTCCCGGCAACTTCTTTAGGCGTCTGGGTTGCGATAAACGCCTGAGACATTGGAATAAATCCTGTTACGATTCCCATTAAAAAGCGCAAGAGAAATAACTGCCATACGGCTGTGACGAATCCCATTAAAAATACGGAAATTCCGATTCCTAATGCAGACATCACCATTAAACGTTTCCTGCCGAAGCGGTCGCCGACTCTTCCCCAAATCGGGGCAAAGATAAATGCACTGATGAAAGTAACGGCAAAGGTCAATCCAGACCATGTCTGCACATAAGACGCAGAAAAGTTTCCCATGGACTGAATGTATAAGGAAATAAAAGGCACAACCATTGTCATGCTTCCGCTAATAAAGAAATTAGCAAACCACATAATCACTAAGTTACGTTTTACTCCTGGGTGTGTATTAATAACGTTCAAACCTTCTTTCTGACATTGTAAGAACTGCAGATTCATGTACACTTATTGATTCAAGCATACAGCAGGGGAAATCGAATTTGCTGTATGCATTTTCGTTTTGAAATGGGATAAGCGTCTTTAGTACATATGAAAAAGGCATAAGTGCAATGACCCATACCTTCTCTAAAACAATCTGCAGCCGTCCGTTTAAGTTGCATAAATGCATTACGCTATCACCATCTGTGGAATTCCTGCAATCTTAAAAAAAGGAGTGCCGAATTTCCAATAAATAATCCTACATTTATTTCGCTACTCCAAATATACACTAACACGAACTAAATGAAAAGGTATCTGCTTACAAAAAGGATTTATTTTAATGTCTCCATTTTCGCACATTAAAAAGTAACTTCATTTCCATAGAAACAGGGGCTGACCGTTCCTTCGATAATTCCCTTGACAAAGAATAGAAGGTGAAGTGTAAAGCACCGCTGCAGCGAAAAGCGGGGTGGTTGGCCGGAGCGGAGCTACGCAACATCATCAATTCCAAAAAGGCCGAATATGTAACCCAAAAGCAAGCGTGGTAATCGAAAACAAGTTCATCCTGGAATACAAGATATATATGCTTATTCTTAAGTGCGAAAGTTGAGTTAACGTCATAAAAAAACGTTTTATCATAAAAAAGACAGGGAATCAGCAAGGATACATAGACAGTAATCCTATATGATAAAATATAGTTCCAAGCTTTTCCTATAGAAATAAATCAACTGTTAGAAGGCCCGGGGGCTGGCAGCATGTTTTTTTCTGCAGATTGTATTTAGCCGGCAGATGAAATTAATGTTTTAAAAACATGTAAACATTTTTGCTTCGGGTTATAATAGATGACGATAGTTGCTCATCATAAATATCAAACGTAGGAGTTAAAAAACGCTTACGAAGAAAAGGAGTAAACAGAATGAATAAAAAGGTAGTATCCGTGCTGAAATACCTGGCACTAAGCTGCATATTATTTTTTAGTATCCTATTGCCAGTTTCAGCAGCTTCTAATACGACGATTATCTATGGGGAAAAACTCAGTGACAGTCAGCGGGCGGAAGTTCGGGAGGCTTTGGAAATCTCAGATGATGACACATATGAAGAACATGACGTTACAGGACAAGATTATGCTGATTTTATAAATGGAAATCCAGATGCAAATATGTATTCTTCTGCAGGAATTACGCTGGAGTCAAGCGGTTCCGGCCTGGAAGTGAATATATTAACACCCGATAATATTACGGAAGTAACCAGAGAAATGTATATGAACGCACTGTTAACAGCCGGAGCGGAAAATGCGACGGTAGATGTTGTTTCTCCAGTCAGGGTATCTGGTCATTCTGCATTGACAGGAATATACAAAGCCTATGATGTAGAAGGAGTAGAATTAGATCCGGAACGAATGGAATTAGCTAACGATGAGCTAGAAGTAGCAACTGATTTAGCAGATAATGAAGATATTAGTGATGAAGACGTAAGTACACTTTTAACAGAAATCAAAAAAATGATTGCTGAACAGAATCCAGTAACCAGAGAAGAAGTAGAACAAATCGTTAATGAGCAGCTTAACAATCTGGACATTCAGCTGAATGACGCCGACAGGCAGATGCTTATTGATTTAGTAAATCGAATGAGGGATTTAGAAATTGATTTTGGAGAAATGAGAGATCAACTCGAGAGTATTACAAATGACCTTGTCGAAAGAGCAGAGGATTTAGGTTTAGACAGGGGATTTTGGGAGAGAGTGGCGAACTTCTTTAGTGATATCTTCCGTTCCATTGCAAACTTTTTCAGCAGCTAATTGAATACTGGCAAGCAGTTGACGAAGAGCTCTCTAATCATAGAGGGCTCTTTTTTTATATTACAGAAACGAGCCTTTGACGTGGGTTTGTCATAATGCATACGCTTTACCGCTCTTCTATAACAAATATGTTACAAATGTAATAGTAAAC
Source organism: Oceanobacillus sp. M60 (assembly GCF_053839645.1). Classification (NCBI taxonomy): domain Bacteria; kingdom Bacillati; phylum Bacillota; class Bacilli; order Caryophanales; family Bacillaceae; genus Oceanobacillus; species Oceanobacillus sp. M60. The sequence goes on along the minus strand of NZ_JBSSNH010000004.1, from coordinate 190,518 downwards.
AGGGCATATGTAATCATTGTAATTTACACTTAACCCTTCTGTAACTGTATTCTTCTGATTCCTGTGATAGGATAGTCATTGTGAAAAAACATAAGGAGGTTATCAGATGAGAAAACTCGTAGCAGCATTATCTGCTGGAATTATTATAACCGGTACAGCTGCAACAACAGTTTCCGCTGACGCAAATGAACACAAGGTAGAATCAGGAGAGAGCTTATGGAAGATTGCAGCTCAATATGATACAAGCGTGCAAAACTTACTTGATATAAATGATCTTAAATCAGAGGTAATTCACCCGAAAGATGTTATTAAGGTAAGTGAATCTGGTGAAGATGGAGAAGAAACAGTATACACAGTAGAAAAAGGGGACACCCTTTCAGCTATTGCTAAAGAATTCAATGTATCTGTCAGCGATATTAAAGAATGGAATAACCTTTCATCTGATATTATCGTAATCGGTAATGAATTATCAATAAATGGAACAGCTGAAGAAGCTGTAGCAGAGCAACCAGCAGTAGAGGAAGAACCAGCTGAGGAACCTGCAGCAGAAGAAGAAGCAACAGAAGAACCAGCAGTAGAAGAAGAGGCAGCTGAAGAGCCGGCTGCAGAGGAAAGCGAACCTGCTGTAGAGCAAACTTCTAATGAAGAAGCAGCTGCTTCTGAATCAGAAGAACAATCTTCAGATAATGGTTCTCCACAAGGCGAAACAATTTCTGTAGAAGCGACTGCATATACAGCAGATTGTAATGGATGTTCCGGAGTAACTGCAACTGGTGTAGATCTAAATCAAGATCCTAATGCGAAAGTAATTGCAGTAGACCCAAATGTTATTCCATTGGGAAGTGAAGTTTATGTAGAAGGTTATGGCTATGCAACTGCTGCTGATACTGGCGGTGCAATCAATGGAAACAAAATTGACCTTCACGTACCATCCCAAGACGAAGCAGTAAACTTTGGAAGACAACAAGTTAACGTAACAATCGTTGAATAAATCATATAAAAATAGCTTAAGAGTCTATAAAACTCTTAAGCTATTTTTTTTAGTTGAGAAAATAAATATAATAAAAAAGGGTCAACACCAAAATCTATGGTTGGAAAATATAATTAAATATGATAATAGCAATTACCAAGCGAAGGAAATACACGTAGACTCCTATGGGAATGCGCAGTGTGAAGACCCCGCAGAAAAAGTGGTCTTCTTTTTTCGAGGAGGCTGAAGACAAGCCCATGGAAAGCGTAGTGTATTTCCGTAGCGGCCGCTTACAGCAAATTTATATCTACTATGTTACCCATAGATTTTGGTGAAAAGCCATAAAAAAGGCATCATACTTTTGATTATATAAGCATGAGACCCCATGAAGTCATGATATTTAGCTGTCCGTATCTCGTAGTTATCACGCAGAGTTTTTCTGATATACATGCGTTTCATCTATTATCAACGATCATCTGATTTTTTCTTTACATTTTAAAAAGACGAATAAACATTTGCTGATATAATTTACACCCCAGAAAGCCGGCAGTGTTATCTTTATCAAATCCTTGGAATATCCTCTTTAATTCTGAAATTCGGTAGAAGTGGCAGCCGGGCTTTGTTCAATTTCTTCATTACTATCGTTATGAGCACTTGAATAGCCTAAAGCTCCTACTGCAGCAATGACAAAAATAAACAAAGTAAGTAGAACTTTTCGCATGTTTCTTTTCAACCCTCCATCATATATTTAAAGTATGTGTTCAAAAAAAGTTCACTCTATCGAAGCATCATTTTTTAAGAGACTTTTTGAACATCCTTTTTAATAATATTCAACTCTCTTAGTATAGGACAATATGGTCAAATTGGCTAGCAGGAAAAACATTAATTTTCATATATATTCGCTAATTCTGTGAATAACTGGATTGGGTTATTTATATGTTATACTTGAAAGGGATTACATTTTTGACAAAGAGTTGTCCGCAGACCCATGAGGTGCAAAGTTACATTTTACAATGCTTTAAAGGAGGAAAATAGGGTATGACAAGCCGAAAATTAGATCATTTTTTGGAATCAAATATAAATGATTTAAAGGAAAATGGTCTCTATAACGAAATTGATACTGTAGAAGGTGCAAATGGCCCGGAAATTACAATCAAAGGAGAAACATTAATCAATCTTTCTTCTAATAATTACTTAGGGCTTGCGACGCACCATGAATTAAAAGATGCAGCCAAGCAAGCTGTGGATTCCCATGGTGCCGGCGCTGGCGCTGTCCGCACGATTAATGGAACGCTTGACTTGCATATCGAATTGGAAAAGAGAATTGCTGCATTTAAAGGAACAGAAGCAGCTATCGCTTATCAATCTGGATTTAACTGTAATATGGCAGCGATTTCGGCTGTAATGGATAAAAATGATGCGATTCTATCAGATTCTTTAAACCACGCCTCTATTATTGACGGCTGTCGCTTATCGAAGGCGAAGATTATTCGATTTGAGCATTCAGATATGGCGGATTTACGTGCGAAAGCGAAGGAAGCGACAGAATCAGGGACATATAATAAAGTGATGGTAATTACGGATGGCGTATTCTCCATGGATGGAGATATCGCGAAGCTTCCGGAGATAGTGGAAATCGCTGAAGAATTTGATTTGATTACCTATGTAGATGATGCGCATGGCTCAGGAGTAACTGGTGACGGTGCAGGAACAGTAAAGCATTTTGGGTTGCAGGATAAAGTAGATTTTCAAATGGGTACGCTGTCGAAAGCAATTGGTGTTATCGGCGGTTATGTTGCAGGGAAACAATCATTAATCGATTGGTTGAAAGTCCGTTCCCGTCCATTCTTATTTTCTACAGCGGTATCTCCAGCAGATGCAGCTGCAAGCACAAGAGCAATTGAAATGCTCATGGAGAGTACAGAACTGAATGAAAAGCTCTGGGAGAATGGGAATTACTTGAAAGAAGGCTTGAAAAAGCTTGGTTTTGATATTGGCGACAGCGAAACACCAATCACACCTTGTATTATCGGTGATGAAAAACAAGCGCAGACATTTAGTAAAAGACTGTATGAAGAGGGCGTTTATGCGAAAGCAATCGTGTTTCCGACAGTGCCGAGGGGGACCGGGCGGGTTCGTAATATGCCGACAGCTGCGCATACGAAAGAAATGCTGGATCGAGCTATTGGCATTTATGAAAAAATCGGTAAGGAATTAAAACTTATATAAATTGAAGTAATAAATTACACTTTATTTTTCTTATAAAATGACGAAATAATGATTGAAAACGGTAACTAGCGACGGTTTTTGGTGGGGCGAGTAACCGCAGTCCCAGTCCCAGAAGAAAAACACGGAGACTCCTGGTCGACTAAGAACAGTCACGTCCTGTGACCAACGACCGACACTAGGACGTCTTGTCCGTTGTGGGAAGGCGCGGGGCATAAGTGCGACTTTAGCTCTGTCTGCGCCTGACGGCTTGCCAATCGCTAAGTCTTCTTTTCACCCGCAGGGCATAAGTGCGACTATGCTTCTGTCTGCACCTGTCGGCTTGCCAATCAGCAAGTCTTCTTTAAAGGAGATGAGCTCGGGGCCCGCGGAAAGCGTAGTGTTTTCTGGGGTTGCGATTACTCACCCCATGAAACCCGTTGTAGCGGTAGCTATTTATTTCAATTTATATATTTAAAAATAAGAGCGCATGTTCAAAAGGTTGATAGAAGAGCGGAGCATCTTTCCAACAGCTTTTTTGAACATCCTCTCAATGGAGGTTTTCCGAGATGAAAAAAATTTTAGTGACCGGTGCATTAGGCCAAATCGGATCAGAATTAACGGAGAAGCTTCGTAGTACATACGGCGAGGATAATGTCATTGCTTCCGATATCCGGAGACCGGAGCAGCCATCAGGAATATTTGAAGAAATCGATGTGACAAAGGAAAAGGAAATTTACGAGATTTCCAAAAAATACAAGGTGGATACGATTATTCATTTAGCTGCACTTTTATCTGCGAAGGCAGAGGCTTTTCCAAAAGTCGCCTGGGAAATTAATATGGGCGGACTGGTAAATGCACTGGAAGCTGCGAAGGAATTAGATTTAAAATTTTTCACACCAAGCTCAATCGGAGCTTTTGGACCAAGTACACCGAAAAATAATACCCCGCAGGATACGCTGCAGCGTCCGACGACGATGTATGGGGTGAATAAAGTAGCAGGAGAAATTCTTTGTGATTACTATTATTCCAGATTTGGGGTGGATACCAGGGGTGTTCGTTTTCCTGGTTTAATTTCCTATGTAACTTCTCCAGGAGGCGGCACGACAGACTACGCGGTGGAGGTGTATTATGAAGCACTTCGGACAGGAGCATATACCTCTTATATAGAAAAAGGAACGCGTATGGATATGATGTATATGCCAGATGCTTTACAAGCAATTATTCAACTGATGGAAGCAGATTCCGATCGCTTAAAGCATCGCAATGCCTTTAATATAACTGCGATGTCTGCTGCGCCGGAGCATTTTGAAGAAGCAATTCGCAAGCACATTCCTGATTTTACAATGGATTATCAGGTAGACCCGGTCAGACAAGGAATTGCAGAGAGCTGGCCGGATTCGATTAATGCAGATGCTGCGAAAGAAGAATGGGATTTTGAAGCAGCATATGATATGGACGCAATGACGGTGGATATGCTGGAGAAAGTTCGTGAGAAAATAAAGAAGAATAGTGCATAACAGGACAAAATGATTCCAGGCTTTCAAGTAAAAAGACGCACTTATATTTCAAACATTTAAACTACTTCTTTTATATCAGAAGCCTTTTTACTATTTTTTGACTGCTGTAAAGGAAGTATCTCAGTATAATTAAAAAAACCGCCTTATGTCCAGGTTAATCGATGACGACCATGGACATAAGGTGGTTTTCAATAATACTACGGATGTAAGACGGGGTATAGCGTTCTGGATTAAATAATGCATGGATAGCCAGCCCATCGAGTAAACTATACAATTTCTCTAATTCAATATCTCTAGAAATATTTTTTTTCAATAAGTCATTTTCTTCTAAAGTCGTTAAAACTAATTCAATAACTTTTAAAACATCATCGTAATTGAGATCAAATCCATCCTCTTTTCGACCATGAGTAATAAAGGCAAACCAAACCTCCATTTCCTTTCTTGAAATGTCATTATAAGGAGTTATCTCCATAAGAAGCTGAACCAATTTTTCTAAAACTGGCAGATCTTTCTCCATAATTTTTTTAATCCTAACCCCCACGTTTTCTTTTAATAATTCCATTGCAAATTTAAGAAGTTCTTTACGAGTAGGAAAATAGTACCTGAGAGTGGATTGAGAAATTCCGGTTTCTTCTGCTATTTTTCGTGTCGTTGCATGTTCAATCCCCTTTTGAGATATAATTTCCCATGTAGATTTTGCTATTTGTTCCCGACGTTTGCTATGGTCAACTTTTTTTGGCATAGAATAATTGTATCAGATAAAAAGAGAAAAACAAAATTTTTTCGCTCAATTGAGTTATTAAAATTGCGCGTTCGTTTGCAGCTATGATAAAATCTTTTTAGCTCAATTGAACTAAAAAAGTTTGCTTAGCTAAATACTCAAGTCAAACGATGGAATGAATTTTAGAACAACCAAAAAAGCTTTAGACAGCGAAGGGGCAGATGGGATGAAGGGGCAGGAAAATCGAATAAGATTATTAGATGTGTTAAGAGGCTTTGCGATTATCGGCACGTTAGGAACGAATATCTGGTTGTTTGCTCAGCCGGGGAATATTATGACTGTTTTTTCAAATGCAAATTGGTGGGAAAGCTTAGAGTCTTTTCTGCAAGCTTTCCTATCTGTATTTGTTAATGGTAAATTTTTAAGCTTATTGACTATTATGTTCGGAATTGGTTTGGAGTTGAAATATCGTAAAGCTGCAAGAGAAGGTCTTCCGTGGATTCGCCTGTATTTATGGACGATGTTTCTGCTGTTTTTAGATGGTTTATTACATTTTATTTTTGTGTTTGAATACGACATTCTAATGAGTTATGCAATTACAGGAATGATCGTTGCCTTCATTATTCGTTATCGTGAAGAAATGATGAAGAAAACGATGATAGTATCAGCAATTATTCATCTCACGGGCGTAATGCTGCTGTCGATAGCATGGTTCTTCTTAATAAAAGAAGCGTCATTTCTAAATGAAATGGCGAGAATGTCTCAAGAAACAAGTAATTTATACTCCAATCAGAGTTATTGGCAACAAGTACAATTTAGAATCCGAGACTTTTGGGGGTTAAGGGTAGAGGCTATTCTAATAATCTTTATGAATATCACCTTGTATATTTTAGGGATTCGGTTATTTCGTGCAGGTGCATTTTCAAATAACGAAAATGGGCAGCGTCTCCGAAAAAAATTAATGATATATGGTCTCGGTATTGGAATACCATTAAATTTACTTACGTTAGTACCGGGCGGATATTTTGATATTGCCTCCCGGTATGTATTTGCTCCGATTTTGGCATTAGGCTATATTGGCTTATTCGCTTGGGTACTGAAAATAAAAATAGCTCCATGGCTGATTAATCGATTTGAATCTATAGGAAAAACTGCATTAAGCTGTTATATATTACAAAATATAGTGGCATCAATTATCTTTTATGGCTGGGGGGCAGGGGTGGCTCCGATGTCTTCCGCTTATACTGTAATTGTTTATTGGATTCTTATTACAATAGTGATGATGATAACTGCTGAACTTTTTATGAAGTATTTAGGTACAGGTCCGTTGGAATACTTGTGGAGAAAATTATCATATTCTCCATTTAAAAAATAAAGTGATCCATTATACAATCAAATTTCAAAGCATAACTAAAAGTTTACATGAGGCAATGGGTTGACTCTTTAAACGCAGGGGCGCTAACTCCCTGAATTACTTAGGATAACGCAGTGGAAAAATATATAAATTCTAACTCTAAAATAAGAGGTTATTTACTAATAACAGCTTTTATATGTACTAAAGAGAAAGAAACTGCTGCACAATCATGTAATCGATTGTGCAGCAGTTTCTTTTCTAATGTTTCTTAAAACAAGCTTCTATTTATGCCGTTCTATACATTTCATTCACTTGCTTTTGCAGCTTTTTATCCTGTACATATTCATCATAAGCCATTTCTTTATCCACGATGCCATTCGGAGTAATCTCCATAATACGATTTGCGATACTGTTGATAAATTCATGGTCATGTGATGTAAAGACAAGAGATCCTTTGAATTTAACAAGCCCATTATTTAATGCTTGAATGGATTCAAGGTCAAGGTGGTTTGTCGGCTCATCCAAAATAAGCACATTCGCTTCGGAAAGCATCATTTTAGAAAGCATACAGCGGACCTTTTCGCCTCCGGACAGTACATTTGCTTTTTTCTTCGCTTCTTCTCCGGAAAATAACATTCTACCTAAGAAACCGCGCAGAAATGTTTCTGTTTCGTCCTCCGGAGAGTATTGACGCAGCCAATCCACTAACGATAAGTTTACACCGTCAAAGAACTCGGAATTATCTTTCGGGAAATAGGACTGGGAAGTCGTGATTCCCCATTTGTAAGAACCTTCGTCCGGCTCTAATTCTCCGGCAATAATCTGCAATAGCGTGGTATTGGCAATATCATCCTTGCCAACAAGCGCTACTTTATCATTCGGATTTAGTGTGAAGTTAATCTTATCCAGTACTTTCACACCATTAATCGTTTTAGATAAATCTTTTACTTGTAATAAATCATTTCCAATTTCACGCTCTGGGGTAAAGGCGATATATGGATATTTTCTAGATGACGGCTTAATATCGTCCAGCGTAATATTATCAAGCATTTTCTTACGTGACGTTGCCTGCTTCGACTTCGAAGCGTTCGCACTAAAACGGGCGATAAATTCTTTTAACTCTTTAATTTTCTCTTCTTTTTTCTTATTAGACTCTTGAGCCATACGGGATGCAAGCTGGCTGGACTCGTACCAGAAATCATAGTTTCCAACGTAAAGTTGAATTTTCCCATAATCGACATCTGCAATTTGCGTACATACTTTATTTAAAAAGTGACGGTCGTGGGATACAACGATAACCGTATTTTCAAATTGAATCAAAAATTCTTCCAGCCATTGAATTGCCTGAATGTCTAATCCGTTTGTCGGCTCATCCAGAAGAAGAATATCCGGATTGCCGAATAAGGCTTGCGCAAGTAATACTTTTACCTTTTGTTCTTCAGGAATCTCAGCCATTTTTAAATCATGAACAGATTCTTCTACACCAAGTCCTTTCAGAAGCACGGCAGCATCGGACTCTGCTTCCCATCCGTTCATTTCTGCAAATTCACCTTCCAGCTCAGCAGCACGAATGCCATCTTCTTCGCTGAAGTCTGCTTTCATATAAATTGCATCTTTCTCCTGCTTTACATTATATAAACGCTCATGGCCCATCAAGACAGTCTCTAAAACAGGGTGCTCTTCGTAAGCATAGTGATCCTGTTTTAAAACTGTCAGACGCTGTCCGGGTGTCAGTGATACATTACCGGATTGCGGCTCGATTTCACCTGAGAGAATTTTCAGGAAAGTAGATTTCCCTGCACCATTTGCTCCAATCACACCATAGCAATTTCCAGGGGTGAATTTTAAATTAACATCTTCAAAAAGCTTCTTATCACCATATCGTAAACTAACATTAGTTACTGTTAACATATTTTATATTGCCTCCAAAAAATCGTTATCAGAATAAGCTTACGTTATTTGAGATAACAATGCAAGATAAGACGGTTAAATAATTGATGTCGTATCCTATAATTTAAGGTGAGCAGAGAAATAGACCGGAAGGCTTAGTCAAAAATATGACGCTGGGTTATTACAGGAAGGTAAAATAACAGGTATCATCAAAGTAAGTTAAGGAAATATGTTATTCATTATCCTCTAAAACCGGGTTGGGAAGCAAAGAGGTGTGAATGCCAGCAAAAAATGGTACACAAGCGGGATGCCAATTCAGATTATTTTCATATACTAGGAAATAAGAACATGCTGAAGAAATATCGATAGATGAAAGCAAGCGACCGAAAGGAATCTGATGCTGCGATGAAAAAGTACAAGGCGTATCGAAAGCATATTAAGAAAAAATCATGCCGATTTAGAACAGCCAATGAAACTTTTTTTAAATGTAATACGTAAATAAATGGTAGAAGAACAATTTATATAGAAGAGAAAAAAATGAACACGACATTTCCTCATTAATGAAGGATGCAGTGATTTGAAAAAAGCAATTTTGCTGAAAAACGTTAGGTTTACTAGTTTACCTAATTTTTTGTATCAGCTGTTGTATATTAAAAAGCTTTTGTATATATTAATAAAAAGGGGTATGTCCAAAGAGGGGGAACACGTAGATGAAAAGCAAGTCGGTTTATTTGCTGTTTACCGATACAGGAAGCTATCTGTCACGATTAATTCATCTGTATACCCATGAGCCTTTAAACCATGTTTCTATAGCTTTAGATAGAGAATTAACAGAAGTTTATAGCTTTGGGAGAAAACAGCCTAATAACCCATTTATCGGCGGCTTTGTGAAGGAGGATATTTTCTCGCCGTACTTAAATCAGTCCAGGTGTGAAATTTACGAGCTTAAAGTCACTGAAAAAGAATATGAATATATTAAAACCTTTATTCAGCATATAGAGATTGATAAAGAGAAATACCGTTATAATTTTATCGGTCTGTTCGGGGTTATGATGAAAATAAAAATTACACGGCAGACAGCCTTTTTTTGCTCACAGTTTGTGGCAACCATTTTACAAAATGTAACGAGCCTTCCGCTGACAAAAGATCCTTATTTTACAACACCAGAGGATATTCGGAGTGCTCCTAATTTAAAGCTTATCTATGAAGGGGTATTATTACATTATAAAGACATAGATTCGTTATCACTGACAGAACAGCCATCATTATCTTATATTTCTAATTTATAAATGTCATGATAAGGCATCTAAAAAGCACAGCGTCTCACTGGAGGCGCTGTGCTTTTTTGGGTTTCATTCAAACAAGTCCTGCATCGCGTCCATGCTGACATCTTGAATGCCAAGAGTTTCATAAGGGACGACAAGTTTCATGGTAATATTATTTGCTTCTAAGTCCATATGGTGTACAGCAACATCGAAATTCCCCTGTAATTCCATATCAGTAACAGCTACATAAATTTCCTGGCTGTCTGGATCAATAGTTACCCATTCAGGCATTGGCAAAAAGCGATCCATATATTCCATGATTTTTTTGTTCGGCAGCTCTAACAGTCCAACGGATATCGACTTTTGCTGTAGGATAAGGTCCCCATTTGCCTGTTCAATCGGTTCAAAACGGACGGATAAAGGCACCGTAGAGGAGAAAACAGGCAGTTCTCCCATCAGATGCACATCATCTTCAAGCAAAATACGGTAATGATGCTCTGTTCCCTCCAGTAATTTTTCAATATAAGCATTGACTAGATTATTTAAGTTTTGCTTGGTTGTCTGAATATAAAACTCAGAGCTTTCCTGCTCGTCTATCATGGTATTTGGAGGGAATGCATTATTGGAAACCGGCCAAAAAATAAGTACCAGCAGAACCAGCAGGATAAGGCCGTTAAAGATGAGGAGACCGAAAAACCCGGCCCTCCATTTATTATTGATTTTTATTTGTCTGTTCTTTATTCTCATTATGTTTTCATCCCAACTTAATTAAAATATTCCAGAATACGTTCAGCCATTAAATAATATCCGTCATAATTAGGGTGGAAATTATCTTCTGCAAATAAGTCTGCAGCATCGTCATCAAATAAATCATCAATTGGAACAAAAGTGCTGTTTTCATTTTCGCTGACAATTTCTCTTCCGATATCATTCCAATTCAGAACGATTTGATCCAATTCCGGGATATCCTCAAAATAATTTTTAAAAGGATTAAATATACCTAATAGATAAATAGAAGCATCCTCATTAAGGGAACGGATCGTATCAAATATCTCATGTAATCGTTCTTCATAGGATGTTTGTTCTTCATTGAAATAGCTGATCTCTAAATCCATGATATTTTCCTTCAGTACTTGCATAATATCATTCGCACCGATGGTTATGATAATCATATCTGCTTCTTCTAAAGCCTCAGCTAATGCAGGTTCTTCCTCCAGACGGTGAAGCAGCTGGTCCGTTCGGTTTCCGCGCTTTCCGAAATTTTGAAAATGAACGTTGGTATCAAGAACCTGGAGTGTTCTGTCTAATATCCCGACATACCCTCCCTGATCTGTATCGTCCCCTACCCCTTGCGTCAGGGAGTCTCCGAGTGCCACAATATTTACATCTTCCTCCGAAGCAAATTCAAATGTATTTTCTAAATCTTCGTCGACAGCGATTGGAGTATTTTCCTGCTCTTCAACGTCCCCCATAACCTCTTCGCTCTCTTCGGGTGTTTCTTCCTCATTTTCTGTTTCTTCAGGCGTAATTTGTTCTCTTAATGCTTCTTCTTTTTCCCGTTGTTCCGAGTTTAATTGAAAATAGGGCAGCTGTAAAATTGCAAAAACAGCAATAGCGGTAATCAGAGTGGAGCTAATGAGAATAAACCATTTCTTTTTCGTCATTTTCATCATCACACCTACGTGTTCTTTTCTTCTAGTTTATGTTGGAACAAATAAAATTACCTAAGAATACGAAAAGGAAATTAAATTTGTTATATGTGTATTTGCAAAATGGATTGGTAAAGTTTCATAGAATATATGCGTCTTCTTATAGTCTTATTTTAATCAAGGATAATCAATACTAAACAGATTAAATGAAAAACGCCTTCTAATTTTTAAGCTAGAAGACGTAACCACATTATAGTATAACATAAAACGAAACATCAATCAGTGGGAGTGTTGTTTTTCTCCATGATAAAATTACCCGCCTTTCTTAACAATAAAACATGGAAATGTTCTATAAAAGAAAGGCGGGGAAGGATGTTATTTTTGTATTTAACGTCCGGAGCTGCGTAATTCAAGAGCAAATTGCGCCGGCTGAACGGTCGAAAGAATAAACACTTCAGATGATACTTCAGGAGCAGAAGCTGTGAATAAAATCGTGCCCTGATAAGCTGCGTTTTCTTCTGGTGTCTGTTTACCTTCCTGCAGCCATATTGCATCAGCTCCTGTTAATATATCTGTTGTCACTTCATCGATATCTGCCGCAGGAATTACCTCATAGCCTAATTTATAGAGAGGAACAATTTCTTCGTCCGCGATGCCGACAGTAATAATCCGCTTTTTGCGGACACCTTCGCTGCGGTCAAATGGGGATTGAAGTAAATTTTGCACTGCTATTTCCTCGGCTGATTTTTGATTGCCCTGTGATTTTCCTGTTGCTTTATCAATGGCTTGATCCAAGTCAGCTACAATATCGTCAAATGACTCTAAACCAATGGATAAACGGACCAATTCTTCCGTTGTACCGCTTTTTGCCAAGTCCTCATCTGTCAATTGCTGATGGGTTGTAGAAGCAGGGTGGATAATAAGCGATTTGGCATCCCCCACATTGGCGACATGAGACCAGAGCTGCACATTATCGATTAGAGTACGGCCTGCTTCTCGTCCGCCTTCAATACCAAATGTAATAACTGACCCAAAACCGCCCTTTAAGTATTTTTTAGCAAGCTGATGGGAGGGATGTGATTCCAGCCCCGGGTAGTTGATCCATTCTACAGCAGGGTGATTTTCCAGGTAAGCTGCTATTTTTTCTGCATTTTCGCTATGCTTCCTGATGCGTAAGTGTAAAGTTTCCAGGCCTTGCAGTAATAAAAAGGCATTTTGCGGACTAAGCGCAGGTCCGATGTCACGTAATAATTGGACGCGCAGCTTGGTAATGAATGCAGCAGGACCTAAATCCGCATATTTTAAGCCATTATAGCTCTCATCCGGCTCGATAAAATCAGGGAATTTATCATTATTCCAATCAAATCTGCCGCTGTCGACAACGACACCGCCGATGGTTGTGCCATGTCCGCCAATCCATTTCGTGGCGGAGTGAACCACAATATCCGCACCCCAGGTTAACGGCTTGGCAAAATAAGGGGCAAATGTATTATCAATAATTAAAGGAATGCGATGATTATGAGCAATATCAGCCACCGTTTCGACATCAAAAACATATAAACTTGGATTAGTGATGATTTCTCCAAAAATTGCTTTTGTTTTATCTGTAATTGCAGCCTCAATAGCATCCGGGTCAGTTCCATCTACAAATTTTACATTGATTCCATAACGGGGGAGCGTGTTGGCAAATAAGTTATACGTCCCGCCATATAGATTGCTGTCCGCGATAATCTCATCACCGGCACGGGTGATATTTAAAATCGCCATCGTAATAGCTGCCATCCCGGAAGCTAGACCTAAAGCACCGACTCCGTCTTCTAATTGTGCAATCCGCTGCTCAAATGTATCTACCGTCGGATTCATAATTCGAGTATAGATATTACCTGGCTCTGCTAATCCAAATAAGTTTTGTGCATGCTCTGTATCACGAAAAACATAAGAGGTTGTTTGATAGATTGGAACAGCACGTGCTCCGGTTGTCGGGTCTGGAACCTGCCCCCCGTGTAACAAAATCGTTTCGTCTTGCTGTACTGGATAGTTTGACATTGTATTTCCTCCCTTTTTATTGAAAACACTCTTTTACCTGAAAAAAGCTCTCTTCTATAATGAAGAGAGCTCTGATAACTGACTTAGAACCCTCTCTTATCTTTCAGATGATATATCTGTAGGATGGAGCACCTGAATGTTCAAGTTGCCGGGCTTCACAGGGCCTATTCCCTCCGCCGCTCTTCATAAGAGATTCTGCTAAATATTTTGAAATTACTTGCGAGTATATAGTTTTACAGGTTAAAAGTCAAGTGTTTTACTAGGGATTAATAGATGAAATAAAGTGAATCTTCCTTCAGCGGGGATTTCTTTCATCCTTACTGAAGGAATTATCACAAAAGTATGACCTAAAGGCCTTTGGACGAACCGGGCCGTTACTGGCTGAAAACTATGCCTTTCTTCTTTTTCTCCGCGGTGCATCCCGGTAAATACTGGCCATATAGATAATAAGTGCAGCCCAAATCAAAGCAAAGGTAATCATATGATGTACCGTAAAGGTTTCATTATATAGAAATACCCCCAGAAAGAACATAATTGTCGGTGCCACATATTGTAAAAAGCCAACCATTGCCAATGGAATCCGTTTGGCCCCTGCAGCAAACAGCAGTAAAGGTATTGCTGTAACACCCCCCGCGCCTATAAGTAAAAGATTGTCCGATGTAAACAAAGGAGAAAAAGTAAAAGATCCTTCTGACGGAACAAATAGTAAATACAATAGAGCAATCGGAGCCACTACAAGTGTTTCAATAGTAAGTCCATACATTGCATGCAGATGGAGTGTTTTTTTAATCAATCCATAAAAGCCAAAGGTGATGGCCAATAACAGCGAAATCCAAGGGAACACACCATAGCTCAGTGTTAAATAAAGTACGCCGATACCGGCAAGGATGAACGATAAGACCTGTCCTTTCGTTGTCTTTTCTTTCAATACAAATACCGCTAATAAAATGCTGATCAAAGGATTGATATAGTACCCTAAGCTGGCCTGCAGCACATGTCCATGCTGAACCGAAAAAATAAATAGAAACCAGTTAATAGATATAACGATGGAAGCTGTAATGATAGCGATGGTTTTCTTTTTATCTTTTTTCAGCTCGTGGACCGTTTCAATCAGTTCACGCCAATTACCTGTCACCAGTACTAAAAAAATCATGAAAATTAAGCTCCAGACAATCCGGTGGGCTAGTACTTCGCCAGCTGGAACATGTTCAAGAAACTTCCAATAGATTGGAAAGATTCCCCATAATAAATAAGCAGCAAAGGTAATAACCGCTCCCTGTTGTAAAGATTTATCCTCCATTATCCATTCCTGCCTTCTGAAAAAATTAAACTAAAACCAATATTAAAACTTTATGAGGCAGGAAGCAATAACTTTTAAATAATGTATTCCGTAAAACGAAGCTTCATGGAGCGGGAGCTTTGTTTTCTTTGTACGAAATATTAGATATTTTTTTGAGCCGGAAACATTTCCAACAGCACAGGAATACTTTATCATAAAGAGAGAGACTTATCTGAATTATTACCTTTATCAGGATCGGGGAGAATATAAATGAGCAAAAAGTTTAAACATATGGAAACAGCAATGATTCACGAAGGGTACGATTCCAAAGAGCTGCTTGGCAGTTTAACACCGCCCATTTTTCAAACATCTACATTTACCTTTGACACAGCGGAGCAGGGGGAGGCACGTTTTGCCGGAGAGGAAGAAGGACATGTCTATACGCGTGTCAGTAATCCGACCGTGCAAATACTGGAACAAAAGCTGGCCGCATTGGAAAAGGCTGAAAAAGGACTGGCATTTGCCTCGGGGATGGCTGCCATATCTGCCGTTTTGATTGCACTCACCAAAGCAAATGACCATATTATTTGCTCGTCCGGACTATACGGCTGTACCTTTGGACTGTTGTCGATGATGGATAAAAAATATAATATCCAGACAGATTATATAGCTATGACAGATGCGGAAAGTATAGAGGGAAAAATCAGGCCAGAAACAAAGGTATTTTATATTGAGACGCCGATTAACCCGACAATGGAAGTAATTGATTTGAAATTAGTGATTGATATTGCTAAGCGGCATAATATTTTAGTTGTGGTGGATAATACATTTTCTACACCGTACCTGCAGCGTCCGTTGGAATTGGGGGCAGATGTGGTAGTGCATAGCGCGACAAAATATTTAAGCGGTCATGGTGATGTGATTGCGGGCATCGCCGCAGGAAATAACGAATTAATGGAGCAAATCGCAGCAACGACGCAAAAGGATATTGGCGGTGTGCTTTCGCCGTTTGATGCCTGGCTGGTTGTTCGCGGAATGAAGACATTGCCGCTCCGAATGGATAAACATTCGGATAATGCCCTGCAAATTACAGAAAAACTAAAGCAGCATCCAAAGATTAAGCATGTATTTTATCCGGGTGATCCGGATGCGGAAGGCTATTCAATTATGAAAAAACAAATGAAATCTGGCGGAGGCACCTTATCTTTTGAGATAGACGGCGGAAAGAAAGAAGCGCAGACTTTTCTGAATAAACTTCAATTTATAAACATCGCTGTCAGTCTTGGAGATACAGAAACATTGATTCAGCATCCGGCAACCATGACACATGCTGTGATTCCTGATGAACAACGCCGGAAAATGGGAATAACAGACGCTCTGATTCGGTTATCTGTCGGAATAGAGGCATGGCAGGATATTTGGGAGGACTTGGAGCAGGCGCTGACATAATTAAAATAGGGGATTCAGTTATTTGCCGGAAAAAGAACGTTTTATATAGAAGAAATAGCAGATACGCAAGCTATGGGTAAAACGAAACTTCATTAACCCTTTCACGCTGAATGAAGTTTCGTTTTGTGCTATGATAAGAGCAGAATTCCCTTTTTTATTGGAAAAGAAGTGATGGGAGCAGGATATATGGGCGTTTACTCAATCATAATTGGATTAATTTTTGTTATAAATATTGCGTTAGCTATATCCATTATTTTTCTGGAAAGGAAGGATCCGACCTCTTCCTGGGCATGGGTAATGGTATTGCTGTTCATCCCTATTTTAGGATTTATTCTTTATTTAATTTTTGGACGGCCCATCAGCAATCGCCGGATATTCAAATGGGATCAGCGGAGCCGGATGGATGTGAAGAAGGCTGTACAAAAACAAATCAATGCCATTGAGGATGACGCTTTCCTGTTAAATCATGACGATTTAAAAAAACATCAGGATTTAGTCTATCTTCATCTCCGTAATGACAATGCTGTTTATACAGATAATAATGGCGTAGATATTTTTACAGATGGGCATGAAAAATTTGAGGCTCTTTTAGAAGATATCAATCGGGCAAAGCATCATATTCATGTACAATATTATATTATGCGGAGTGACGGGCTAGGGAGCAGGCTTGCGAATGCATTAATAAGAAAAGCAAAAGAGGGGGTATGCGTCCGGCTTTTGTATGATGATATGGGCTCCAGGTCACTTAAGAAAAGCTACATAAAAAAATTAAAAGAAGCGGGCGTTCTGGTAGAAGCATTTTTCCCATCGAAATTTATTATTAATTTTAAAATCAATTACCGGAATCATCGCAAGCTCACGATTATTGATGGAGAAATCGGATACATTGGCGGTTTTAATGTTGGAGATGAATACCTGGGAATGAAAAGCAAATTTGGTTATTGGCGTGATACTCATTTGCGGGTGATAGGTGATGCAGTGCAAAGTATGCAGACACGCTTTGTATTGGATTGGAATCAGGCCTCGAAGCAGAAAATTCCTTACGAAGAAGAGCATTTTCAAACTATCTCTGGAGGGAATATAGGGATGCAGATTGTCTCCAGCGGACCCGATTCGGAGTATGAGCAAATCAAAAACGGATATATTAAGATGATCATGGAAGCAGAAGAGTATATCTATATTCAGACACCTTATTTTATACCAGATGAAAGCTTGCGTGATGCACTGCGTATTGCCGTGCTATCCGGAGTAGATGTCAAAATTATGATTCCCAATAAACCGGACCATCCCTTTGTTTATTGGGCAACCATGTATTATTGCGGGGATCTGCTTGGCGCCGGTGCAGAGATTTTTATTTACCAGAATGGATTTCTGCATGCTAAAACCATTATTGTCGATGGAAGAATAGCTTCTGTCGGTACGGCAAATATTGATGTAAGAAGCTTTCGGCTCAATTTTGAGGTCAATGCATTTTTATATGATATTGAAGTTGTGCGTCGGCTGATGGTCGATTTCGACAAAGATTTGGCGCATTCTACACAAATGACGAAAAAGTTATATGACAAACGTTCTATCGGAATTCGTTTTAAGGAATCCGTCTCGCGTTTAATATCACCAGTTTTATAAGACAAACTAGACAGCAGGAGGCAATATAAATGAAAGCAAAACCTTGTTCCGCATCATTAGCTTTAAAAACAACACATATCCTTCCGCCGGATACGAATCAATATGATACGTTATTTGGCGGAAAATTAATGGCGCATCTTGATGATATCGGTGCGATTGCAGCAGTAAAGCATGCAAATAGCCCGGTGGTAACAGCTTCTACGGATTCTGTAGATTTCTTAGCGCCTGTAAAAGTTGGCCAATATATTTCGATTGAAGCATTTGTGACCTGGACACATCACACCTCCATGGAGGTATTTATCCGGGCAATCACCGAAGATATCCGGACCGGGGAAAGAACAGCATGTACAACAGCGTTTATGACGTTTGTAGCGATTGATGAAGCGGGCAAACCGATTAAAGTGCCATCCGTTTATCCGGAAACCGACGATGAAAAGATGCTTCATGAAAGTGCACCGCTGCGTGCCAACCGCCGTGCGGAGCGGAGAAAGCAATCTAAGCAGCTTGCAGAAACCTTTGGAACCGTCTATGGAACAGAAAAATAAGATAGATCGTAAAAAGCCGGTTAAAATCACAACATATGATTTTAACCGGCTTTTTATATATTGTATTACACTTTTTCCCGATAAGAATACCAGTCAGCAATTGAATAACTATCCGCTGTTCGCAGCTCTTTAATGACAAAATGGCGTCCTGCGCCTTTATTTAAAATAGCCATGTCCAGCGTTGCAAGGGACTGCTTTCGGTGAAGCAGATGCTGTTTCTGCTGCAAGGCCTGGATCCTTCGATGCGGAATAATCGCAGTATCCTTGCTGATTGTTCGTGTCTGAATCGTTATCTGCTGTTCATCAATCGCATAGCCGATGGATTTGAATACAGCAAACCCCATTATCCCGAGGACCAGCATAATAATTGCAGGTATCCAGATATAGGATACGAAGAAAATACCTGTAATGATAACAGCTAATAACGGAAGATTGATGGACCGCCATAGATAATAAGGTAAGGCTTTTTTCGGCGGATGAATCAGATTCTCCGTACGATAGCTATACTCCGGTAAAAATTCACTTAGAAAAGCTACAAATTCTTTCTTGCGGAGCAGCGGGAAAATAATCGTATTTACTTCCTGACTGCTATTTATCTCTCCGCTTGCAATTTCAACATAAGGTCTGGCAAAGCCAAATAGTTGATGAATAGGGGATTCCTTCATCCCCACTGCCTGTATTCTTTTTAATGGAATGGTTGTTTGTTTTTTCTCTAATAACCCTCTGGTAATAAATAGTTCTTTTTCATAACGGGTAATGGTAAAATTCCAATCTTTAATCACCGTATATAGAATACTTAATAACCATAGAAAGATGAGAACGATAATCGCTAAAATAATGATAATTTGCATGCCGAGAGACAGAAGCCAGCGTGTCGCATCATCGTAAAATTGGTCTGGAATCAAAGTTTCAACCTGAGAAAAGGCAACCCCGAAGAGCCCGATTAAAATTCCGAAGCTTGCTGAGGTGGAGCCGGTAATCAACAGGGCTTGAATTGTTATTGTCCGTTTAGGGAGGTGAGCTTCATCCTGCTCCTGCTGTTCGTTATCTGATACCTCGGTTTCCAGCTCCCCGGTATCCGGTACGTGTTTCTTGTATTTTAATTCATCATGCAGCATGCGCCCGTCCTCCATACGGACCGCAGACAGCGCGGCATCTGTAGAGGAGTCATTCCCTGCAGTTTCAATGGCTACTTTGGTTAACCCGAAGATGCGGTGAATAACATTCTGTGATAAATCAATAGACTGAATCCGATGCTTGGAAATCGTGCGTTTTTTACGAATGAGAATTCCGCGTTCGATACGTAACTGGTCTTCCTCTAATTGATAGGTGAAACGAAGCCATGATAAAAAGCTGAATAAAATGATTAATCCGATGATTACAAGCAAACCGATTATCAGATAAAAGGTATTACTGTTTCTGATAATGACAATAGCAATAGGTAAAAGCCCAATGATAGATTGTTTCAATGATTGAATAATATTAAATATTACTGCAGCGGGGTGCAGTCGTTTCGGATTAGACATCATCTTGCTCCACCCTTGCTAATTCAGAAATTTGATCGCGTAAATCATATGCTTCCTCTTCTAATAAAGCAGGTATCTGATGTGTTGTCGCTGCCGTTGATATTTCCAGGGTGGCCAGCTTATATTTTTTCAAGACGGGCCCTTGCTGTGTATCGACATGCTGGACACGAATCATTGGTACAATTGTCCGCGTTACTATAAGAATCCCATGTTGTATGTAAATCTCCTGATCGTAGACCTGATAACGCCATCTGCGCCATCTTAATTTTGGAATAATCAAAGCGGTGATGATCCATTCCGCCACGGTAAGACCGGCAATGATGAAAACAATCCAGAGCGGCAGAAAATCGAAAATAATATACACAACAATTGCTCCAATGGTTATCAATAAAAAGATGAGTGCATATATATGTGCTGTAAGCTGCCATGCTTTGATAGCATCTGTAGCAATTTTTACATTAGGCTGTTCCCGCATGCATTTCCACTCCTTGTTTTTTGACTGCTTCTATCATACAACAGATGGGGAGGTTTAGAAAAAAATTTAAGAATAGCTTAAGAAAATCCAAATATATCAGTGAACCGCCGTCTATCCATAGAGATTACTTTAGGAAGTATAGGACAGAGATTCATCATACATTTGGATTTTTTAAAAGAAAAAGAATGTTTATATAAATAGCCGCTCCAACGGGTTTCATGGAGGGAGTAATCTTCAATGTTGTCAGGTTAATGCGACCGCTGCGGAAAAACACTACGCTTTCCATGGGCTTGCGCTCAGCCTCCTCGAAAAAAAGAAGTACGCTTTTTTCTGCGGGGTCTTCACCCTGCGCTTTCCCATAGGAGTCTACGTGTTTTTCCTCCGCTAGATAGGTTTTATTACTATCTGTATAAAATTCATTAACCTGTTAACATTGAGACCTGCGATTACTTGGTCTATTAAAACCGTTGCTGCGATTACTCGCCCCATCAAACCCGTCGCTAGAATTTGCGTTATTTCTTTGAAAGAAAGCAAATGAAGCATATTTCTTCAAAGATGGGAGCGGAGGGAAGTCGACTCCTGCGGGAAAGGCAACAGGTGAAGACCCCGCAGGAAGTGGTTTTCTTCCGAGGAGGCTGATCCGTTGCCCGCGGAAAGCGACTTTCCGGAGCGGACATCTCTTTGGCAAGAACACTAGTGATTTAAAGACAAAGCGGTGTTCTTGTATTTCTTATAAAATAAAAGATTTCTAGATATAAGAGAAAGGTTTACTTCACTTCGTTATCTGCTGAGACATATTCTTCCGCCCAGCGCTGAATATCTTTAATAACAGGCTCCAGTGCTTTTCCTTTCTCTGATAAGGTGTATTCAATACGAACTGGAAATTCCGAATAGATATTCCGCTCGACAATCCCTTCTTTTTCCAGTAATTTCAAACGATCCGATAGTAAACGCCCGCTGATTGGGAGATCTGCTTCCATCTCTGAAAAACGTTTTGCCCCTTTTAATAGTTCAAATAAAATAAGACCGACCCAGCGTGTACTTAATAAGACCATTGCTTTTTCAAAACGTGGACATAATTGATTCATTTTTCCACCCCCATAAAACAATCTTGTATCTAAAATGCGTGATATATACATTAGTTACGAAAAGTAATCTAATGATAGGGTATCATAAATAGGAGAGGTAGTAAATGAAAGCCGGAATGGGGGATAACGAATTCCATGTTTTCTTTAGAAATATTCAAAGGGATATGAAATAATAGGGTATGATAAGAAAGAAAAATAAATTTGTAAATATGGAGGGACGCATAAATGGTTCAGGCACAGGTACAAGAAAAATATGCAGAATTAACATTGAAAAAAGGGGTTAATTTACAAAAAGGACAAGCTGTCATGATCAATGCCCCGATTGAAGGAGCAGAATTTACACGGATTGTTGCCCGTAAAGCATATGAAATGGGAGCAAAGGATGTCCATATTAACTGGGTGGATGATGAGCTTACCTTGTTAAAATACGAGAATGCCCCGGATGAAGTAATTACGAATTATCCGGAATGGAAAGTGAAATTGCATGATACATTTGCAGAAGACGGCGCTGCCGTTGTAAATATTCGCTCCACCAATCCGGATTTATTAAAGGATATTGATCCATCCCGTGTTGCCAAAGCAACTAAAGCTGCCGCTGAAGCAATGGTGAACTTCCGTAAATATACAATGAATGACCGGATTCCATGGACGATTATTTCTATCCCTTCAAAGGATTGGGCAAAGAAAATCTTCCCTGATAAATCAGCAGAGGATGCGGTTGCCAGCCTTTGGGAGGCTATCTTAAAAATTGTCCGTGTTGACCAGGACGATCCTGTTGCAGCATGGGACAAGCATAATGAAACATTAAGAACCGCCAGAGAAGTGTTAAATAAGAAAAGCTATCAAAAATTAATTTTTCAAGCACCTGGTACAGACCTAGAAATGGAGCTGCCGGAGGGGCATATCTGGAAAGGCGGATCGGCCGTAGCAGAGACGGGAGTCACCTTTAACCCGAATATGCCGACAGAAGAGGTTTTCTCCGTACCGCATAAATATGGGGTTAATGGTACCGTATCCAGCACAAAACCATTAAACTATGGCGGAAGCTTAATTGATAACTTCTCCTTAACCTTTAAGGATGGAAAAGTAGTTGATTTTCAAGCAGAGCAGGGAGAAGAGGTCTTGAAGCATTTACTGGATTCGGATGAAGGAGCCCGCCGTTTGGGGGAAATTGCGCTGGTTCCGGACGAATCTCCAGTATCGCAATCCGGGCTTATTTTCTATAACACGTTATTTGATGAGAATGCATCCTGTCATATTGCGTTAGGGAAAGCTTACCCAACGAATCTCGAAGGCGGAGCTACAATGGACTTAGAGGAGTTAGACAAGCATGGCGTGAACGACAGTCTGGTCCATGTCGATTTTATGATTGGATCAGATAAAATGGACATTGACGGAATTACTGCAGATGGGAAATCAGAGCCGGTTTTCCGTAACGGGACTTGGGCGCTGGATATGAAGTAATTAAACAAAATAGTAATCAAAAAAAGGCAGCAAGATTTTTTAAAATATCTTGCTGCCTTTTTTAATGGCTTAAGAGCTTTTTTCTTTCGCCATAAACTTATCATTCTTTACTAGAACTGCTTTGATTTTGCGATAGGTGTAATCTTCCGGCAGAGCCTCTTTCAGCTCCTTCAATCCAATTGGATCAATTTCTTCGTGCTTGGATAAAATTTTGCCTTCTTCCTCGGTATTAAAGAATAGATTCCAATTCAGCGTATATCCCTTTTGGAAAGCCTGAAAAATATGTGATTCGATGGTCAGCTCTTTTAAATCCCGGATGGAAGCAATTTCTCGAATCGTTTTTCCTTTTTGCAGGAGCTCATATGATATTTGATAGGACGGCCGGTCATCCGCATCCTTTGCTTTCGCAGCCTTTTGATAATGAATGGCAGTAGGGGCTTTGTAATCCGGGTTTTTTTCTTTCCATTCGGCAACAGCTTCCAGGAAGGATTCTCCATAGAGGTCATATTTCTTTTGTCCTACTCCTTTTAACCGTAAGAATTCATCCTTACCTTCTGGAAGATAGCGGGCCATTTCTTTTAATGTCATATCTGAAAACAGCACATAAGGTGGCAAATCCAGCTCCTGAGACATCGATCTTCTTAACTGGCGCAGTGACTCAAAGAGATCATCACTGTAATCTGTTTCACTGACAGCAGGGACATCCTGGATAAACATGGTAACATTCTCTTTTCCGGTCAGGATGTCCATGGACTTCCGGTTTAGTTTTAAAACAGGAAACTGCCCTTCCTCTGCGGATAAGCATTCTTCAGCGATTAAGAAGTGGATTCTTTCTGTAATTTCCTTCTCCGTATATTTGGATAAGATGCCGTAAGTAGATAATTTCGATAAGCCAAACTGAATCAGCTTTTTATCCTTTGAACCTTTTAAAACTTTCGCTGTCATGGAAGCGCCAAAGCGTTCACGCATGCGCTTCACGCAGGATAAAATCATTTGCGCTTCTTCGGTAATATCCTCTAACTCTCCTTGCTTCAGGCAATTGCTGCAGCGTCCGCAAGATACAGAAGATGCGGCCGACCCCATCTCGAAATAGTTTAAAATATAACTGTATAAGCAGTTTTGTGTACGACAGTAGTTCACCATTTTATTCAATTTTTGATATTCCCGCTGTGTTCCTTCTTCATCCAAATCGGATTTCTCAATCAAAAATTTTTGAGTATGGATATCTTGAGGAGAGAAAAGCAGGACACAGTTGCTCGGCTCGCCGTCGCGTCCTGCTCTTCCTGCTTCCTGATAATACGATTCCATATTCATCGGAATGGCATAATGAATAATAAAGCGGACATTTGATTTATCAATCCCCATTCCAAATGCAGTCGTAGCAACCATCAACTCTGTCTGGTCAAAGATAAAGGCCGTTTGCGCAGCCTGCCGTTCCTGCTCGGACAATCCGCCGTGGTACTTGGAAACAGCATAACCTTTCCCTTTTAGGACATCATAGACATGTTCGACCTGTTTTCGTGTTGCTGCATAAATAATACCGACTTCTCCCTGATGTTTTTTCAGATAGGAAAGAATATAATCTATTTTATTTACCCCTTTTTCGATAAAGAAGGAAAGATTTTTTCTTTCAAAGCCAGTATGCACTGTATTTGCAGGAGCGATATGTAAAAGAGCCTGTATGTCTTCAATTACTTCAGGGGTCGCTGTCGCGGTAAGCCCCATAACCGTTGGATTGCCGCCAATCTCCTGGAGAATAGGAACGATAGAGCGGTAGCTTGGACGGAAATCATGACCCCACTGGGATATACAGTGCGCCTCATCAAAGGCAATCAGAGATATATTAGTCTGCTGCAAGGCTTGAATAAAAGCCCCTGATTCAAAACGCTCTGGAGCAACATAAACAAATTGATAGCGATTTTGCTGCATCGCCATTAAACGCTGATACTGCTCACCTGCAGAAATGGAGCTGTTAATATAAGTTGCTGCTGCCCCGAGGGCATGCAGTCCGTCAACTTGGTCCTTCATCAGTGAAATAAGCGGTGAAATGATAATTGCTGTTCCGTTCATCGCAAGCCCGGGTACTTGATAACAGAGTGATTTTCCGCCACCGGTCGGCATCACAGCAAGGACATTTTCACCTTGATCAATTGTATCAATAACTTCAGCTTGTCCAGGCCGAAAACTGGAGTAACCAAAGTAATTCTGTAAAATATTTAAATACTTTTCCATAGATAAATCTCCCTTATTGAGGTTGGTTGAGGATGCGAATATTCATCCCATTAAACCGCTGGGGCTGGGATTACCATTGTTGTCAGGTTAATGAATTTTCTTAAATATTATTTAGATAGTAATAAAACCTATCTAGCGTAGTGTTTTTTCCGCAGCGGCCGCATTAACCTGACAACATTGAGACCTGCGATTACTCGGTCTATTAAAACCGTTGCTACGATTACTCGCCCCATTAAAACCGCTGTAGCATGAATTGCTGATATAGGAAAGAATAGCTTGAGTTTATTATTTCGAGTTTGTATATGTTAGATAATTACATCATTATTCTACTTTCTATCCTAGAACGTTTTAGCCCGAAAGTAAAGTAAGGAAAAAGGGTGAATAACAGCTGGAAATGCTGTCAAAAAGCAAATATGACATAAGGAAATGTTAATTTTTCGATGGACAACTTCATATGAATTTACATTTCCCTGTTTCATCTTTAAAATATGCTATATCTTTTTGAAAAGGAGGAGGATATATGGTACCTTCTTTGCTGTTTGAATTAATGTTGATTGGCTTATTAGGTGTCGCTTCCCAATGGGTCGCATGGCGCTTTCGTATGCCGGCTATCGTTGTGATGGCTGCTACAGGACTAATCATTGGCCCTGTTTTCGGATTAATTAACCCAGAACAGGATTTTGGGGACTTGTACAGTCCGCTTATCTCTGTTGCTGTAGCAATTATATTATTTGAAGGAAGCTTAAATTTAAGCTTTAAAGAATTACGCGGAATTGGAAAACCAATCTTCCGGATATCTACGGTAGGAGCATTTATTGCCTGGATTTTAGGGTCGCTGACCGCTCATTATATTGCCGGATTATCCTGGGCAGTTGCCTTTGTGATTGGCGGTTTGTTTGTTGTGACCGGTCCGACCGTTATTATGCCTCTTTTACGTCAGGCGAAGCTGAAAGCACGTCCGGCGAAGGTTTTAAAGTGGGAAGGGATTATTGTTGATCCAATTGGAGCGTTGCTTGCGGTTTTTGCTTTTGAAATTATTACGTTTATCACCGCATCTAATCCCGAAGCTAGTCAGATTTTATTATTCTTCGCAGGCTCTCTATTTGCCGTTTTCTTAGGCTGGATATTAGGACGCGGACTTGGCTGGATGTTCGAAATGGGGCATGTGCCTGAATTCCTAAAGTCTCCGACAGTTGTCGTTGTTGTCTTATTCTGTTTTACCATTGCGGATGTCATTATGCATGAGACGGGACTTTTATCTGTCACTGCGATGGGAATTACCTTGGCAAATATGGGGATTCGCTCTGTATCGGATATGCGCCATTTCAAAGAAAATATTTCGGTACTGCTGATTTCAACCATTTTTATTATGCTGACAGCCTCGCTGGATGTGGCAACGATTATGCAAATTTTTAACCCTCATATTATTGGCTACGTATTATTGATGATGTTTGCTGTCCGTCCCTTATCTATTTTCTTGTCAACTATTGGAACTGGGCTTAGCCTTAATGAAAAAGTGCTGATTGGCTGGATTGCACCGCGGGGAATTGTTGCACTAACAGTTTCTGGTTATTTTGCCGGGGTGTTAACAGAAGCAGGCTATGAGGATGCATCTATTCTGACGGCATTAACCTTTGCGCTGGTTATCTTTACGGTTATTGCGCATGGATTTTCTATCGGCTGGCTTTCTAAAAAGCTGAATCTGTCGAATAAAGGGAATCCGGGAGCGCTTATTGTCGGAAGCAATCCATTTACGATTCAATTGGCTAAATCATTAAAAGAAGCAAATTATCCGTCTATCATTGTAGATTCTTCGTGGGAAAATCTTTCTCTGGCAAGAAAAGAAGGCCTGCAATTTTATCATGGGAGCATGTTGTCCGAGCAGACAGAGCATCATCTCGATACGATTCCATACGAGTATTTATTAACACTGACGCATGATAAATCGTATAACTCGCTCCTCTGTACAACGTTTCTTCCGGAATATGGAAGAACTAATGTGTTTAAAGTGAGTCCGTACACAACATTCAAGGATAATGGATACTCAACTGGTATGGTTTCACAGGTTGGCGGCCGTATTTTATTTGATAAAAAATTCTCTTTGGAGGATCTAATCGATAAAGCGGAAAATGGGTTTACTGTACGGCAGACAACACTCACTGATAAATTCACATTTGAACACTACAAACAGGCAAAAGATCCGGAGACGGTATATTTATTCTTAATCAAACCATCCGGACAGCTGAAGTTTTTCTCTGAGGAAATGCGTACTGTACCCGCATCAGGAGATAAGATTGTCAGTTTGACCAAAGGAAAAGTAAAATAAATTTTAAAGAAAACCAAGCTAAAAAAGCGCATGGTCGCCTTGGCAGTTATGCTTATACTTTATTGCTTAAATTTTTATACTCTCGTAAAGTGCAAAAAAGATATAAGATATTATAATTTCTTTATAAGTAAAAAGCTGCCTTTCTGATAGAGCAGTCAGAAAGGCAGCTTTTGCTTAAAATATATTACTTGTTCTCCACGTAAATAACTATAACTAATTAAAACAAAGAAATAATAGTCAAATATTTAAAATGCAGATATTATAAAAAGTAGTTGACCTGTAATTTTAAAAATATTATAATAACAAAATAAGAAAGCGCCTGCATGATATGAGTAACTACGATTACCCTTCGTGGATCCCTTATATTACCTGCATTGTATTAAAGGAGACTTATCTGTTGTATCATTCAAATACAGTCTATATTATCGGCGATGCCAAAGCTTCACAGAATAATCCAATTACAAAAAAGTATAGTCAATTTTTTGTAGCGCTAGTGGTAGACTTTCAAACAGATGAAATTGTGGATTGCGAATGTTCGTCTACCATTCAATTAACGAATCATTTCGTTAAATCTCTGTTTATTGGTGAGGCAATGGGCAACTCTTTAATAGAAGAGTCCATTCGCAAAAGGTATCACGGTTCATCACAAAAAGCCCTGCTCGTAGCCTATCGAGATGCTGAATATAAATATACTCAAGTAAAAGCTGCTTTAACTAAAGAAACCTAGTTGAAATCCAGTCTAACTAAAATTTTATTTTAGTTAGACTGGATTTTTTTTCGCTAAATATGGATGATTCAATAGATTGGTATTTGTGAGGATGGAAATTTTGAAGAAAGGGGCTATATAGAAAACATTAGGGGATTAGAATCATAAAAAAATCTTAAATGAAAGTGAGGAGGAATAATATGATTACGGATGGATTTATTTATATTGCCGTCTTAGTAGCTCTAGCCGCTTTGATGGTAGGGATAGAAAGTAAATTTAGCTCAAATCGATTTTTTAAATTTATACCAGGTATTGTTTTGATTTATATTGGTGCAGCTTTGTTACAGACTATTGGTTTATTTGATAATGAGGCTACAGAATCATCTTATGTAGCAGTGAAAGATGCTTTACTACCCGCTATGTTAATGTTGATGTTATTAAAATGCGATATTCGAAGCATCATTAAATTAGGCCCTCGTATGTTAGGTGGTTATTTTGTTGCAGTAATAAGTATAATTATTGGCTTTACGGTTGTTTATCTTATATTTAATCAATTATATGCTGCCGATACTTGGCGCGCTTTTGGGGCCTTGGCAGGTAGCTGGACTGGCGGCAGTGCAAATATGGTTGCTTTACAAGATATTTTACAAGTTCCGGAAAATATCTTTGGATACATTTTAATGATGGATACAATTAATTATGCTGTTTGGGTGATGTTTATGTTTTGGCTGGTCCCATTTGCTGGTGCATTTAATCGGTGGACCAAAGCAGATATAACGATGATTGACAATGAATATGAAACAAATGAGGCATCATCAGATAATCAGGGGATTGAATTTAAACATATTATTTACTTGCTGGGGATCGGTCTGTTTGTTTCAGCATTAGCAACACTAGCCGGAGATAACTTACCTGAACTCGGCGATGTATTTAGTGCTACAACATGGACTATTTTAATCGCTTCTGTTGTTGGACTGGTACTTGGTCAAACTCGTTTATCTAAAATTCCAGGTGCTTTAGATGTTTCGAATGTCATGCTGTATATCATTATAGCTTTAATTGCTTCCCATTCAGATTTCTCACAAATTGCTCAAGCACCTATTTATATTATTTCTGGTTTCTTAATTATGCTTGTTCATTTAATTATTATGCTCCTGCTAGGTAAATTATTTAAGTTAGATTTGTTTACATTAGGAATAGCTAGTTTAGCTAATATTGGAGGTATGGCGTCGGCACCGATGCTTGCAGCAGCATATAGTAAGACTCTGATTCCTGTGGGGGTCATCATGGCATTGATAGGTTCGTTTTTAGGCACCTATTTTGGAATGCTTGTTGGGAAAATCCTTGAAATGCTTTAAAGAATGATAGGATACGAAATTGACACTAAAAGGAGAATATAAATTGTTTATTGAAGATATAAGAACTTCTCGCAGGAAAATACCGCTGCATACACCATTTAAGACAGCGCTGAGAACTGCAACATATATAGAGAGTATTACTGTGACTATTTATTTAGAAAATGGATTAGCTGGAAGAGGAGAAGCTGCTCCTACGTGGGTAATCACTGGAGATTCATCAGAAAGTATTCAAGCAGCATTAGAAGGACCAATTAAACAGGCGATTCTGCAGCAGGATATACGACATTTTCAATCGTTACTGGTTGCTATTCAAAATAGTTGTATTGGAAATACAAGTGCTAAAGCAGCTGCTGATATTGCTTTACATGATGTATACAGCAGATGGATGGGGGTCCCGCTTTATCAATTATTAGGAGATTATCAATCACTTAAGACATCTATGACAATAGGCGTGGATGACCCAAAAAAAATGGCGAAAGATGCCGACAAGTGGGTGGAAAAAGGCTATACAAGTTTGAAAATTAAAGTTGGTGCAAAACCAGAGCTTGATATGGATAGAATCCTGGCTATTAGAGAAGTCATTCCTTCTGAAATATTGCTTCGATTAGATGCAAATCAAGGATGGACACCTAAACAAGCAGTACAGTTAATTCAAGAAATGGAGCGTATAAATGCTGGAATTGAATTTATCGAGCAGCCTGTAAAAGCAAATGATTTGGAAGGTCTTAAATTTGTTACAGATAATGTGAAAACACCTATAATGGCGGATGAAAGTATATTCTCTCCACAAGATGCTTTTAAGATTATTCAAGGGCATTACGCAGATTTAATTAATATAAAATTAATGAAATCTGGCGGTATCTATAACGCATTAATCATTGCTGATCTTGCAATGGTCAATCAGGTTCCATGTATGATTGGCAGTATGATGGAATCAAGCTATTCTGTCGGAGCAGCAGCTCATTTTGCAGCCGCCCATCCAAATGTTATATATTATGATTTAGATGCTCCATTATGGTTAACAGAAAAGCCTGAGGTGATTGAATATCAGGGAGAGAAGGTTTCCCTATCAACAGGTGAGGGGATTTCTGGTGTAGATAAGTAGAACGAGAAGAGGCGATAAGAAGTCCCGGCTGTCATAAAATTTCATTTTAGGATTTTTTTCTTGAAAGCGTTGTGAATTGTAAAAAGAAATAACAAAAAAGCTAAAAAGAAAACTTTTTAGCTTTTTTGTTATTCTATCAATTATTATACTGTTCCAATTCTTTTCTTACCTCAGCAATCTCTCCTTCTAAACGGACCAGTTGTTCTTCGGCAGAGGAGACACGTCCTTTGACGAACTCTAACTTGTCTAAATCTCCTTGGATACGGATGTAATCAGACTTTAATTCATCGAGCTTTTGTTGCAGTTCTGCTTTTGTTGTCAAGAAAACCCCTCCTAAATCAATGCATCGTCTTTATTTTTTCTGGAGTCCACAAAGGTTTGGTAAAAGTGGATTACAATTGTCCGGATTATTGCATACACAGGGATAGCGAATAAAATTCCTAAAAATCCGGCAATACTTCCTGCCGCGAGGATAACTGTGATAACAGTCAGCGGGTGCAGATTAAGCGCCTGCCCCATCACATTAGGAGAAATAAATACACTTTCCAGCTGCTGTGCAACAAACATAATAATAGCTATCCATATGATATTCATTGGATCCTGGAACCCTGCAACCAGGATAGCTGGAACAACAGCAATATAAGGTCCCAAAAATGGGATGACATTCATCATCATACCGAATAGAGCAAGTACGACGGCATACTCTAAACCGATAATCAAGTAACCTATTAACAAGAGGATACCTACTGCAAAACTTACTAATAACTGTCCTTGGATAAACGAGGACAATACATTATCGATTTTACTTAATAGTCCATGTAAGTTTTCTGCTTTTTTCTTGCTGAAAAATTGCAGAATAAAAGGTACAAGCTTCTCTCCATCCTTCAACATGAAGAAAAGGAAGAATGGAACCAGAATTATGCCGGCAATGATACTTACCAATTGACCAATGAAGCTTCCTAAAAAGCCAAAGACATTATTCAATACACTTTCAATGTGTCCGGGAATATCATTGGCAAAATTATTGATGGCATCGATTACCTGGTCAGGAACTAAAGCAATATTTTCCTGCCAATACCCAATCCAGCTCTCGACCGTACTAACCATTCCAGGAATACTGTCCATTAAATTTTCAAACTGATCACGGGCGATCGGCCAGATAAATACAATGAATAGCGTAACGACCCCGATGATAACCAGGAATACGATAATAATAGATAAAATCCGCGGGACTTTATATCTTACCAGCAGATTCATCAATGGCCGGGTTAAGTAATAAAGAATACCTGCACCGATAATCGGAAGAGCTACAGCACCGACTAATTGCAGAACAGGTGTAAAGATAAAATGCGTTATAGAGATGAGAAAAATTAATGTAAACAAACAAATAAAAAAGATAAAAAATTGAAACCAGCGTTTCTGTGTCATTGAATCACACTACTTTCTTTCCAAGTTATGCTATATATTATTTTACATTAACCGAATTCAGAAAGCTATAAACATCTGCGGTCGATTTAAATATAAAGTTACTGTAAAAGATATTGACAAAGAGCATGAAAAAGGTTTTAATAAAGTATACTTAAATAAATGGCTGGCAAAAGACAGGAAGGAAACATTTTTGCTGTCTGGGAACGTCATATTAAAAAAGCTTAGTAAACATTTATTTCCTAAAGGGGAGTAGCTGTACACGTAAAGTCGTCATTACGAGATAACCGTCTCCGGCTTTATGTGGCAACCAGAAAAGTTGTTAGCGAGACCTTTACCGATTGCAGGTAAAGGTCTATTTTTATGGCCTTTTCTGCAAAACACATGTAGAAGAGGAGAATACATCATGGGAACTGAACTATTGCTGGAGTATTTATGGGTCTTGCTTGTATTAGTTGCATTAGAAGGCTTATTAGCTGCTGATAATGCGCTTGTATTGGCCATCATGGTAAGACACCTTCCTGAAAAACAAAGGAAGAGAGCATTATTTTATGGATTAGCCGGGGCATTTGTAATGCGTTTTGCGTCTTTATTTGTTATCTCATTCCTGGTCGATTTCTGGATTGTACAAGCGTTAGGCGCTGCCTATCTTTTATTTATATCAGGAAAGAATTTATATGACAGGTTTAAGAAGAAGGAGCCGGAGACTTCCGATGCATCGGCACAAAATGGTAAAAAGGCTGGTGCGGCAGGAAATCAGGAGCCTGAACAAGCATCTAAAAAAGAATTTTGGATGACTGTGGTGAAGGTGGAGTTTGCAGATTTAGCATTTGCTGTTGATTCCATTTTAGCAGCTGTTGCCTTAGCGGTAGCATTGCCTCCAACAGATTTCGGCCATGTTGGAAGCTTGGATACCGGTCAATTTGCTGTTGTATTTGCCGGCGGTATGATTGGCTTGATTATTATGCGATTCGCTGCCAATATTTTTGTAGGTCTCTTGCATAAACGGCCAACATTGGAAATCGCCGCATTTCTGATTGTGGGCTGGGTAGGAGTGAAACTGGCTGTTATTGTATTAGCCAATCCGGATTTAGCTGTGATTCCAGAGCACTTCCCGCACTCTACATTATGGAAAGCTTCCTTCTATATTATTCTTGTAGGAATTGCGTTAATCGGCTGGTTTGCATCTAGTCCGAAATTAAAAAGAAATAAAGAACAGTCCAGATAAATGAGATAATCCCGTACTATGAGGGAAAGTCGTGCTGCCCTGCAATAGGAACAGCACGACTTTTTTAATCAGCAGATTTTAAAATTCTATTTTTTGTAAAAAATCTTCCCGTGCGTCATAATTGAAAGAAAAGAAAAAAAGGAGTGATCCGGATGACATTGCATCACTTTCATCTAGAAGGGAAATGGCAAGGCGGTCGTAACAGCGAAGGGTATATCAACGCCGGGAATTTACAAACGAAAATCTCCATCCCGCCAGAAATGGATGGGCCCGGTATTGGTACCAATCCAGATGAAATGCTGCTTGGAGCGGCTGCGACATGCTATATTATTTCATTGGCAGCCATGCTGGAACGTGCAGAAGTTCCTGTTAATACCATGAGCATAACCTCTGAGGGGATGGTAGACGTAACAAATGGCATTTTCACTTACGAAAAAATCATCCACCGTCCCCATGTTACCTTAAAAAAAGAGGCGGCAGAGCAGCAGATACGCTTAACTAATAAACTCATTGAAAAAGCAGAAGAATCATGCATGATTTCAAGAGCAATAAAAGGAAACGTTCAATTAGGGCTGGAACCAACCGTTCAGATAGAAAAGTAAGAATGTATCAAGGTCATATGAAACAAGGAGAGCTTCAGCTCAAATTGTTATCATATGACTTTTTACTGGGAAATGAAATAAAAGCCCGACTCCGTAAAGTTTTGTTTCATGTTACATTTTTTCGAGACACTAACAAATAGATTACAAAACGATAAAAATTCCCTTTTTGGGGAGATTTTTTAAATAAAAGCGAGTAAAGTAGAATATACAACTTTAAAATGGTGTACGAAATAGAGGGATGGTCTATGGAACGAAATGCATTTTTTGATAATGCGAAAGTGTTTTTGATTTTTCTCGTTGTTTTTGGTCATATGATTCAACCTTTTATCAGCGATTCACAATCGACAGAAGCAATTTATATATGGATATATACCTTCCATATGCCGGCGTTCATTTTATTAGCCGGTTTCTTTGCAAAAGGCTCAGGAAATAAGAAATATATATGGAATTTAACGAAAAAGTTAATTGTTCCATATTTTATCTTTCAAACATTATATACGATTTATTATTTCTTTATAGGAAAAGCAGATTGGCAGACTGGAGTTTTCTATCCGCAATGGTCATTGTGGTTCTTATTCAGCTTATTCAGCTGGCATATTCTGCTTGTGTTATTTAAAAAGATACCTGCTGGGTGGAGTATTACTTTATCCATATTGATAGGTATCGTTGTCGGCTATTTTGGAGAAATTGGGCATTCGTTCAGCTTATCCAGAACATTTGTGTTTTTTCCATTCTTCTTGATTGGTTACTGGTTAACCGTCGATCAAATGATGCTGGTGAAGCATCGCAAAGTGAAGATCGCTTCAATTGCTGTGATGGCAAGTATGTTCGTATTAATTTATGTATTCCCGGTTATCGATACCGGATGGCTGCTTGCTTCAAAATCATACAGTAATTTAGGTGTGGAGAGTTTCGGCGGCTTCGTGCGGTTATTTGTTTATGCCATTGCAGCAGTGATGACAATCAGTATATTAGCCTGGATTCCTAAAAGAAACCTGGGCTGGGTAACAGTCCTTGGAACAAGAACATTATATGTTTACTTATTGCATGGTTTTATCGTTCAGTTCCTGCGAGAATTTGATTTATTATCTGTTCATCATTGGTTTGATGTCGTCGGAATCGC
This sequence comes from Oceanobacillus sp. M60, assembly GCF_053839645.1. Lineage (NCBI taxonomy): Bacteria > Bacillati > Bacillota > Bacilli > Caryophanales > Bacillaceae > Oceanobacillus > Oceanobacillus sp. M60. Next base: position 155,341 of record NZ_JBSSNH010000004.1, on the reverse strand, counting down.
CGGCTTGTCAGCGCTGATTGTCATTTCGCTGTCCAGCAAGCCTATTTTGACCATCTCCCAGCCGCTGATTGAAGGTCGCTTAGCCAAGGTTAAATCATTATTTAACCACCGGCACAAAGGAACATCTTCTTAAAAAAATGTAAAATAAAAAATGCGGAGTTCCCGGAAAGGGCTCCGCATTTTTTATTGATTTTAAAATAACAGATGCGCAATAAGGGTGATAATTGGCAGTGTAATCACGGTACGCATTAAAAAGATAATAGCTAAGTGACGGAAGGATACTGGAATTTTAGTACCTAGAATCAGTCCGCCGACTTCAGACATGAAAATAAGCTGTGTTACAGATAAGGCAGCAATAATAAATCGTGTTATTTCTGCCTCTACGCCAGTAATTAAAATGGCTGGCAGAAACATATCTGCAAAACCGATCAGAATGGTTTCAGATGCTTCCTGGGCAAATGGAATCTGCATTAGTTCTAAAATAGGAACGAATGGCATTCCGAGCCACTGGAATAACGGTGTATATTCTGCAATAATCACTGCCAACGTTCCGAACGCCATCACAACAGGTGTGACAGCAAACCACATATCAAAAATATTTTTTCCGCCGTCTATAAAAAAGGTACGGAAGCTCGTTTCTTTCTCTGCACGTTTGACGGCATTTTTGAATCCGTGAGTAAATACATTATCCGATGCAGGGATTTTTTCATCGTCTGTTCTTTCCTTGCCGCTGATATAGGTATTTGGCATTTTAGAGAGCGGCGGAATGCGCGGCATAATGAAAGCTGCAGCTCCTCCTGCAATCAGGATAGTCAGGTAAAAAGGCAAAAACATATGTGCTAAACGAACTTCTTGTAAAATAACTAAAGTGAACGTAATGGATACAACCGAAAACGTTGTACTGATAATAGCTGCTTCCCGCTTTGTATAATAACCTTCCTCATACTGTTTATTTGTCAGCAGTACCCCGATTGTCGCATCTCCGACCCAGGAAGCTAAACTGTCGACAGAAGCTCTGCCCGGGAGACGGAATAAAGGCCGCATGATATTTCTCATGATACCTCCGAAAAACTCCAGCAATCCAAAATTCGTCAGGAAAGGTAAAAAGAGACCGGCGAATAAAAAGGTAACAAACAGGGTGTGCAGCAGGCTGTCCAGCAACATGCCGCCTGTATCTTCGCTGTAAACAAACTCCGGACCAATTTGAAAGTAAACCATAATTGCAAAAACGGCTGCCAACAGACGTGTAATTGTCCAGAACCATGTGGTATAAAATAATTGATGCAGGAAAGGAGATTTGCTGAAAGTTGATTCACCGGCTAGTTTAGCAAAGGCAGTGAATCCAGCAGTGATGATAATAACGATCATCATAATAAGAGACAGATTGCTTTCAAGTATATCCTGCAGTGTACCGGCTAAAAAGGCAATAGGTATGGTAAACCCTTCCTCTGTCGGTAATGGATATAAAAATAGGAATAAACCTAATAAAGATGGAATAATGAATTTAATAATCTGACTAAAGGAATAGGACTTCATTTATTTTCCTCCTAAATAATATAGAAACTAAAAATTGTAACTGTATGATTATACAATCAAACGTAATTTTATTCAATAGGGCATAGCTAGATAATGATTAAATATAGTAAATAAAGGGAATATAAAAGTATATCAGGGAAATTTGGCGCCAAAATCGTTTACGTGACAGCAAAATGTTTTATATAATAGGTAGTAAGAAAGTTTATTTTATTATATGTACCCAAATAATGTATAGAACATTCCTGTTTCACGTATTGTAAGGATGGCAGGCTGAAAAAGCAAGCTTCATCCAGTTTTAAGGAATCATCATAACAGCATACAATAGGAGGTATAAATGATGAGTGATTATTTACGTAAAGGATTTTTACTGGGGCTGGGTGCTGCAGTAAGCGGGAAAGAGAAATTTGAACAAAAAGTGAAAGAATTAGTAGAAAAGAATGAATTGACACAAGAGCAGGCAAGAACTGTTTTAGATAACTTTATGGAAAAAGGCAGCACTAAAAAAGACGAGTGGGACGAAAAAAGCAGAGAGAAAAAGAAAGAATTAGCTAGAGAATCTGGACTGGCAACGACAGATGATATCGATGAGCTGCGCGCCAGGATTATTGTACTTGAAGATAAGCTGGGCGTTTCCCTGGCAGAAGAAGCTGACACAGAAGAAGATCAGAACTAATGTTTAAAAGCAGGACGCTTTCGATAGAATGAGGGTGTGCTGCTTTTTTACTGGATAATTGCTGACGCGGGGAGGGAATAACATGCCGACAGTTCACGGACCAGTGATTGATAATCAGACAAGATGCAGGCATTATCATACGCAAAAAGATATTATTGCCATCAACTTTAAATGCTGCCAGAAATATTATCCATGCTTTCAGTGTCACGCAGAATGTGAAAATCATAAAGCAGCTGTATGGGGGAAAGATGAATTCGATACGCCGGCGGTTTTGTGCGGTGTTTGTAAAACAGAACATACGATTAAACAGTATTTAAATACGGACAAGTGCCTCCGTTGTGAATCTGCCTTTAATGAAGGCTGCCAACATCATTATCATTTATACTTTGATTATACAGCGGATTGTAAAAGACAATAGCCTATCCGTCGTTGACATCATTTAATTATCATAAACATCTTGTAATTTTACGCTATTTCTAATAGTATCTTATATAAGCACCAGGTACTAAATTTGAAAAAAGGAAGAGACGCATGTATTATTTTGCTGCATATCTATTAAAAGTTATATTAAGTTTATTTGGACGTGTAAAGGTATTTCAAAAAGAAAAACTCCCGCAATCAGACGGGTATATTATCGCATGTACCCATACAGGCTGGGTCGATATTTTGTGGTTAGGAGTCAGTCTATTGCCGACGAAAGTCCACTATATGGCGAAGAAGGAATTATTTCAATCCGGCCCTCTAAGATGGCTGATGAAAAAATTAAATGCATTTCCTGTAGACCGGGATAACCCAGGACCCAGCACGATTAAAGTGCCTCGCAAGCTTTTAAAAGAAGGAAAAGTCATCGGTATTTTCCCCAGCGGCACAAGAACAACGAATCAGGTTCCATTAAAAAGAGGGGCTGTCACCATTGCTGCATACAGTAAGGCGCCGATTGTTCCTGCAGCTTACACAGGTCCAAATAATTTTAAAGAGCTGTTTAAGTTTAAAAAGCCGAAAATTATCTTTGGTGATCCGATTTATTTGCCTGAGGATGTACCTCGTAAAGAGGCGATGGACCAGATGATGGAAATAATGAATGAAAAGTTATACGCTTTGCAATCCACAATAGAGGATAAATAAAACAATAAATAGCTTGATATAAAGGAAGAAATTTCTTCTGACATATTCAATGTAATTAAAGGAGATAATATGTCAGGAGAATCTTTTTCTTGTTAAAATTTGCTGTAATAAGCAGATAAAGCGTTTTCTTTAGAATGAAAACTTGAAAAATTCTCCTATTGAAGATAAAAATAGACAATGCTATAATATTTCTATATTTGACTGCGCAGTATAGGGGGAGTTTTCAAGAATGAAAAACTTTTTTCATCTATATCATCAAACTTCAACACAGCTAGGAAGAGAATTAGAAGAATCTGAGGTTATATTTTTGAAATGGATGTATGAACGCTATACCGTGGAGGAAATATCGGGAAGAAAGCTGAACGTAAATCGTATATTACGTTAAAGAGCAGAGAGACGGCTATCGTCTGAAGCTCTTTTTTTATGTTTTCAGGTTTAAAGGATTTCTGTGCTATAATTCGTAATGAATGCAGAAAAAGGAGGGGTTGTATGGCTGTAAGCAATGAAATAATAATCAATAAAATGATTCATGAGCTGGAAGAAGCCAAAAGAAAAGCCCATCAGGAAGATCAAGTAAAAAAACATATGGAAAATATCCACCTGTTAAGTGAACTGTTTCTTTCAGGGAGCTCTGATTCCAGTGTTGCCAGTCAGAAGCAAGTAAATATAGAAGATACAGAGGAGCGAATTTCGGAAGCAGAGATGAGAGCAATGCTCGGCAAGCAGCCTGCGGACAAAGGGGCTGTACCGGAAAAGAATAAGCTGATAGAAGAAGATGCCAATGGGGATTCTATATTTGATTTTTAGGTTATGGAAAATGTATTTTATATAATATGTTATGATTAGGAGATGAAAAGATGAAGTTATTTTTAATCATTGGAGCTATCCTTGGATTTCTGGCAGTTGCTTTTGGAGCATTCGGTGCACACGGTCTGGAAGGAAGGCTGTCCGAAAGAGCCTTAACAAATTGGGGCAAAGCGGTAGATTATCAAATGTTCCACACCGTAGCCATTGTTGCAGTTGCGCTTCTTTTAGGAAAATTTGAAGGAAGCAGTCTCTTTGCATCCAGCGGCTGGCTGTTCTTAACAGGTATTATTTTATTTTCAGGAAGTTTATATATCTATGCTTTAACCGGCGTCAAAGCGCTTGCGATGATTACACCAATTGGAGGATTGGCCTTTTTGGCAGGCTGGGTTCTTTTGGGGATAGGCGCGATGAAATTAGTATGAAAAAATGCGTTTTAGCCTTTGATTTTTAAGGTTAAAACGTTTTTTATATATAAAAGAAAAGAGAAGTAAGAAATATAAACAATAAAAAAGCCCGGATAACCTGTTTCATGGCATCGGAAGCTCTGTGTGTATACAGCAAAATGAAAACATTACTGAGCATGCTGAATACAAAAAGATAACAAGCTAGGAATAAAAAGAACATCCATCCTGTTATCCAGGCAAAAATCCCGGCAAACAGGCCGCCAATTATTGCAAGCATTTCCATGCGTATAAATTTTTCCAGAGGGTGTCTCATTTTAATCTCCTCGCAATACACACATTTTAAGGTAAATAAAGCGTAGACTTCATGAATGTCTACGCTTTATTTACTGCTTCTATTTCTTTATCTTGGATTGTAGTTGGATAATTGGCCCTGATTGCCGCCATATGGGTAAGAATAGTTGATTTCCTCATCAAATAATACATAATCGAGATACACCATTAATAATAAGAAACGACGATTGGAGTCTTCCTCCCGAATTAAAATATGATCCCGTCCGGCTTCCTCAATATAGCCTCGAAATGACGTTGGCTGCTGTCCTTCAAAGGTCAGATAAAAGGTACCTAATTTTCCGCGGTTCAACCGTAAAATATTCTCAATAAACGATTGCTGGTTGGTTAACTGTCCGCCGCCAGTTCCATTGCTTGGCTGGGCATACTGCCGAACGGAATAAGCTGGATAAAAACTACCTGTTGCCTGCGGATAATAATAAGGGTTTGGGTAGTAAGCCTGGTTATTATTCACTGGCTGATTTGGATTCATTTGATCACTCATAAGTTCACTCTCCTTCAAAATAAAAACGTGATGCTATACATGCAATATAAAAAGTTATCCATCTCTGTCTACCGAAATACAGTTGGACACTCCTCTGCAGATGGTGCATAAAAGCAATGTGATTTAAACCTTCCCGTATTCCATTGACCGTACCATTGGTCAGGACAGGGTTCTTTAGGCATAAAGAACCAAAGTGAATTGGAAGCAGGATGCTGCATCTTGCCTTGAAGAGCTCTTCTTGTAAGACGTTTTTCGGATTCTCTTGTCCGTTGATAAAAATATCCTTTCTGCGTTGCTTCAAATCCTCCAGGACTCTGAAAAAGCCTGGTCGATATGGTCCGGATATCCGTGAAATCTAAACAATCCGCAAGAACACGGTTAGCCCCTGTATTACCTGCCATCAACATGCCAAGATCGCCGTCTCCCTCTGCCTAAGCACGCATTAGTCGGGCGAGTAAATCAACATCCGCTTCATTATGAGCAATAATAGCCATAGACCGACCTCATTTCTTGAAAATCTTCGGTGCAAGCTCATTAATGATATGTATGTAGGAGAGTGTATTTTCATGATTATTTTTTCACGAAAAAAAGAGGCCGTTTCAGCCTCTTTAATAAGTGAGATTATAATGCAAGATAATTAGCAAGCTCATCTGGTGCTAAGTAATTACCCATGATGAAATCACCAAACTCTGCATATTTTGTGGTTACTTCATCAAAACGCATTTCATAAACGATTTTCTTAAACTGCAGCGGGTCATGAGCAAATAATGTTACGCCCCATTCCCATTCATCCAGTCCAATCGAGCCAGTGATGATTTCTTTTACTTTACCGGCATATTTACGTCCGGTCATGCCATGCTCATAAAGTAATTTGGTACGTTCTTCTTTCTCAATAGCAAACCAGTTTGCTTCCGGTTCGCGGCGTCTTGCCATTGGATAGAAGCAAGCATGCTCCCATTTCGGCATAATCGGTCTTAAGCGCTCTTTAACATATGGAGAAAGCTCGCGATCCTCACCGGCTTTCATTGGATCGTGCATTGTCATTTCAATAATGGATACATAAGAATAAGCAGGGATTAAGAAGTCACCTAATACCGATTTATTGATAGCTCTTTTGATTTCTTCCAGCTCGTCCATTGTTTCACGTAAGAAAATAAACATCAGATCTGCTTTATTTCCGACAACTTTGAATATACTATGACTGCCTTCTTTATTTTCTTCTACGGTTTCCCATTGTTTGATAAGTTCTTCAAACTCTTGTATTGCTTTATTTCTTTCGTCTTCAGAAATGGATTTCCAAGATGTCCAATCAAATTGACGAGTATCATGTAATGCGGACCAGCCATCTACAGTTACTACTGCTTCTGCCATCGTTCATACACTCCTTCACATAAATTAAATACTGAATCACTATTAACTATAGCATAACCAGAGGGTGTGAATCATATAAAAAAAGGCACAAAATCATGATATTTTACGTATTGTCAAGGGTTTGTCAAAATTAGAAAGAAGTGCAAGACCAATTTTTGAACATACTTGATTGAAGAGGATGGATGAAAAATGGGAGAAGTTCTTCCTCCTGTGAAAGGAAAACAGATGTAATCCTTTACATTGATTTTTCGGGGTTCAAGGCTTTATTTGTGCCGATAAATGGTATATCATTAAAGAGAATTTGAAGGTAAAAAACGAATTTTTTTTTCCAAACAAAAAGTCCGTAACTATCATTTTAATATGTTAATTATTATAGGAGGTTTCATCATGGGTTTATTTGAACAATTAACAGAGAAAGTAAAGGGAAACGGCAAACGTATCGTATTTCCAGAAGGGTTAGACGAACGTGTCTTAACAGCAGCAGGACGTCTGGCGGAAGATGCTGTGCTGACACCTGTCGTTATCGGCAATAAGGAAGAAGTAGAAAAGAAAGCAGCAGATCTTGGTGTACAAGCATCTGGACTAGAAATAATTGACCCGGCAAGCTATGAAGGCTTCGGGGAAATGGTTGACGCTTTTGTAGAAAGAAGAAAAGGAAAAGCAACCGAAGAAGATGCAAAGAAAATTCTTTTAGATGAAAACTATTTTGGTACGATGCTCATCTATTTAAATAAAGCAGATGGTCTGGTAAGCGGTGCTGCCCACTCTACAGCAGATACCGTACGCCCGGCATTACAAATTATTAAAACAAAAGAAGGCGTGCAGAAAACTTCCGGTGTATTCATTATGGTAAGAGATGAAGAAAAATATGTATTTGCTGATTGCGCGATTAATATTGCTCCAGACAGCAATGATCTAGCAGAGATTGCTGTAGAAAGTGCGAAAACAGGAGCGCTATTCGATGTGGATCCGCGTGTTGCTATGCTCAGCTTCTCAACTGCCGGTTCTGCAAAATCGCCAGAAACAGAAAAGGTTACCGACGCTTTAACGATTGCAAAGGAAAAAGACCCTTCTCTTGTAATCGATGGAGAATTCCAATTTGATGCTGCTTTTGTTCCAAGTGTTGCAGAGAAAAAAGCACCGAATTCTGTTATCAAAGGGGATGCTAATGTATTTGTATTCCCAAGCCTGGAAGCAGGAAACATTGGTTACAAAATCGCACAGCGCTTAGGAGGATTTGAAGCAGTAGGTCCGATCCTGCAAGGGCTGAACAAACCCGTGAATGACCTGTCCAGAGGCTGCAGTTCAGAAGATGTGTACAACCTGGCACTTATTACAGCAGCTCAAGCAGCAGCTGAATAATCAATCCATAAAAACAGCCTGACCGGAATAGTTGGTCAGGCTGTTTTTGTATGCATTTTGAACATGTGCTTATCATGTAGAAACGTCTGTAAAACTTTTACGGAAGGAAACTTCGTTCAAATATTTTCATTCCGTTTTATCATTTGCTGGTACCTTTTATCAAAATTTTTCTGCTCTGTATCCTGCATCGGCATGGTAATGATTTCTTCTGTCAGCCCATTTAATGTATCCATTACACGCTGTTTCACTTCTTCGACTGTTAAAGGAATTCCCAGTAAATCAGAAAGGGAAGCCATCACATCAGGGGTCACCTCTGGATAAGTAAAGGTAGTCTCTTCATTTTGTTTGGCAATATGATAAAATTCCCGAATTAAGGAAGCGCGTGCCTTACTGTTTCCTTCGATATCTAGATAAATTTGTACGGAGATTCCTTTTTTGACCCGGCGCTGAGAAATACCAGCGAATTTTTTTCCGTTAATACTTAAATCATAATCACCGGGACAATAGGAGCCGACAATTTCATAGGCTTCCATAGCATCGGTTAGATCTGCAAACATGGCCTGGACAAACTGAACCATCGCCTCATAACAATCGTAAATGGATAAGTCATTTGCGCCGGGGATAATCAGGGAAATATTAAGCACGCCTTCATCCAGAGCAACCGCAAGGCCCCCTGAATTGCGGACAATCCCTTGATAATTTTTTTCTTCTAGAAATGCCATCCCCGCATCAATATGAGGCAGGCGAGAATCCGGGATACCTAAAACAATGGTATCTGGATGCACCCATAAACGGATAACAGGAGGAGAAGCTGCTTCACTGACGGAAATAGCCAGAGCATCATCCATAGCAAAGGAGGCGAGGGCTGTATTCGGTTTGCCCGCCACCATTGTTGCTGTGGAATGGTCTATATAACGAAATGTTTTATGTCGAATAATTTCTTTCCAATTTTTCATCGTGTTCATCCTAAACCTTTCATCAACTGTTTAACTATATTATAATATATTCAAAGCATATATGGAAAAGAAGTATAAGAGGCTTCTTTAAATATACAGAGATAAACGGAAACTTAACTGGATAACTATACGAAAATTTTTAGGAAACTGCGGATGGAGATAATGATATGGCATATAAAGATGAACAATTAATAGAAGAAAAGGTATTCAAAGATCCGGTCCATCGGTATATTCATGTCCGTGATCGGGTTATTTGGGATTTGATCGCTACACCGGAATTTCAGAGGCTCCGCCGGATAAAGCAACTGGGAACGACGAATCTGACCTTCCATGGTGCAGAGCACAGCCGTTTTAATCATTCGCTGGGCGTCTATGAAATAGTCAGAAGGATTACCACCAATTTTGCAGACCGGGAAAGATGGGACAGAGAGCAGCGGCTGCTGTGTCTTTGTGCTGCGTTACTGCATGATTTGGGGCATGGGCCATTCTCGCATTCGTTTGAGAAAGTGTTTAAGCTGGATCATGAGCAGTTTACACAACAGATTATCTTAGGGAGCACGAAGGTCAATGAAATCCTGAAAAAAGTATCAGCTGATTTTCCTGTGAAGGTAGCAGATGTGATTGCCAAGACATATTCAGATAAGCTTGTTGTCAGCCTGATATCGAGTCAAATCGATGCGGATCGAATGGATTACCTGCAGCGCGATGCGTATTTTACCGGGGTAAGCTACGGCCATTTTGACATGGAGCGTATTTTGCGCGTCATGCGGCCGATGGATGATCAAGTTGTGATTAAATCAACGGGGATGCATGCGGTCGAGGATTATATCATGAGCCGGTATCAAATGTACTGGCAGGTTTATTTTCATCCGGTTACGCGGAGTGCAGAGGTTATCCTGTCAAAAATTTTTCAGCGGGCAAAGGTGCTTTACGAGGACGAATCGTATCAATTTCAGCTGGAGCCGACACACTTTATTTCCTTTTTTGAAGAAAAAGTGCAGCTGTCCGATTATTTAAAGCTGGATGATATGATTGTATATTATTATTTTCAGCAATGGCAGGAAGAAAAGGATGCTATATTGGCTGATTTAAGCTACCGGTTTATCAACCGTCACTTATTTAAATATGTGGAATACAACCCGGACCCGCAAATCAATGCAGGGATGGAGCTGTATCAGCTGTTTAAAAAGGCAGGGATTGATCCAGACTATTATTTAGTAGTGGATTCATCGTCCGATTTGCCGTATGATTTTTACCGGCCGGGAGAAGAGGAAGAACGTCTGCCAATCCATCTGTTAATGCCTGATGGCGGTTTAAAGGAGCTGTCCCGGCATTCCGATATTGTTGAAGCAATCTCTGGTAAGAAAAGGACGGACCATAAGCTGTACTTTCCTAAGGACAGCATACAGCGAATAGAAGATACGGATTTGAAGAAACGAATTTTAGATATATTGTACGGGAAGGAATGACCATTTGTGTTAGACAACCATGCGAAACTGCTCTATTTTTTCTCTGAAGCCAGGCAAGTGACAGGAAGAAAGAAATTACAGAAAATGATTTATATCTTACAGCAAAGCCGGGTTCCCTTTGAAGAAAAATATCAATTTCATTTCTACGGACCCTATTCAGAAGAATTAACGTTGCGTGTCGAGGAACTTTGCAATTTACATTTTTTAAAGGAAGAAAAAGAAGAAAAAAGCAATTATCATCAATATCACTATTCCATCACGGAAGATGGGGAAACTTTCTTAAAGCAATTTGAAGTGAACATGCCGGATATCAAGAATCAAATTAACCTTTTACAGGAGTGCAGCGCCCGCTTTTTAGAGCTGGTCTCGACGATGTTATATTTTTCTTATTTGTCAAAGGAAGAAATAATTGATAAAGTGCACACCGTAAAGTCGAAGCTGAAATACACAGATGAGGAGATGACAGAAGCATTCCGATTTATGGACGAGCTGCGGAATAAGTCTTCTCACTAAAAAACCTTTTTAGAACATGGTAGAATGAGACAAAGGTCAGAATGAATGTCAGGAGGGGAATACAATGACGGAAGAAAATAAAAAGAAGAATACATTTACGATTATAAAAGATGATTCAACGGACGGGCACGGCGGTTATGGAGCAGGAACAGTCAGTCTGGAAAATATGTCATCGATTATCGTCGATCCGAATGAAAATAAGGCATATGTGGATATGGATGCGATGCATGCAAGAAGTTCCGTAGAGCGCCGTGTGAAATGGATAAGAGATCGGGAAGAAGTGCAAGGCGGAAAGCTGTATTGGATTGTCTGGGTAACGGTGGAAAAAGGAGAAAATGGGCCTTACTACGCTGGTGTTGCCGGCAGTGAGATCCGCGTGAACCGGGAAATCAAACGTGCGTATAAATCCATGGCAGAGCATGTGAAGCATATGGAGAAATCCTTAAAGGGCAAAATTATTGTAGAGCACATGGATGATCATTCTAAAAAGTTACTGGGCGACTTCTTAAAAGAATTCAAACCAGAAATGTGGGAAAACTCTACTGCAGAGCTGAAAGAGCAATTAGATATTTAAACCAAAACAATGACAAAATTGTGAATGAATTATGAACATATTTAGAAATTCTTGTACTTTTCTCAAATCCTTTGTAAACTATGAGTACATGGGCTGAACTCATGTTTACTAGGACAAAAAAGCGGTTCGTATCGAATTAATTCGATACGAACCGCTTTTTTGTCCTATTTTCATAATAAATGACGAACTATATATAAACTTAAATTAAGTCAGATTAATTTAAAAAAGGTATTGAAATTCGACAATTATTGCTATAAAATACACTAAAACGATAAGAATTATATAATTTATTTCGAAAAGAGGATTAAGAAGATAAATGGGATCACATGTTATTGATTTACGGATGTTGCAAAATAATTTTAGCACAGAGGAAATGCGCCAGATTTGGAATGATGAAAATAGATTACAGAAAATCCTTGATGCAGAGGCCTCTCTTGCGCTGGCTCAAAGTGAACTTGGTGTCATTCCGGAAAAAGCGGGAGAAACGATTGCCGAAGCAGCCAAAATAGAGAATTTTGATGTAGAGGATATTGCGCAGGAGGCAGTAAAATTAAAGCACTCGCTAATGGCTACGGTCAATCAACTGCAGAATCTGTCTGGTGAGTATGGAGAGTTTGTTCACTTTGGTGTTACTACCCAGGATATTACGGATACCGGAACCATTCTGCAATTAAAAGAGGCGCATCAGATACTATTTAGAGATATGAAAGAAACTGCACAATTGCTGGTTGAACTTTCAGATAAATATAAAAATACACCAATGGCTGCACGGACACATGGCATGCAGGGGCTTCCTACTACATTTGGATTTAAGCTGGCAGTAGTCTTAAGCGAATTTGACCGTCACCTGCAGCGTTTGAAAGAAGCAGAGCCACGTACTTTTACAGGTGTTCTTGCCGGCGGAGTAGGTACATATGCAGCGCTTGGCAGTATTGGTCCGGAGGTAGAGACGAAGGCATTGGATAAACTGGGCTTATCTACACCAGATATTTGCTGGCATTCCTCTCGTGACCGTATTTCGGAGTATGGATCCATTCTTGGACTTGTCAGCGGATCATTAGGCAAGCTGGGTAATGAATTCTATAACTTAATGCGGACAGAGATTGATGAACTGGAAGAGCCGTTTCAAGCAGGAAATGTTGGTTCGACAACCATGCCGCACAAACGAAATCCCGCTTTGTTTGAAGGAATTGCGAGCTTGACCAAACCTGTTTTACACAGTGTGAGTCTGCTTCATGAATCATTGATTATGGATCATGAACGGGATGCAAAAAGCTGGAGAAGCGAATGGGTAGCGTTGCCGGAAATTTGTTTATATCTATCTTCTCAGCTTAAAACCACAATTAATGTATTAAAAGGATTGATTGTGAAGCCGGAAAACATGCTTCGTAATTTGAATATGCAAGGCGGCTTATTATTATCCGAACGAATTATGTTTGCGTTGTCAGAAAAGGTCGGCAAGCAGACCGCTCATCACCTGGTATACGAGCTGTCTATGAAATCCTACGAAGAAAATATTCCGTTTAAAACAACGCTGACGGAAAATGAAGTGGTAAGCAGCGTATTATCAGAGGAGCAAATTGAAGATTTACTGGATCCGAGCCAATATACCGGTTTGGCAAGTGAAAAAGTAGAAGAAGTCATTGCGCAAATAAAAAAAGGAGCTCTTTTACATGGGTAAACTAGCATTCTATCAAGCTACTGAAGATAATGTATCAGAAATAAAGGAGCTCACATTAAAAGCTTATGCATCCATTCGCGACCTTGGCATTCATTTTGCTGCCGCAACAGCAGATGATGCACTGGTTAAGAAAAATATAAATGAAAATATATGTTTTTATATGAAAGATGAGGATGCTACCGTAGCGACTGCGTCCATTCGGATGCCTTGGAGTCCGCATCACGGCCCCTATGAAATTCCGCATATTTGGTGGGTAGCTGTCGATCCGCAATATAAACGAAAAGGATATGCATCTAAAATTCTTGATTTTGTGGAACAGGATTATTTAGCTCACCAGCTGCATTGTCCATCGGTGAGTCTAGGAACAGCAAAAGAGCACCCTTGGCTGGCAGATATGTACATCAAGCGTGGTTACCAGCCGGTCGGAGAAGCGGATCTTGGAAAGGGTCATCAGACGGTTTATTTGGAAAAATTATTATTGGGCACAGAATATAAAAAGAGATAAGAAGGCGGGTTATAGAAAAATGAAAAAATTGATATTGCTAGCAGGAAGCATTGTTTTAATAACCATTCTAGCAGCATGCGGGGATTCCGGCAGCTCTGAAGAAGGTTCGGGTGATAACGTACTACAGGCAGGAACAACGGCACAAAGCTATCCAAATAGCTATGAGGAAAACGGCGAATTAGTAGGCTATGATGTAGAAGTATTAGAAACAGCTGCTGAAAACTTAGGCTACGAAGTCGAATGGGTAACAACCGATTTTTCAGGGCTTATGGGGCAGCTGGAAACAGGACGGATTGATACCGTGGCGAACTTTGTGGCTGTAACAGAGGAAAGAGCTGAATCATATGACTTTTCGGTGCCTTATGCGTATGCTGGTGCAACCATTGTGACTCATGAGGATAACGATTTTACAGACTTAGAACAATTTAAAGGAAGAACCGTTTCTGGGGTATTGGGTTCCAATAATGTTAAAAATCTAGAAGCCTTTGATCCAGAAATTGAGCCAAGAACGTATGAAACACGTGATGGTGCGATGAATGATGCTATCAATAACCGTGTCGATGGCTATGTGAATTCGAAGTCTGCCTTGATAGCAGAAATCGAATTAGGAGATTTACCTCTTAAATTTGTTGGAGACCCATTTGTGTACGAAGATATTTCTTTCCCGTTTACAAAGAATGAGGAAGGAGCGGCATTACGTGAAGAATTTGATGAAGAATTAGAAAAGCTTCGTGAAGACGGTACATTGGCAGAAATCTCAAAGAAATATTTTGCCGGAGAGGATATAACCGTACAAGAATAATTTATTTGGCTGAGCATACGAAAACAGAAGTAATGCCGCTGTAAGCATCTGATCTGGATTGATGAAGCAGTCCCAGCTCTGACAGCGGCTTTCACTTTATGATTTGGCTGGTCTTCGTTTTTTGAAGTTTTTCTAACTGGAGGATGACATATGAATTTTAATATAGACTTCGTTTATTTAATAAGTTTGATTCCAGACTTATTACCATTTATACCACTTACATTATTTTTAGCGATTGTTACGATGGTGATTGCAGTTGTTTTGGGGATGGGTATCGCACTGGTGCTGCGCTCAGGTATACCTGTCCTCACGCACTTAGCTATCGCCTATGTTTCGTTTTTTAGGGCAATTCCATCTCTGGTTCAACTTTTCTTAATCTATTACGGGCTGCCGCAGATTTTTCCTGCTCTAAGCGGAATGACGGCGATTGCTGCTGCTATCCTTGGTTTAAGTCTGAAGCAGGCAGCCTATTTAGCAGAAATATTTCGTGCCGCACTCGCTTCTGTTGATAAAGGACAAATGGAAGCTTGTCTGTCTGTTGGAATGACAAGAGTTCAAAGCTTCCGCAGAGTTATTTTGCCCCAAGCAGTACGAAATGCTACGCCTGCAACAGGAAATATTTTTATTGGATTGATTAAGGAAACATCCCTGGCGTTTACATTAGGAGTTGTAGAGTTGTTCGCACAAGGGAGAATACTTGCCGCTTCCTCCCTGCGCTTTTTTGAGACGTATTTAGCCCTGGCGCTCTTATACTGGGCGATGATTATTATTTATACGTTTATTCAACAGGCGCTTGAAAAAAGAATGGAACGGCCATATCAATCATAAGGGAGTACGAATATGATTACGGTAAAAAATTTGAAAAAACAATTTGGATCTAATGTTGTGTTAGACGGAATCAACCTGGAGGTAAAAGAAGGGGAGGTCCTGGCAATTATCGGACCATCTGGCTCAGGGAAATCGACGTTGCTGCGTTGCTTGAATTTATTAGAAAAACCCGATGCAGGGGAATTGATTATTGGAGATAAAAAGATAAACGTTAAAAAAATGTCTTCCAAAGAAATCTATCAATTAAGACAGCAGACGGCGATGGTTTTTCAGCATTATAACCTATTTAAAAATAAAACAGCGTTGGAAAATGTAACAGAAGCGCTGATAATTGCTAAAAAAATGAAGAAGCCAGAAGCTGAAAAAATTGCAATGGAAATACTGAATCAAGTCGGTTTAGGAGACAAAGTACATCAATATCCGGTTACATTGTCTGGAGGACAACAGCAGCGTGTTGGTATTGCGCGTGCGCTTGCAGTGAACCCGTATGCGATTCTGTTCGATGAACCGACATCGGCACTTGACCCGGAATGGATTTCTGAAGTGCTCCAGGTAATTAAAAAAATTGCGGAGCAGAACTCAACAATGATTATCGTGACACATGAGATGCAATTTGCAGAAGAAGTAGCAGACCGCGTTATTTTTATGGCAGATGGAAATATCATTGAGGAAAATACACCGAAAGAATTTTTCCATAATCCACAGTCTCCGAGAACAAAACAATTTTTAAGAAGATTAGGGGCAGGTGAAGAAAATGTTTAAGGTAACAGAAGAACTAGTCAAAGATTTAATCGAAAAACGCAGATACTTGCATCGGAACCCAGAGCTTGCGTTTGAGGAGATAAATACGTCGGCCCACTTAAAAAAATGGCTGGAAGAGAATGAAATCACGATTCTGCCTTTTGATATAAAAACAGGCGTTATTGCAGAAGTAAAAGGGGAGCATGCTGGCCCGACAATCGCTATTCGTTCGGATATTGATGCATTGCCGGTCAAAGAAGAGACAGATGTGCCTTTCCAATCGGAAACAGAGGGGAAAATGCATGCATGCGGCCATGATTTCCATATGGTTTCTATTTTAGGTGCAGCCATTCTGCTGAATGAACAAAAAAATCAATTACATGGCACTGTCCGTTTTATTTTTCAGCCGGCTGAAGAAGTAGCTCAAGGAGCAAAATATCTAGTAGAACAAGGTGTCTTAGAAGGCGTGTGCGGTATATTTGGCATGCATAATAAGCCTGATTTGCCAGTAGGCACCATTGGCGTGAAATCGGAAGGTTTGATGGCCAGCGTAGATAAGTTTGAAATAACGTTTAAAGGTATCGGCGGACATGCAGGGATTCCGCATAATGCGATTGATCCAATCGTGATAGCATCCCAGTATGTAACGAATGTACAGTCGATTATTGCCAGAAGAATTGATCTTTTCCATAATGCGGTCATCAGTATTACAAGCATTAATGGCGGGAATACGTGGAATGTCATACCTGATCAGGTGAAGCTGCAAGGTACAGTCCGAACATTTCAGCCGGAAGCACGTCAGGCTATTCCGGAGTTTATGCAGAATTTAGCAGAAACCACTGCTAAAGGAAATGGCGGCGAAGTCGATTTTGAGTGGGAAAGCTATTTGCCGGTAGTAAATAATGCATCTCAGTATGAACAAACGGTGCGTGAGGCTGCTGTAGAGGCAGGCTATCAAGCCGTAGATGCTGTACCAAGCTCTGGCGGAGAAGATTTTGCTTACTATCAGAATTATATCCCGGGATTCTTTGTGTGGATGGGAGTCGATGGGCCAAAAGAATGGCATCATCCAGAATTTGATTTGCAGGAGGATGCCATTGAAGTAGCAGCAGCATTCTTTGCCACATTAGCTGTAAAGGTCCTGAAAAATGAATAATATGACAGAAGCCCTCGTTCAGAGGGTTTTTTCTGCTCCTAAGTGGGAAGATTTAAAAGCGGATACAAAAGAAAATTTACAAAAAGGGTTATTGGATTATCTTGTTTGCTGCTACACCACTGTTGCATATGATACGCATTTTCCCAACGTATGGAATGCTCGATTATTTCCAGATGCAGCTCACGAGAACGCACTGGTTATTGGGATACGTGAAAAGGGCCACCCCTACGATGCCTGTTTTTTGAATGGATACGCTGCGCATGCCTTAGACTTGGACGATGTCCACTCGGAAATCCGCGGGCATCCATCTGCTGTTATTCTCAGTTTATTAATGTCCTTGATAGAACAGAAGCAAGATACTGCCCGTTTTTTTGAGGCTTATTTAATTGGAGTAGAAGTGATGACACGCATATCCAAAACAGTGGGGAAATCTCATTATGAAAAAGGATTTCATACGACAGCCACAGCGGGAATGTATGGAGCCGTTGCTGCTGGAGCGTATTATATGACATTACAAGAAAAAGAATTTAACCAAGCACTCGACCTATGTGTTTCGCAAATCAGCGGCTCCAGGAGCCATTTTGGAACGCTTATCAAACCGTTACACGCAGGGCTGACAGCGCAAAAAGCGTGGCAGATTCTGCATCTTGTTAAACAGGGTGTTGCTGGTAATGGTAATACAATAACAGCTGAGAATGGATTGTTGTCCATGTTTGGAAATGAAGACAGCAGTATAGACAGTCTGCTTGATGAATGGGGGCTGGAATGGGCTGTTGATAAGCCAGGATTTTGGTTTAAGCTGTATCCCTGCTGCTCAGCGAACGCTCATCCAATTGATGCGACAAAAGCCTTGATGAGGGACTGGGAAGTAGATTTGAAGCAAATCGCTTCGATTCAGCTTTATTTTCCTGAAAACGGTGATGCAGCACTTATCTATACAAATCCGAAAAATGGGGAGCAGGGACGTTTTAGTGCAGAGTATTGTGCAGCATTGCTGTTAACCGGAAGAGAGCTTTCCATGGAGGCTTTTTTGGGGGAAGAGATTCCGGAAGAGGTCAGTGCGTTAATGAATAAAATAACAAGGGTGTATGATGAGAATATTCCATTTGCCTCTGTGAGTTATCCGGCGAATCGATATAGTATGATAGAAATCAGCCTGCGTAATGGGGATATTAAGCAAGCCCGCTGCGATATTCCGTATGGTTCGCCGGGAAACCCGTTGGGACGGGAAGATTTGATAGAGAAAGCAGACAAGCTGCTGCAGCAAAAGGCGATGCCATTTATAGAAGTATTTCAGCAAGAAGAAACAGTCACATTAGAGAAATTGCTTCCGCTGTTAAAAGCAGAAAGCTAATCCAGAAAAAGGACTGCCGGGCAAGGTTTTTTTGAGACCTTGTCCGCAGTCTTTTTCCGCGTTTAGAACAACAAATCAAACCATCTCTCAAGAATCCCTGTGTCCTCGATGACATCATCCCGCTGATCGACATTTCCGTTATGACAGTAACCAAGCGGCTCAGTGCCTTTTTCGTAAAACATGATTCTGCTTTTTTCACAGCTGGTATCGGCCCGTAATCCGCTGACCGGATCGATTGGAAGACCGACGATTCCAGAAGGCATGGGAAAAACATTTTTTCCGTCTTCGTCAATATTCTCCATATAATTTGCCCATATCTCTTTTGAAAAGGCTGCTTCCGCTACATTGGTCATTTCCCGGTGGTCATCATACCCGACCCAAATTCCGGTAGAGATAACGGGGCTATAGCCAATCATCCAGCTGTCAAAATCCGTTGTTCCCGATTTGCCGGCATAAATATCGGAAAGCTTATTTTGCAGACTTGCTCCGGTGACACTGGTGTAGCTATTTAATGTTTCGTCAAACATTCCGGTTAGAAGCTGGGTTAGAATAAACGCTTTTTTTTCATCAAGAACGGGCTCGCTCTCTTCGGGGCTGTGCGAGTAAAGTGTTTTTCCATCTGCATCGGTAATTTCTTCAATAAGATAAGGCGTGACTGCTTCTCCTCCATTAGCAAGACGGGCATAAGCATTCGTCAGCTCAATGACCGATACAGCAGAAGTGCCGAGCGCCAGGGAAGGAACATTATTCAGGTCACTTTCAATCCCGAATTTTTCTGCTGTCTCAATAAATCGTTCTCCGCCGACATAAAGCGCGGTTTTCACGGCGTAGATGTTATCTGATAGAGCAATTGCCTCCGCAAGCGTGATAGGGGCATCTGCATAATACCCATTAAAATTACTCGGCTGGTAAGCAGAACCGTCTGCAAGCTCAAAAGTCGTTGCTTCGCTGGTTAAGGTCGTACTGGCTGTATAGCCATTTTCTAAGGCAGCATAATATAAAATAGGTTTAAAGGTAGAACCGGGCATCCGTTTGGCGTCCATCGCCCGGTTGTAGCTGCTTTCTTTATAATTGGTTCCGCCAATCATGGCAGTTATTGCACCAGTTTGCGGAACAATAGAAATACCGGCAGCCTGTAAGTCGCTGCCTTCCTTAATGGTTTGTGCAGCGGCCTCCTCCATTTCTTGTTGATAATCGCTGTTCAATGTCGTGTGCAGCTGATAACCGCCGAGCTTTATTTCTTCCACATCCTTCTCCAAAATCCGTGCAGCTTCCTTTAATGCTTCATCCTTAAAATAGGACGCTTCTTCCTCAGCTGGAGCCTGCTGCTGATAAGCTAATTCTTCATTTATCGCCTCTTCGTATTCTGTCTCCGTAATCATTTCATTGTCCAGCATTCGATGGAGGATAAGCTGCTGCCTGTCCGTCGCATTTTCCAGGTTATTGAGTGGTGAATAATACGTCGGTCCCTTTGGAATCCCCGCCAGCATACTCGCTTCTGCCAGGGTTAACTGATGAGCAGGCTTTCCAAAAAAATAATTGCTTGCCGCTTCAATCCCGTGTGCTCCGTGACCGTAATAAATGGTATTCATATAGCCTTCTAGAATTTCTTCCTTGGAATAAAACATTTCTAAACGAATGGCATAGAAGGCTTCTTGCAGCTTGCGGGACCAGGTTTTTTCTGCAGATAGATAGAGATTTCTGGCATACTGCTGTGTAATCGTGCTGGCTCCTTCTTTTAACGAGCCGGAAATAAAATTATTCCACAGTGATTTCGCAATCCGGAAATAATCGAGTCCATGATGATCAAAGAAACGATTGTCTTCAATCACCAGACTCGCCTGGACAGCGGAATCATCAATATTTTCTAAAGGGACCCATTCATAAGAGTCTCCAAATGTATCCTCAATCTCATTCCCTTCCCGGTCGTAAAACACAGCAGGAGATTGATTGTTGAGACTTGGAGGACCCATGAGATAGGCTAATAAGTAAACAGCTAAAATACCAGTAATAATCAGCAGCACAACGACGCCAATTAACTTATAGATTAGACGCAGCTTTTTTAATGATTTCATCCTTTATCGTCTCCAAAATAAATATGTCTTTACAAAATGGTGATACTGGAGTTTATTTATTCTCTCTATTTATTATGGAAAAAGAACGCCTTTTATAAACGTGTAAAACGAAACTTGATTTAGGGGACCGTTTTTCCCCGCTCATCTTAAACAATTTTTTCCGTATCAGTTAGGGGAAATTACAGACGATCATGCCGTGATAAAGTTTTTTAAGCAGCAAGAGTATTGCTTATCATGGTGTTTTAAAGATATAATAAGTACACTATAAATATAAATTTGTAAACAAGATTAAAGGAGTACGTATGCAACATAATTCCGAACATGTTACTATTACGCTGAAGACAGTGATTTATGATGTAGATTCCGGTGAACAGGAGACGCAGGAACAATCCTTCACGGGAGAATGGACGAAGAAAGGCAGCATCGATGTACTTAAATACGAGGAAGTAAATGAAGAAGCCGGAACGATTCAAAATATGATTATGATTCGGCCGGAGCGTGTCTCGATTAAGAGAACGGGTGTCATCCAAATGAATCAGCAATTTCAATTAGGCCAGAAAACAGAAAACATTTATCAGCATATGCATGGCAATATTCATATGGAAACTTTTACAGAATCGATTTCATTTACAGAGGATGCCATGCCGCGGGTGCTTGATATGAATTATACGATGAAGCTGAATGAACAACTCGAACGGAAGCATCAGCTCAAGCTTCAATTTTCAGCAAAATAAGCAAAGATTTTCCCGCCTTTAAGGAATTGGGAGCAGGTAAGCGGGAGAGAAATTGCCAAAAGTACCCCCGTGACAGAAGTGGCGGAGCGTTAGTGGGATTCCTTTCTGGCATAAGAGCAGTCCACCTGTATGTCGTGTTCCTTAAACTGCCGGCGGGGATAGAAACAAGGAGGAAATAAGGAATGAATGTACTAGCACAAACAGAAGAAATATTAAAAGCGCAAATTCATACAGCTGTTCTTGCTGCAGAGCTTGCGACGGAGGATACGATTCCGGATATTATTCTGGAAACACCGAAGGATAAAGCACATGGTGATTTTGCCACCAATATTGCGATGCAGCTGGCTCGAATTGCGAAAAAAGCACCGCGTCAAATTGCAGATGAAATTACAGCCAACTTAGATAAGCAGGCAGCGTCTGTTGAAAAAATTGATATTGCCGGACCCGGATTTATCAATTTCTATATGAAGCAGGATTTCTTAGGGGAAGTCATTGAAACCGTACTGGGCGCTGGAGATGCTTACGGCACTTCAAAAGACGGGAACGGAGAAAAGGTTCAGGTTGAATTTGTTTCTGTTAACCCGACTGGTGACCTTCACTTAGGCCATGCGCGAAATGCTGCATTCGGGGATGTATTATGTAATCTTTTTGCAGCTGCAGGCTATGAAGTGGAGAGAGAATATTATATTAATGATGCAGGAAACCAGATCAACAATCTTGGCTTATCTGTAGAGGCACGTTATTTACAGGAATTAGGGCAGTCCGTAGATATGCCGGAAGACGGCTATCATGGGCAGGCAATCATTGATATTGCGAAAAACCTTGTGAAAGAGAAAGGGGATGCCTGGGCGGAGAAATCTCATGAAGAGCGTCTCGATTATTTTAAAGAATATGGCTTAAAGGCTTCCCTGCGTAATATTGAAAATGATTTAAAGGATTTCCGTGTTGAATTTGACAGCTGGTTCTCCGAGCGTTCTCTTTTTGAAAACGACCAGATTGATGCTGCTTTACAAGTATTGGAAGATGGCGGCTATACGTATGAAAAAGACGGTGCATTATGGTTTAAGACGACTGCTTTTGGTGATGATAAAGACCGCGTCCTTATTAAGCAGGACGGAGCATATACGTATTTAACACCAGATATTGCTTACCATAAAAATAAATTAGATCGCGGTTTTGACCAAATTATTAATGTGTGGGGCGCAGACCATCATGGATATATTCCAAGAATGGGAGCTGCTTTGCAGGCGTTAGGTTATCCAGTTGAGAAATTCTCCGTGAAAATTATCCAAATGGTTAATCTGTTTGAAGCCGGGGAAAAGGTAAAAATGAGCAAGCGTACCGGGAAAGCTGTTTCCTTAAGAGAGCTGATGGATGAGGTAGGAATCGATGCGGTCCGTTATTATTTCGTAGCGCGTTCCAATGATTCGCAGTTAGACTTTGATATGGACCTTGCCAAATCACAATCCAATGATAACCCGGTTTATTATGTTCAATATGCTCATGCACGTATTTGCACGATGCTGGAACAGGCGAAGAATAAAGGATTTGCAACAGATGGGGATTTTGATGCGTCCTTATTGACCGCAGAAAAAGAACTGGACCTGCTTAAAAAAGTTGGAGAGCTGCCGCAGGTGATCGCTGAAGCGGCAGACAAACAAATGCCGCATAAAGTCACGCAGTATGTATTTGACCTTGCTTCTACACTGCACAGCTTCTACAATGCAGAAAAAGTATTGGATGGAGATAATCCGGAGCGTACCAGCGCGCGTATTGCTTTAATGAAAGCAGTGCGTCAAACACTGGCGAACGGCTTGGGTATCTTAGGTGTGAATGCACCGGAGAAAATGTAAGAAAGAAAATGATATGAAAATCCTGCAGAGAAATGGTTGATTTCTTTGTGGGATTTTTTTAAAACAACATTTTCGTAAAGTATACTGAAAGGAAGTTATTGATCGTATTATCATTATGAATTAAACTATATTATTTCATTAAAAAAATATTCATGCTTGGTTCATGGAACGGTCATCAATAAACGAGTCCTCGTTATGAGAGAGCAGGTAACCAGAGAAAAAATAATTTTTCAGTCTCCTGCTAAAGATCATGAGAGGATTATTTTTGTTTTTATCAGCTATGATGAACGCTATCAACAATCTAAAGGATATTATTAACAGCAAACATAATAAACCGCTAAAAATTATCATAATTTCCTCCAAATAGGTTGACTGAATGTTCATTCATGTTTTAAAGTAGAGATAGAATTATTTTTTACACAGATATGAAAACGCTGTCAATTTATATTATAATATAAAGAGGGGGGAATCATCTTGGATACATTTCTGATGATTAATTGGATAGCATTTATAGCCATAACAGGCTATGCATTATTCTTATTTGCCAAAATCATCGCAACAAGAGTGGCCTATATCAGACTCGGTAAAAAATCAGAGTTTGACGGCGAGATAAAGCTGCGGATCCAACGCATTATAAAAAATGTATTTGGCCAATCGAAGCTGTTAAAAGATAAAAAATCTGGTACGATTCACGTGATGATGTTTTACGGCTTCATTCTGGTTCAATTTGGAGCCATTGATATGTTTGTCAAAGGGCTGTCGCCGGGGAATCATCTACCGTTTGGCGTGCTTTACCCGGGATTTGTCTTTTTTCAAGAGCTTGTTACCTTAATGATTCTGGTGGCGGTGGTATGGGCTTTTTACCGCCGTTATATGGAGAAGCTCGTTCGTTTGAAAAGAGGCTTGAAAGCAGGGCTTGTCCTTATTTTCATTGGAACATTGATGATTTCTGTGCTGTTCGGAAATGGAATGGCAATGATTTGGCATGGACATGAATTAACATGGACGGAGCCGGTTGCCAGTGCTGTTGCCGGGTTATTCGGCGGCATTTCAGCAAGGGCAGCAATGGTTTTATTCTATATTGCCTGGTGGGTACATACGATAACATTGCTTACTTTCTTAGTGTATGTGCCGCAGTCCAAACACGCACACTTAATTGCTGCACCAATCAATGTCTTTTTGACGAAAAAAGTGCCTGGTAAATTAGAAAAAATCGATTTTGATTTAGAAGATATGGATGAAGAAAGTGAAGAAGAAATTGCTTTTGGTGTCGGAAAGGTAGAGGATTTTAAACAGCATCAAATGGTCGATTTCTATGCTTGCGTGGAATGCGGCCGCTGTACGGATGTTTGCCCGGCATCCGGAACAGGAAAAATGCTTTCGCCGATGGATATTATGATTAAGGTTCGTGATCATTTAACCGAAAAAGGCGCAGCCGTTACTGGAAAATCGGCGTGGGTTCCTTCTTATGCCTTTTCCGGAACTGCCGGCAACCAGGCTTCTGCAAGCAAGGAAGCAGCTGCATCGGTGCAAAGCATGAGCTTGATCGGTGATGTCATTACAGAAGAAGAACTAGCTGGATGTACGACATGCCGAAACTGTGAGGATGCTTGTCCTGTCAATAATGAACATGTCGGTACAATTATCGATATGCGCCGTTATTTGGTCATGACAGAGGGGAAAATGGATTCTGAAATTCAGCGTGCTGTCATGAATATTGAACGTCAGGGCAATCCATGGGGCTTATCGAAGAAGGACCGGATCAAATGGCGTGATGAGGATAAATCGGCTTATATTCCGACAGTGAAAGAGCTGAAGAAGGGGGATAAATCCTTTGAGTATTTATTCTGGGTCAGCTCGATGGGGTCCTTCGACAGCCGCAGCCAGAAAATTGCGCTCAGCTTTGCTAAATTAATGAACCAGGCTGGCGTCAGCTTTGCCATTTTAGGAAACACCGAAGCGAATTCTGGCGATACGGCAAGACGAATTGGGAATGAGTTTTTATTCCAGGAAATTGCCGAGAAAAATATCAAGCAATTTACCAAGAATGACGTCACAAAAATTGTCACGATTGACCCGCACGCGTACAATATATTTAAGAATGAATATCCTGACTTTGGATTTGAAGCAGAGGTCTACCATCATACGCAGCTGCTCTATGACCTTGTCATGTCAGGGAAGCTGAAGCCGCAGAAAGCAATCAATGAAAGATTGACCTACCATGACTCCTGTTATTTAGGGAGATATAACGGCGTTTACGATCCGCCACGGGAAATTTTGAAGGCTATTCCAGGCTTAGAGCTGATAGAAATGAACCGCAGCCGCGAGAACGGGATGTGCTGTGGTGCAGGCGGCGGCTTGATGTGGACGGAGGAAACGACTGGAAACCGGATTAATGTGGCCCGTACAGAGCAGGCATTACAAGTGCAGCCATCAATGATTTCCAGCGCCTGTCCATACTGCTTAACGATGCTTAGTGATGGGACAAAAGCGAAAGAAGTAGAAGAGGATATTGGTACAATGGATGTGGCTGAAATTCTGGCACTATCTGTTTTAGAAGAAAATGAAGAAAAAACAGCATAAAGGTATAGAGAGGATTGACGCCCTCTCTATATTTTCTACTGTCTATTGAACGAGCGTTCGTTCGAATAAATAAGGGAGGCTATATCGAATGAGAAAATCGGTTATTGTTTCAGGGGCACGGACCCCTTTCGGGAAATTTGGAGGGGCTTTAACGCCGTTAACCGCGGTAAATCTGGGGGCAAAAGCAATTAAAGCAGCATTGGAACGGGCAGATCTTAACGGAGCTGATGTAGATGAGGTAATCATGGGAACGGTTCTGCAGGGCGGACAGGGGCAAATTCCGTCCAGGCAGGCTGCTGTAGAAGCGGGTGTCCCTTGGGAAGTGAAAACGGAAACAATCAATAAGGTATGTGCCTCTGGATTACGCAGTGTGACCCTGGCAGATCAATTGATTCGCTTAGGGGAAGAGGATGTCATTGTAGCCGGCGGAATGGAAAGCATGAGTAATGCACCGTACTTCTTACCTGATGCCAGGTGGGGAAATCGCATGGGCGATAAAACGGTGAAGGATTTAATGATTTATGATGGTCTTACCTGTACTTTTACAGGAAACCACATGGGCAGCTACGGAAATGACACAGCTGCTTCCTTTGAAGTAACACGTGAACGCCAAGATGAATGGGCAGCCCGGAGCCAGCAGCTGGCAGTAGAAGCGATCGAATCAGGGAAATTTGCAGAGGAGATTGTTCCTGTAGAAATTCCTGTTCGTAAAGGGGAGCCGATTGTGGTCAGCGATGATGAAACGCCAAGAAAAGGAACCACGGTGGAGAAACTGGCAACACTTCGGCCTGCATTTGATAAGGACGGTACTATTACAGCAGGAAACGCACCTGGCGTAAACGATGGGGCAAGTGCTGTCGTCGTGATGTCAGATGAAAAAGCAAAGGAATTAAATAAAACACCACTGGCAACAATTTTAGGTCATGCAGAAGTAGCAGTGGAAGCAAAAGACTTTCCGCAAACACCGGGCTTAGTAATCAATCGTCTGCTAGAAAAAACAGGTGTATCCAAGGAAGAAATTGATCTTTATGAAATCAATGAAGCATTTGCAGTAGTTGCACTGGCAAGCGGGCAAATTGCGGATATTGATGAGGAGAAAATCAACGTCAATGGAGGGGCAGTAGCACTGGGGCATCCAATTGGCGCAAGCGGTAACCGGATTATCTTAACTTTGATTCATGAATTAAAACGCCGCGGCGGAGGAAAAGGTATTGCAGCGATTTGCAGCGGCGGCGGTCAAGGAGACGCAGTTTTAATTGAAGTACCGTCAAGTGAAGCATGAGTTTAAACGATAAGTTTAAAACCCCTTGAAAAGGAGCGTATAATCATGACTGTAAAAGAAGTAATGGTAATCGGAGCAGGGCAAATGGGTGCAGGCATCGCACTCGTTTTTGCCCGTTCCGGCTATGAGGTGAAGCTGTATGATGCGGATATTGAGGCATTGAAAAGAGGAAAGCAGTATATTGAAAAGATATTTGAGAAGGATGTTGCAAAAGGAAAAATGGAAGCGGATACAAAGGGGCGGGCATTGAATCGCCTGCAGCTTGTTGTTGACCTGGAAGCAGATCCAATCACAGCAGATTTTATTATTGAAGCAGTGGTAGAGAAGCTGGAAGTAAAAAAAGATGTATTCCACAGGCTGGATGAACTTGCGCCCGCACATAGCCTTTTTGCAACTAATACCTCCTCCTTGCCGATTACAGAAATTGCAGCTGTTACTGGCAGGGCAGAACAATTTATCGGCATGCATTTTATGAACCCTGTTCCTGTTATGAAGCTGGTTGAAATTATTCGGGGCTTAGAAACGAGTGATGTGACGTATCAAACAGTACAGCAATTGACGGAAGCATTAGGCAAGCAGGATGTGGAAGTGAAAGATTTTCCAGGGTTTGCTTCCAACCGTATCTTGATGCCAATGATTAACGAAGCCGTCTATACCGTCTTTGAAGGGGTTGCCAGTATAGAAGATGTGGACCAGGTGATGAAGCTGGGGATGAATCATCCGATGGGCCCGCTGCAATTGGCAGATTTCATTGGCTTGGACACCTGCTTATCGATTATGGAAATTCTTCATGAAGGCTTTGGAGACAGTAAATATCGTCCGTGTCCGCTCCTGAGACAGTATGTGCAGGCGGGAAGACTTGGAAAGAAGGCGGGTAAAGGGTTCTACTCATATACTGATTAAGAGAAGGACTTCAAAAATTCCCCAAATGATAAGCGGCGAATCTTTGCGTTAACGTGTTTTTCCGATGGGACTGGGACTGCGATTACTCGCACCACCAAAACTATTAATCATGTATTTGAAAATACGAAGGAAATTCCGTTCCATGTTCTAGGATTGCTCCTACTCATGTTGTTTGGTTAATGAATTTTCTTAAATATTATATAGATAGTAATAAAACTATCTAGCGGAGGAAAAACACGGAGACTCCTATGGGAAAGCGTAGTGTGAAGACCCCGCAGAAAAAAAGCGAACTTCTTTTTTTTGAGGAGGCTGAGCGCAAGCCCATGGAAAGCGTAGTGTTTTTCCGCAGCGGTCGCACTAACCTAGCAGCATTTTGCTTGTTCCATCGTGAATCGTGGGAATCTTTTTGAAAATGTATTGAAAGTGAAAGGGGTGTGCATGTTGATTATCACACAAACAGAAGAACAAAAAATGTTAGTGAAAATGGTTCAGGACTTTGCCCGCGATGAAATTGCAAACGAAGTCGAGCGGATGGAAGAACAAGACCGGTTTCCTGAAGAAATTATCAAGAAGATGGGGGAGCTCGGCTTAATGGGAATTCCTATCCCGGAGAAGTTCGGAGGAGCGGGCATGGATTTCAGCTCCTATATCCGGGTAATCCATGAATTATCGAAGGTTAGTGCAACCGTCGGTGTTATTTTATCGGTACACACGTCTGTCGGCACCAATCCAATTCTTTATTTCGGAACAGAGGAGCAGAAACAAAAATATATTCCGAAGCTTGCTTCTGGCGAATATTTAGGCGCGTTTGCTCTGACAGAAGCGAATTCAGGATCAGATGCAAGCGGGTTAAAGACAACTGCTAAGCTGGTAGATGATACGTATGTATTGAACGGCTCCAAAGTATTTATTACTAATGGAGAATATGCAGATACCTTTATTACGTTTGCCAGAACAGGTGAATCGAAAGATGACATCAGTGCTTTTATTGTGGAAAAGGATAGTCCCGGTCTGTCGATTGGGAAAAATGAAAAGAAGATGGGCTTAAAGGGTTCAAGCACGGTGGAATTAACCTTTGAGCAATGCCGTATCCCGCAGGAAAACCTGCTTGGCATGGAAGGGGAAGGCTTTAAAATTGCGATGGCTAACTTGAACATCGGAAGGATCGGGATTGCGGCACAGGGACTTGGTATTGCCGAAGCAGCTTTAGATTATTCTGTTGCTTATGCGAAGGAAAGAGAACAATTTGGCAAGCCGATTGCAGCCAATCAGGGAATAGCTTTTAAGCTGGCTGAGATGGCAACCAATGTAGAAGCGGCGAAACTATTAACCTATCAGGCAGCCAAACGGATTGAAATGAATCAATCCTGTATCAAGGAAACATCGATGGCAAAGCTGACAGCAACGAAAACGGCTATGCAAAATGCCATTGAAGCGGTCCAAATCTACGGGGGATACGGCTATACAAAGGAATATCCGGTAGAAAGGTTATTTCGTGATGCCAAAGTAACGGAAATCTATGAAGGAACAAATGAAATACAGCATATTGTGATATCCAAAGAGCTTTTGAAGGGGAGATAGGAATGGATTTTCAATTAACGGAAGAACAGGAAATGCTTCGGAAAATGGTTCGGGATTTTGCTGAAAATGAAGTAGAGCCGACAGCTGCAGAAAGAGATGAAGAAGAGCGGTTTGACAGAGCAATTTTTGATCAGATGGCAGCACTGGGATTAACAGGTATCCCTTGGCCGGAAGAATACGGCGGAATCGGCGCTGATTATCTGAGCTATTGTATAGCGGTAGAGGAATTATCACGTGTCTGTGCTTCGACTGGAGTTACCCTTTCTGCCCACGTATCCCTGGCAAGCTGGCCAATCTATAAATATGGAAATGAAGCGCAGAAGCAGCATTTCCTCCAGCGTCTTGCAACGGGAGAAGCGTTGGGAGCTTATGCTTTGTCTGAGCCGGGGGCGGGCAGTGACGTTGTCTCCATGAAAACAACAGCCAAAAAGGATGGCGGCGATTATATACTGAATGGCAGCAAAGTATGGATTACCAATGGCGGGGTTGCTGATATTTATATCGTTTTTGCAAAAACAGATGCGGATCAAAAACATAAAGGCATCACGGCATTTATTGTTGAAAAAGGAACAGAAGGATTTACCTTTGGCAAGAAGGAAAAGAAGCTGGGCATTCGTTCTTCGCCTACGACAGAGTTAATCTTTGAAAATTGCAGGATTCCAGCTGAAAATGTGCTGGGTGAAGAAGGAGAAGGCTTTAAAATCGCCATGACGACCTTAGATGGAGGCAGAAATGGGATTGCTGCACAAGCTTTAGGAATTGCACAGGGCGCACTGGATGCAGCTGCAGCATATGCGAAGGAAAGAGAACAATTCGGCAAACCAATCGCAGCAAACCAGGGTATCTCTTTTAAACTGGCGGATATGGCAACGGAGATTGAAGCAGCCCGTCTGTTGACCTATCAGGCAGCATGGCTGGAATCAGCAGGGAAGCCATATGGAAAGGCATCCGCAATGTCCAAATTATTTGCAGGAGATGCAGCAATGCGCATTACCGTCGAAGCAGTGCAAATTTTCGGCGGCTATGGATATACAAAAGACTATCCGGTAGAACGCTACATGCGTGATGCGAAGATAACGCAAATTTATGAGGGGACGAATGAAATTCAGCGGCTTGTTATTGGGCGGATGGTAACAAAATAAAGCACAATCTCTTTTAAAAGGAGGCTGAAAAAATGAGTGAAGATCAAATCCGCTCTTCTGTAAAAGATCAGGAGCTTGTGATGCGGCGCCGGAAGCAGATTATTGAAGGCGCCATGCGGCTGTTTCAGGAGAAAGGCTTTCACCGTACAACGACCAGAGAAATTGCGAAAGAATCCGGGTTCAGCATTGGCACATTATATGAGTATATCAGAACAAAAGAGGATGTGCTTTTTCTCGTCTGTGAATTCGTGCATGACCGGGTTCGCGATCAGCTGACAGAAACGATTTCTGTAGAAAATCCGACAATGGAAAGTCTGCGTCAGGCGATTCGGCAGTATCTTTACTTTATGGACACGATTCAGCCTGAAATTTTAATGCTCTATCAGGAAACAAAATCATTAAATAAAGAAAAACGTCAATTTGTCTTGGGGCAGGAGCAGAAGGTTGTCGGAATGATGGAGGAATTGTTGAATGTTTGTTTAAAAGAAAAGCGGAGTGCGAAAGAAATTCATTTTCTGGCTAATCATATTGTCGTCAGCGGGCATATGTGGTGTTTCCGCCGCTGGCTCATTCAAAAGGAATTTACCCTCGATGAGTATGTCGAGCTGCAGATGAAGCAAGTGGATTGCTGGCTGTAACTATAGGGAGGATTAGGGATTTTACTATGTTAAGAGCTGACTAAAAGAGGGGGATAAGCATGACAGAAGAACGTTATTCGCCAAAGCATCCTATTCGTTTTGTAACGGCATCGAGCCTGTTTGACGGGCATGATGCTTCCATTAATATTATGCGGCGCATTTTGCAGGCGAGCGGTGCCGAGGTTATTCATCTTGGACATAACCGTTCCGTAGAAGAAGTCGTCTACGCAGCAATCCAGGAGGACGCGCAGGGGATTGCTATCTCATCGTATCAGGGCGGGCATGTGGAATATTTTAAATATATGATTGACCTGTTGAAAGAACTGGATGCGGCTCATATTCAAGTGTTAGGCGGCGGCGGAGGGACGATTCTCCCCCGTGAAATCAAAGAGCTTCATGATTATGGCGTAGCTCAGGTTTTTTCTCCCGAGGATGGGAGAAAGTATGGTCTGCAGGGGATGATTGACCGGATGCTGGAAAAATGTGATTTTCTTCCGCCGATTGATATTGAAAAAGATATGGAGCGGTTAAAAGAAGGAGATCGCTTAGCAATCGGTAAATTCATTACCTTGATGGAGAATGGGGAGGAAGAAACGAAAAAGCAGGTATTAAAAAAACTTTCAGAGCAGCAAAAACAGAAAATCCCTGTTCTCGGAATTACAGGAACAGGCGGAGCAGGGAAAAGCTCGCTGACAGATGAACTTATCCGCCGTTTTTTAAATGAAATTCCAGAGCGGAAAATAGCTATCTTATCTATCGATCCATCCAAACGAAAAACAGGTGGAGCATTGCTTGGTGACCGTATCCGTATGAACGCGATTTTTTCAGAGCGGGTGTATATGCGCTCGCTGGCGACCAGAAATTCTGGAACAGAGCTTTCCGATTCCATTCAGGATGCGATAAATGTCGTGCGCGCATCAGACTATGACCTGATTATTGTCGAAACGAGCGGGATTGGGCAGGGTGATGCTGCGGTAACAGATATTACGGATTTATCCATGTATGTGATGACAGCGGAGTTTGGGGCGCCGACGCAATTAGAAAAAATAGATATGATCGATTATGCCGATTTTATTGTGATTAATAAATTTGAACAAAAGGGGTCAGAGGATGCGCTGAATCAAGTCCGGAAACAATACGAACGCAGCCATATGCTGTTTCATGAGGATAAAAGCCGATTTCCTGTTTTCGGCACAATAGCAAGCCAGTTTAATGATGAAGGAACGAATGCTTTGTTTGGGTCTTTGATTGACCGGATAAAAGCCGATTATCAGTGGGAAGCAGAGGTCTCCTTTCCGCGTCATGTTATCTCCGAAAAGCAAAATCAAATCATTACGAATGAGCGCAGGCATTATTTACGGGAGATTGCTTCCTATGTCCGGAATTATGATAAGCGCGCCGGGAAGCAGCAGAAAATTGCTTCTAAACTTTATCGATTAACCGGAGCTAAGGAAGATGCGGAGGAAGCTATTGCGGCTTCATTGGATCAAATCATTACAAGCTATGAACAGCAATTAGACGGAAACTCCAGACAATTGCTGGAAAATTGGGAGACATTAAAAGAAAGCTATCTTGGGGATACCTTTACGTTTAAAGTAAGAGATAAAGAGATTACGATGGATTTAACAACAGAGTCTCTCTCGGGATTAAAGATTCCGAAAGTAGTGCTGCCGAAATACCAGGATTGGGGAGACCGCCTTTATTGGTTAATGCGGGAAAATGTTCCCGGAGCCTTTCCTTATACAGCAGGCGTATTTCCATTTAAACGAAAGGGAGAAGATCCGACCAGACAATTTGCCGGTGAGGGGACACCGGAACGGACCAACCGCCGCTTCCATTATCTGTCTAAAGGGGAGGAAGCAAAACGACTTTCTACAGCATTTGATTCAGTTACTTTATATGGAGAAGACCCTGCAGAACGTCCGGATATTTACGGAAAGGTTGGCAACAGCGGCGTAAACATTTGTACATTAGAGGATATGAAAAAGCTCTATAGCGGTTTCGATTTAACAGACCCCTTAACATCTGTCTCGATGACAATCAATGGTCCGGCGCCTATTATTTTAGCGATGTATTTTAATACGGCCATTGACCAGCAGGTGGATAAGTTTACCGAGGAGCAGGGACGGCCGCCAACCAGTGAGGAATTTGGTCAAATTAAGACAGATACTGTTTCTGTCATCAGAGGGACCGTGCAGGCAGATATTTTAAAAGAGGACCAAGGGCAGAATACCTGTATTTTTTCAACTGAATTTGCCCTGCGGATGATGGGGGATATTCAAGCATATTTTATAGAGAATAAGGTACGTAATTATTATTCTGTTTCCATATCTGGTTATCATATTGCAGAAGCCGGCGCGAATCCGATTACCCAGCTGGCGTTCACGTTAGCAAATGGATTTACGTATGTAGAATATTATCTAAGCCGCGGAATGGATATTAATAAATTTGCACCGAATCTCTCTTTCTTCTTCTCGAATGGGCTAGATCCGGAATATACCGTGATAGGCCGGGTAGCGAGAAGAATCTGGGCAATTACCATGAAGGAAAAATACAGTGCCAATGAACGCAGCCAAAAGCTGAAGTATCATGTGCAGACTTCAGGGCGGTCCCTGCATGCGCAGGAGATTGATTTTAATGATATCCGCACCACATTGCAAGCATTATTAGCTATTCAGGATAATACGAATTCCCTGCATACCAATGCTTATGATGAAGCAATCACGACCCCGACAGAAGAATCTGTCCGCCGGGCGATGGCGATTCAGATGATTATTAATAAAGAATTTGGGCTGGCGAAAAATGAGAATTCCTTACAGGGATCCTTTATTGTTGAAGAATTAACCGACCTTGTGCAGGAAGCGGTTCTGCAGGAATTTGAACAGATGAATGACCGCGGTGGTGTCCTGGGGGCGATGGAACGCCAATATCAGCGCGGGAAAATTCAGGAGGAATCGCTTTATTATGAGGGAAAGAAGCATTCGGGAGCATTGCCGATCGTAGGGGTGAATACGTATTTAAATCCCAACCCGCCTTCAGAGGAAGACATTGATTCCATGGAGCTTGCCCGGGCAACCGAAGAGGAAAAAATGCATCAAATTAATGAACTGCGTCGTTTTCAATCAGAGCATAAAGATCATGTAGAAGAAGCTCTAAAACGATTAAAACAGACAGCAGTAACAGACGGAAACATCTTCCAAGAACTGCTGCACACTGTCCGCCACGCAAGCCTTGGAGAAATCACCAGAGCACTCTATGAAGTCGGCGGGCAATACAGACGGAACATGTAATATCCAGAAACCCGTCTCGGCATTTGTAATACCAGCTCGTGCTCCTTTAGAAGCAGAAGAAATGGTATGTTTAAATCCAGCGTAGATCTGAACAACTTTCACTGGATAATTGCAATCAAATGTGTTTATAATGTAAAATAGATTTATTGTGAAGAATTGGGGATGTTCATCCAAATCATTGGTTGATATAAGTGAATAATTATGTTGGCGATACTAGCTAGCGACGGTTTTGATGGGGCGAGTAACCGCAATGGTTTTCGGTGGGACGAGTAATCGCAGTCCCAGTCCCAGAGGAAAAATACGGAGACTCCTGGTCGGCTAAGAACGGTCACGTCCTGTGACCAACGACCGACACTAGGACGTCCTGTCCGTCGTGGGAAAGCGCGGAGGGAAGACTCCGCAGAAAAAAAGCGTACTTCTTTTTTTCTACCCGCAGGGCATAAGTGCGACTATGCTTCTGTCTGCGCCTGACGGCTTGCCAATCAGCAAGTCTTCTTTAAAGGAGATGAGCTCGGGGCCCACGGAAAGCGTAGTGTTTTTCCGTAGCGGTCACTATGAGTCATGATAACATCTATTTATAAACCATAGATTTTGGTGTCGATCTCAAAATAGCATATATAATAATCATTGATAGCATAGATGGGTATGATTATTTTCTAAAAGGAGTGCATGAGCGTGAGTTTGAAAGAATTAACACAAGAGCAAATTGACGATTTATCCATGATTGAATTAGGTTCCCTCATTCTAAAAGAAAAAAATAAAGCAATCCCTTTTCAAGATTTATTTTCTCAAATAGCAGAGTTAAAAAACTTATCCGAAGAACAGAAAGAAAATTTGATTGCACAATTCTATACAGACATGAATGTTGACGGACGTTACTTAACATTAGGTTCCGGTGTATGGGGACTAAAAAGCTGGTATTCGGTCGAACAGGGAGAAGAAGAAATTACGGAAGAACCGAAAAAGCGTAAGAAAAAGAAGAAAGCTGCAGTGGAAGACACAGAAGATATCCATGATGATTTAGACATAACTGATGAAGACATCGATGATATGCTGGATGATTTCGATGATGACGTAGAAGATGCGGATCTGGAAGAAATTGAAGATGAAGTAGACGACGTTATCGGCAAGGACGATCTCGATGAATTAGATTACGATAATGAAGACGATCGTTAATCATTAATGTACAAAGTTGATAAGCTGGGGCAAGTTGATCATCATTCGACTTGCTCCAGCTTTTTGTAATAAAGCGGGAACGTGACAGGAAAAAAACATGTTTTTTTCAGTGCTTGACATTTACATAGACTAACAGTAGAATCTTTATTGGGCTCTTTGAATATAATTACAAAGCGTTTCCCCTGAGAGATGAGAGGGGAAACGCTTTTCTTGTTAGATAGAGAAATAAATTGAAATAGTTTTGTGTGATAGCTTTTACCATCTATGTAAATGCTACGGACAGGACAATCATTCCAAAGAACGGCCAATTTTATCACGGAGAAGCCTCCGTAAACCTTCCGCCTCAAAATAAATGTATTCGGGCGAGAGATAACGGGCGCTAACTCCCTGAATCACTTAATCAATGCATAACATAAAATAAAGAAAGAAGGATGAGAACAAGTGACAAAGTATATTTTTGTAACTGGCGGCGTAGTATCATCGCTTGGAAAAGGGATTACAGCAGCTTCATTAGGACGTTTATTAAAAAACCGCGGATTAAAAGTAACGATTCAAAAATTTGATCCGTACATCAACGTAGACCCTGGGACAATGAGTCCTTATCAGCATGGGGAAGTATTCGTGACCGAAGATGGCGCTGAAACAGATTTAGACCTTGGACATTATGAACGCTTTATCGATATCAACTTAAATAAATACAGCAATATTACAACAGGGAAAGTATATTCCAGTGTCATCCGCAAAGAGCGTCACGGCGATTACCTTGGCGGAACAGTACAGGTTATTCCGCATATTACCAATGAAATCAAAGACCAGGTATTCCGTGCAGGTGAAGCTACTGGCGCAGATGTTGTTATTACAGAAATCGGCGGAACTGTCGGCGATATTGAGTCACTGCCATTCTTAGAAGCTATCCGTCAAATTAAAAGTGATGTTGGCCGGAATAGTGTGATGTACATCCACTGTACGCTTGTTCCTTACATTAAAGCTGCAGGCGAAGTAAAAACGAAGCCGACACAGCATAGTGTAAAAGAGCTCCGTTCTCTTGGAATCCAGCCAGATGTGATTGTATTACGTACCGAAATGGCAATTACTAAGGAAATGAAAGAAAAGATTGCTTTATTCTGTGACATTAATGAAAAATCGGTTATTGAAATGATGGATGCAGATACGCTGTATCAAGTTCCTATTGCTTTACAGGAGCAAAATATGGATCAGATTGTTTGCAACCATTTTGGGTTAGATTGCCAAGATGCAGACATGGACGACTGGAAGGAACTTATTAATAAGGTTCGTAACCTTTCTAAAAAAGTCGAGATTGGGCTGGTCGGGAAATATGTAGAACTTCCTGACGCTTATCTTTCTGTTGTCGAATCCTTAAAGCATGCCGGGTATGATTTTGATGCGAATGTCAATATACATTGGATCAACTCTGAATTATTATCAGAAGCAGAGATTGAAACAGCATTATCGAAAGTAGACGGGGTTATCGTTCCTGGCGGATTCGGTGACCGTGGTATCGATGGAAAAATCCATGCGATTCGTTACGCGCGTGAAAACAAAATCCCGTTCTTTGGAATTTGCTTAGGCATGCAGCTGGCTACTGTGGAGTTTGCCAGAAACGTAGCAGGCTTAGAAGGCGCACATTCTGCAGAAATTAATCCGGGAACGCCATACCCGATTATTGACCTGCTTCCAGAGCAAAAGGATATTGAAGACTTAGGCGGTACATTGCGTCTTGGATTATATCCATGCCATTTAACAGAAGGCACGAAAACAAAAGAAGCGTATGACGGTGCAGAAGTAGTGGAAGAAAGACATCGTCATCGTTATGAATTTAATAATGTGTATCGGGAGCAAATGGCAGAAAAAGGGCTTGTTTTCTCTGGGACTAGCCCGGATGGACGCCTTGTAGAGACAATTGAAATTCAGGATCATCCTTGGTTTATTGCTTGCCAATTCCATCCGGAGTTCACTTCTCGCCCTACCAGATCGCAAGGATTGTTCAAAGGATTTATCGGTGCGGCTGTGGAAAATAAAAAATAAATGATAAAAGCAAAAAGGAGATATTCATCTATCACAGATGAGTATCTTTTTTTGTATTCACGCTGGGTTAAACAGCAAGTATAAGTACTTTAATCGCTTATCAAAATAAAATATAGGAACAATTTCCTCGACATCTATGCTAAAGTATGGTTAAAGTATTTTCCGTGGGCAGAAATACATCACAGAAGCAATTGCATCTATACTATCCCATAGTGCCGGAGAAAAAACGGCTGATTCACCATTGTGT
Source organism: Oceanobacillus sp. M60 (assembly GCF_053839645.1). NCBI lineage: Bacteria > Bacillati > Bacillota > Bacilli > Caryophanales > Bacillaceae > Oceanobacillus > Oceanobacillus sp. M60. Next base: position 117,102 of record NZ_JBSSNH010000004.1, on the reverse strand, counting down.
TATGTAAATCTTATCCCCTGTTTTTTGGAAGAATAAGGTTTATTGAAAAAAAGCGAAAGGAGCTGAATCTCATCGAGACAATGGCTGCTTTGGCTGGCAAAAGGCCGGGAGGAACGATGAGCGGTGGTGTATAATTTTCGCTTGTGAATACACATCTAAATGAATGGTGGAAACTGCCATCAGGTCTGCAGTTTTAGCCGTAAAATGATTCTTGTTAAAATAGGGGGTAAAAAACAAATCCATATAAATAAGCAGGAATTTAAATAAATATATCGAATTTTAAATTTAAAACAAAAATTAAATATATCGGAGGGTAAGTATGACACAATCAATCCTCATTGTTGATGACCAAATAGGAATTCGCATGTTGCTTCAAGAAGTTTTTCAAACAGCCGGTTATCGTACTTCACTTGCAAAGAACGGAAAAGAAGCGGTTGAACATTTATCAGAGTCCCCTTGCGATTTGGTAGTTCTGGATTATCATATCCCTGTTTACAACGGAAAGGCTGTCATGCAAAAAATAAAGCAGATGAGGGTAGAAGCAAAAACTATCATCATTACTGGATTGCCGGAAGTTGCAAAACAGGAACTGGGGGAAAACTTACCTGAGGAAATTATTTCGAAGCCATTCAATGTTGCAAAACTATGTCATGTTGTGGAAGAAATTTTGAAGAAAAACGAATGAATCACTGCTACTTTGTTGCGATAAAGTCTTGAAATTGGTATTCTTATATTGTAATGAATGTTGTCAGAAATTCATGCGGACAATTTGAAGGAGGAACTTGGTATGCCTTTAGTATCAATGAAAGAAATGCTCGAAAAAGGAAAAGAAAATGGATATGCAGTAGGTCAGTTTAATATTAACAACCTGGAATATATCCAAGGTATTCTCCAAGCAGCTCAAGAAGAAAAGTCACCAGTAATTCTTGGTGTTTCTGAGGGTGCTGGAAAATATATGGGCGGCTACAATGTCGTAGTTGCTATGGTAAAATCTTTAATGGATTCATATGGTACAACCGTGCCTGTTGCCATTCATTTAGATCACGGGTCCAGCTTTAAAAGCTGTGCAGAAGCAATCCATGCAGGATTTACTTCTGTCATGATAGACGGATCGCACTCACCGATCGAAGAAAATATCGAAGTAACAAAGAAAGTGGTTGAACTTGCTCATATCCATGGTGTATCTGTTGAGGCAGAGGTTGGTACTGTAGGTGGAGAAGAAGATGGTGTTATCGGCGGAATCAACTATGCAGATAAAGAAGAATGTCTGCGTCTTGTGACAGAAGCAGGAGTAGATTGCCTGGCGCCAGCACTAGGTTCCGTTCATGGTCCATACCAAGGAGAGCCTAACTTAGGATTCACAGAAATGAAAGAAATCCTGGAGTTAGTTAATGTGCCATTAGTACTTCACGGCGGTACAGGAATTCCTACAAAAGATATTCAAAAAGCAATTTCATTAGGAACTGCTAAAATCAATGTGAATACAGAGAATCAAATTTCCCAGACGAAAGCAATTCGTGAAACATTAGCACAAAAGCCGGATTTATATGATCCGCGTAAATATTTAGGACCAGGTACTGCAGCGATTAAAGAAACCGTAATCGGTAAAATGCGTGAATTTGGTTCTTCTAATAATGCATAATTGATTTCATTAAAAATATGTGTTAAAAAGAGCAGATAAGAAACTTTTTAATCACATCAATAAAAATATATCAGGCAAAAGCTGTACCGATGGTGCAGCTTTTGCTGCAAAATCTCAGGGAGGTAATCTAAATGAAATTTTTCATTGATACAGCTAATATTGAAGATATCAAAGAAGCGAATAAGCTTGGGATACTGGCTGGTGTTACAACCAACCCAAGCCTTGTAGCAAAAGAAGGGGTTTCTTTTCATGACCGCTTGCGTGAAATCACAGAAGAAGTTTCTGGATCAGTCAGTGCAGAAGTAATTGCTGAGGACGCAGAAGGCATGATAGAAGAAGGGAAAGAGCTGGCAGCCATCGCACCAAATATTACGGTAAAAGTACCGATGACCCTTGAAGGTTTGAAAGCGGTTAAGGTGTTCAGCGATTTAAATATCAAAACCAACGTGACATTGATTTTTAATGCGAATCAGGCATTGCTTGCAGCACGTGCTGGAGCAACCTATGTATCTCCTTTCCTGGGAAGATTAGATGATATTGGACAGGATGGAATGGAATTGATAGCTAATGTTGCAGCTATTTTTGACCGTCATCAGATTCAGACTGAAATCATTGCTGCATCTATCCGTCATCCAATTCATGTTACAGATGCTGCATTAAACGGAGCGCATATTGCAACCATTCCATTCAACGTTCTGTCGTCCTTAGTCAAGCATCCATTAACGGATCAGGGAATTGAGAAATTCTTAGCAGACTGGAATAATCAAAAATAATTGCATAGAGTTGGAAAAAAGACAGACAATAAGAAAAGGGTAAAGATGATATGCATCTGAATAAACAAAAACAACTTGTGGATCATAACTTCCATAGGAACGAGGTTTTTACATGCAAAAGTTATTAATTGAGGGTGGGCATGAATTATCTGGAGAAGTTCATATCAGCGGTGCAAAAAATAGTGCAGTAGCTTTATTGCCTGCAGCTATTCTTGCAGATTCTACAGTAACGATTGAAGGATTGCCGGATATTTCGGATGTAGATACGTTAGGTCAGCTGTTAGAAGAAATTGGCGGGACAGTATCCCGGGATGGTCAGGACATGACGATCCATCCAGAGAAAATGATTGCCATGCCATTGCCGAACGGAAGAGTCAAAAAATTACGTGCATCCTATTATTTCATGGGTGCCATGCTTGGAAAATTTAATAAAGCAGTTATTGGTTTGCCTGGAGGCTGCTACCTGGGGCCGCGCCCAATAGACCAGCATATTAAAGGATTTGAAGCATTAGGTGCTGAGGTGACAAATGAGCAGGGTGCGATTTATTTACGTGCCAAAGAGCTGCGCGGTGCACGCATTTATTTGGATGTCGTCAGTGTTGGGGCTACCATTAATATTATGCTGGCCGCGGTAAAGGCAAAAGGACAAACAATCATTGAAAATGCTGCAAAAGAACCCGAGATTATTGATGTTGCGACGCTATTAACCAATATGGGTGCCAAAATCAAAGGTGTTGGAACAGATGTGATTCGTATCGACGGGGTTCCTTCCTTACATGGTTGTACGCATACCATTATTCCTGACCGTATTGAAGCGGGTACGTATGCTATTGCAGCCGCTGCAATGGGGAAAGAAGTGATTATTGACAATGTTATTCCGCAGCATATGGAATCATTGATTGCAAAACTGCGGGAAATGAATGTAAATATTGAATCACACAATGACCAATTATATGTTGCCAGAACAAAATCATTAAGCAGTGTGGATATCAAGACATTGGTTTATCCTGGCTTTCCGACTGACCTGCAGCAGCCGCTTACAACACTATTAACACAAGCGGGGTATTCTGGTGTGATTATCGATACCATTTATTCTGCACGATTAAAGCATATTGATGAGCTCCGCCGGATGAATGCGGAAATAAAAGTGGAGGGCGGATCCGTGATTGTTTCTGGTCCGACTCAATTAGAAGGTGCAAAGGTAAAAGCCAGCGACCTTCGTGCCGGAGCAGCTCTGGTAATTGCCGGACTTCTTGCAAATGGCGTAACGGAGATTACCGGTTTGGATCATATTGACCGCGGCTATGAGAATTTGACGGACAAGCTTTCTTCTCTCGGAGCAACCATTTGGCGGGAAGAAATGACTGAATCAGAAATTTACCAAGATCAGAATACGTAAAAGAGACGGTTAAAAAGCGGAATAAAAGGACACATCGAATTTTTACAGCGCGGGGGCTCCCATCCCTCCAACTGCTGTAATTTAAGCCGGCAAGTCCTTTTATTTGCTTTTTAAACATCCTCTAAAAGAGAAGCGGCTTCCTTCTTTTTTATTATATAGCATGTTTTGAGGTATTCGGGCGGCCTGGCAAATACTTCTTATCGATGTATCGTTTTCCTGAATATTTTTAAACGCAGTGATAGAAAAGATACACCTGTCCTCAAATAACTTCTATTGTCGAAAAAGCCTGCAAGATGAGTACATTTTCGATAACTTCAGAATCATAGATAAAAGTCATAGTTAACATGATAAAATTCCTCTATTTTTGACAAAAAAGTCTATTGAATCTTTATTCGTAAAAGAGTATGATAATAGATGTTTAGTCAAACCAAGCAATTTGATAAAAGTCTGACAGGGAAATAGAAAAGGAAGTTTCATTTTACAGAGATATCGTATTCTTACCAAAATACGCAACTCTGATGACCCGCCTTCCTGAAAAGTACTGTCAGTCTAATAAATAACATGGATTGTGTCTGTTATCTCCAGACATCTGCAGCAATATCACAGCTTCTAACTGCTTCTCTCAGCCGGAGCAGGTCTTCTTAGTACTCCTTCCATATCATTATAAGGAAATCCGTTTTGCATACCATGACGAAAATGGTACTTTTACAGTCAAGACGATGATAGATGAAAAAGGAAGTTAGAAAAATTTAAAAATAATACCAGATACATATCGTTTCCGAAAAATAGGAAACGAATGATAAGCTGTCAACGAATCAATCATCCGTTTTTTCTCCATTTGATTAAAATCTTTAGCGGATGAAATTCTAATGAAGCGTATACACGATAAGACAGCAATAGGTAACCAAACGATCAGCTATGGAGAAAGATAGAGATGGTGTACTCCATCAAATTATTTATCATAAAATACAGAAGCTGTATGAAAAGATGGGACAATGTTTATTCGTCCTATTAAAATATATAAAAGAACCTAGAACAGGCGTGGTGATTTAATGGCAACACTGACAATCTCTAGTTTAGAGACAATGACGTTAAAAGAGATTTATGCACTTGCGAAAGATTATAAAATTTCATATTACGCAAAGCTGACAAAGAAAGAGCTAATTTTTGCAATATTAAAAGCGCAGGCGGAAAAAGATGGATTTTTATTTATGGATGGAATCTTAGAAATTATTCCTTCTGAAGGATTTGGTTTCCTGCGTCCAATCAACTATTCTCCAAGTGCAGAGGATATCTATATCTCTGCTTCCCAAATCCGTCGTTTTGATTTGAGAAATGGAGATAAAGTATCCGGAAAGGTACGTCCGCCAAAGGAAAACGAACGTTATTACGGTCTGTTGCATGTCGATGCAGTGAATGATGAAGACCCGGATTCTTCCAAAGAACGTGTCCATTTTCCAGCTTTAACAGCACTTTACCCAAATCGGCCAATCAGGTTAGAAACAGAAACAAACCAGTTATCTACACGTATTATGGATTTAATGACACCAGTCGGTTTTGGACAGCGCGGTTTGATTGTCGCGCCGCCAAAAGCTGGGAAAACGATGCTGATTAAAGAAATTGCAAACAGCATCTCTCAAAACCATCCGCATGCCAAACTGATTATTCTGCTGGTGGATGAGCGTCCAGAGGAAGTAACCGATATTGAACGTTCTGTAGGTCCGGACGTTGATGTCGTTTCCTCTACTTTTGACGAAGTTCCTGAGAGCCATATCAAAGTGTCGGAGCTTGTGTTAGAGCGTGCTATGCGTCTTGTCGAGCACAAGCGTGATGTCATCGTTCTGATGGATAGCATTACACGCTTGGCCCGGGCGTATAACTTAGTTATTCCTCCAAGCGGACGTACCTTATCCGGCGGTATCGATCCGGCAGCCTTCCACCGTCCAAAGCGATTCTTTGGTGCGGCAAGAAATATTGAAGAAGGCGGCAGCTTTACCATTTTAGCGACAGCGCTGGTAGACACCGGTTCACGTATGGATGATGTGATTTATGAAGAATTTAAAGGAACAGGGAATATGGAGCTGCATCTGAATCGTCATCTTGCAGACCGCCGAATCTTCCCTGCTATCGATATTCTGCGTTCAGGAACCCGTAAAGAAGAGCTCTTGGTAGATAAAGCACATTTAGATAAAATGTGGCTGCTGCGGAAAACCATGCAGGATTCCAATGATTTCTTAGACCGCTTCTTAAAACGGATGAAGAATTCTAAGAATAATGAAGAATTCCTGCAGCTGATGGACGAAGAAATGAAACGAAAAGGAATGAATCGTCAATAGAATCAGATGCATTTTGTCTTTTGTTAATAACTTCTATTGCATTTCATTCTATACACTGTTATAATCTTTCTATGTGAGTTTAGGTAGGGTGCATTGCATCGCGAACGACTCTTCGAATAACTCTGTTTCCAAGGGACTCAGGGCAAAAAGGAGTAGAAGAACATGAAAAAGGAAATTCATCCAGAGTACAGAAAAGTAGTTTTTCTTGATACTAGCACGAATTACAAGTTCTTAAGCGGATCTACAAAAGAATCAGACGAAACAATTGAGTGGGAAGATGGAAACACATACCCTCTATTAAAAGTTGAAATCAGCTCTGATTCACATCCATTCTACACTGGTAAGCAAAAAGCTGACAAAGTCGGCGGCCGTGTGGATCGCTTTAAGAAAAAATATAACCTTAACTAATTTTCTGATGAACCGTCTATCGGTTAAAAAGAATTTTTATAAGGAATGGAATTTGGAAAGGACAGGCAAAATGTCTCATTTTGCCTGTTTTTTTACTTTTAATGAGATAAAATATGAAAAATAAGTTTTTTTCATTTATCATATAATAGAAGATAGTTGAGAGTGCTGCCTGAGCTTCTCATTAAAAATAGTTATACTTATTCGCGAGAGGAGTTTCTCCAAATGCATATAATGAAGCGAAATGGCTGGGTAGAATTAATTTGCGGAAGCATGTTTTCCGGGAAATCAGAAGAATTAATACGTCGTGTCAGAAGAGCAACGTATGCGCATCTAGATGTATGTGTATTTAAACCGGCTATTGATAACCGTTATGATGAAACAGCAGTTGTTTCTCATGATGGCAGAACTACTATTGCAAAATCAATCAAGGATGCGGCTGAAATTTTAGAGGAAATAAAGCCCGATGTAGAGATTGTGGCGATTGATGAAGTGCAATTTTTCAATAACAATGTCATTGATGTCATCGAGGAGCTTGTTCGCCGGGATATCCGTGTCATTGTTGCCGGCCTGGATATGGATTTTCGTGGGGTTCCTTTTGAACCCGTACCGCAGCTGATGGCTTTATCGGAATCGGTGACGAAATTAAACGCCATCTGTCCATTATGCGGTTCGCCTGCCAGCAGAACGCAGCGGCTGATTGATGGAAAACCTGCTTCCTACGATGACCCTGTCATTCTGGTAGGAGCTTCAGAATCCTATGAACCGCGCTGCCGTCATCATCATGAAGTACCTAATAAACCAGAAGTAAATGTAGCACAAAATGTTGTAAAACAAGCAAATAGTTAATACGAAAACTGCCGAATCTATATATTCGGCAGTTTTTTATATAATGAAACCTCATTTTGTTGCGATTCCTCCTCGCCACCTTGCAGGATTAGGTTAGAGTTGGAGAAAGGCGCATTGATTACTCTCTTCCATAGAATGGCTTTTGCGATTACTTACCCAATTAAAACCATTGGCAGTTGAGTGAATCGTGTTGGTACTTGTTGTTGGATTTCCTGTTTAAAAATGATATTTTACTTATTTTGGAGTGAACGCCAAACATTCAGTTATATTGTGGTAAATGGAGTTGGAATAATTTAACGAAATTTCTTCTTACATATATAAGCATGTATCGAAATGGAAGTGTAATAATTCTTGGTATAATCATGATACATAGTAAACGCATTTTCGAAAGGTAAAGCCCGCGTTTGATACGCTTCCCTGAAAATACAACGCTTTGACTCTTTTGGTCATAAATAGGGATTTCATCGTTATCAAGAAAACTTGCTTTCGACGTATAAGATTCTTCTGTCAACATCACCGTTATCCCATGCTTTTCTGCTTTGTATGTGATCATTTGAATAAGCAGGCTGTGCGGGATAGCTGTAAAAGATTGGTTATTCCTTTTTCCTATAGCGGCGTGTTGTTTCCAGTCTTTATTTTGCCCGATGATGATGGTATCAATATCCTCTTCCAAGGCGATTTTCACGATTTGAAAACTGGCTTTATGAAAGAGATCTTTGATTTGAAGAAATCGTTTTTGGCTGATTTTCTCCAAACGTTTGGATGTAAACGGCCCCTCGTTTGTATTTTTTCCTTGACGGAAGATCCCTGTATAATAGGCTTTTAGCTGATTATAGCGTTGATTGACGGATTTGATATTTTTGCCCTTCACTAAAACTGGCCTTTTGCCTGTGTTCGTGACAATGGTTGCAAGATTATCCATACCTAAATCAACAGACATAAAACGGTTCTTGGATTCTTTTTTCTCTGCTTTTGCAGGAATTTGAAAAACTAATTCCACGACATATTGACCGTACTTGGGAACGACTCGAACTTGTTTGAGCCTTCCTTCCGAATAACCTAACTTCCCTATATTCAGGCGTGCTTTTGTTTAGGGAACTTCAAGAATTTATTATCTTTTACCATACAATCCTGATTGGAAAAGGTTATTTCTTTTTCTTTGGAACGACAATATCCTGGTATTCTAGGACGTGCTTTAAATTTTACGGGATTCTTTTTATACTCCCGTAAGCTGTCATAAAAAGATATCCAATTTTGAAAGACCATTTTCATAATGCCTTGACTCGATTGAATCGGTAAGGATTGATAATCGTTCTGTTTCATCGATTTAAACAAAGCATTCAAAAAAGGGTACGGGATATATGGATGATCCTTAGAGGCCATCTCAAATAAATGACATTTGATTTCCGTTTGTTCTGATTTGGCTTTTTCCTGTTCTTCATACTAACCGTCAGAATCCTAATATTATTGAGGAAAAATAATTCACAAATCGGGCTAATTAATCAATTTCAGGTCGTTGCACACATGGAAAGAACGGGCAAATACACTGGATATAGGATGAGAGGAGGTTAACGGATGTCTTTTCACTATCCCTATTCGCCCGGCTGGCACCGTTATCGTCAAAATCAGGGAGGGCATACCCGGCAAAAGGAATATCAGAGCCAACGGAGCAATAGCGCACAGGACGCAGGTGTGGAAACGCAAATACAAGGTGATAACTATGGATCAGGCTATGAACTTCCTGTTCAGGATACAGCCAGCCAAAGACCGGGAAGCAATCTATATAAAGCCCATTCCGCTTCTTATCATGATGCATCACCGGATATGCAATACATGATGCAGATGATGATGGATTTAAGAAGCCAGCTGGAGCAGCTTAACTACTTGATTGCACAGAACAATCGACTGCTGCAATTTATGCATGAGCAAGAAGATACCAAATGTATTCAAGGAAGTGGCGGCGGAGCTGTTATTGTACGGATGTGATAACGCTTGGCCGTTTTTTAAAACGTTGTTATAGGAGTAAGGCTGATGAATAATACAGGCGGAGGAAAAGGTAACATTTATTAAAAAAATAAATAACAATACGATAATTGCAGGTGCAATATTTTACATCAGATTCGTATACCACAAAAGAAATCCAAATTAGCTTGGGTTTCTTTTTGATAAAAAGGGTCTTCTTTCTGGACAAATTCTTTTTCAAAGAAATTGTGAAAGTTATCGTAATTTTTGCACAAGTGCTATTACGCTATTCCTTCTCATGATACAATATAAATATACTATGTATCATTCTGGAGGTGAATACATTGAAATGGGAAGAAGTGCGCGACGCATTTCCGGAACAATGGGTTTTAATTGAAGTAGTTCAGGCGCATACTAATGAGCACAGTGAACGCATTTTAGAAGACATGGACCCTTTGAAAAAATTCTCCAACTCTCCAGAGGCAATGAAAATTTGTCAGGAGATTCACCGATACAATTTAGGAAGAGAGGTATATGTGCTTCATACAAGCCGGAAAAATCCCAATATCATGCAGAAAAAAGAAATAAGTATCAGATAAAGGTTAAAAAAATAAACTTTTCTTTTTAGAAAGATACGGAATTGGAAGGGAAAATAAGCGGATGCTGTATATTAAATTAAATAAAGAAGAAATCAAGAAAGAATGCCTATAGACAGGTCATGTATAAAACGTGCCGAGTTTATGGGTATTTTTTTGTTTATCGGCAACCCTGCCATTACTTCTCATCTGGTGTGCAATTGACCCGGATGCTCCCTTATAATATAATAAGACTGTTATGGAGAAAGAGGTGTATTCTTGTGTTAGATCGTTTGCAAGCACTAGAAGATCGGTATAATAAATTAAATGAAATGTTAAGTGACCCGGAAGTAATCAGTGATACAAAAAAGCTGCGTGAGTATTCGAAAGAGCAGGCTGGACTGGAGGACGTTGTCCAGGCTCACCGTGAGTATAGAGAAGTTACATCACAACTGGCAGATGCGAAAGAAATGCTGGAAGATGAATCAGATAATGAAATGCTGGAAATGGCGAAGATGGAAGTATCTGAATTATCGTCCAGAAAAGAAGAGTTGGAGGAACAAATGAAGATTCTCTTGCTTCCTAAAGACCCGAATGATGATAAGAACGTTATTATGGAAATTCGCGGTGCTGCCGGGGGAGATGAAGCTGCTTTATTTGCAGGTGATTTATATCGGATGTACTCTCGTTATGCAGAAGCGCAGGGCTGGAAAATTGATGTGATGGAGGCTAGCTCCACAGGCGTTGGCGGTTATAAAGAAATCATCTTTATGATCAATGGATCAGACGTTTATTCGAAACTGAAGTATGAAAATGGCGCCCATCGCGTACAGCGTGTTCCGGAAACAGAGTCTGGCGGACGGATTCATACATCCACTGCAACTGTTGCGGTGCTGCCTGAAGCGGAAGAGGTAGAGATAGATGTCCATGAGAAGGATATTCGTGTGGATACCTTTGCTTCCAGCGGACCGGGGGGACAAAGCGTAAATACGACGATGTCAGCAGTACGTTTAACGCATGAGCCTACTGGGATTGTGGTATCGATTCAGGATGAAAAATCACAGATTAAGAATAAAGAAAAAGCAATGAAAGTATTACGGGCTCGTATTTATGATAAATTCCAGCAGGAAGCACAAGCAGAATATGATGAAAATCGTAAATCAGCGGTTGGTACAGGAGACCGCTCAGAGCGTATCCGTACGTATAACTATCCACAGAACCGTGTGACAGACCATCGGATCGGTTTGACCATTCAAAAGCTGGACCAGATTATGCAGGGCAAGCTGGATGAGTTTATCGATGCGCTTGTCATGGAAGAGCAAGCGAAAAAATTAGAGCAGATTGGGGAATAATCAATGACCCAAACAAAAATTCATGAAGTCCTTCACCGGGCTTCTCTTTTTTTAGAAAAGGCAAATAGAGAACCAAAAGTGGCAGAAATATTAATCAGACATCATTTAGGGTTATCCAGACAGGAATGGCTGCTTGTTTTGCGTGACCCCATATCTGAAGAAAAACAAATACAGATTGAAGCAGATATAAAAAAGCATGCTGAAACTGGAATTCCCGTCCAGCATTTGACGGGATCTGAGGAATTTTATGGACGCATCTTTCAAGTGAATAAGCATGTGTTAATTCCCAGACCGGAAACGGAAGAGCTGGTGCTTGCTGTAAAGGATTACCTTGCTGCGCAAACCGGACCTGTACGGGTGGTTGATATAGGTACAGGAAGCGGCGTTATTGCGATTACGTTGGCATTAGAATTAAATCATGCAGAAGTCTTTGCTACCGATATTTCAGCTGAGGCGCTTCAAATAGCCAAGCAGAATGCCGATCAATGGGAGGCAGATGTATCATTTCTGGAGGGAGATTTTTTATCTCCGGTTATTCATGAAACCACGCCATTTGATGTGATTGTTTCCAACCCGCCGTATATTGCGAAATCAGAAGCAGCTGCGCTTAGTGATACCGTCCGTGATTTTGACCCGGAGCTGGCGCTTTTTGCAGAAGAGGATGGATTGGCAGCATATCATATGATTATCGAACAAGTGAAACAGCTGCCCTTAAAAAAAGATACACTGCTGGCTTTTGAAATTGGCCATACGCAGGGGGAATCTGTAAAGAAACGGATACAGCAGGTTTTTCCAGGCAGCCATGTGGAAACCAAACAAGATATCAACGGAAAAGATCGAATGGTATTTGCGAGCCATTTAAACTGATGTCTGCATAGCCAGAATAACGAAAAAGTATACCCGGTTTTCAAATATATATTTCTATCAAACTTGTATAAGCAGAAATCTCCTTGTCCAAACTATCTCATAGATAGATGGAAGGGAGATTTTTTTATGAAAAAATTATGGATGGCAATGGCACTTATATTTTTATTATTATCGATTATTCCAGTAGTTAGTATAGCAAAAGAATTGCAAAATAAAGAGCTTGACTATCAGGTTATCCCGGACGAAGCGATCCGGCTGCGTATTCTGGCAAATAGTGACAGCGAGAAGGACCAAGATGTAAAACATAAGGTCCGTGATGAAGTGAATGAAGTCATCACAGAATGGGTGAAGGACATTGATGATATTGAAGAGGCAAGACAGCTGATCGATGACCGGCTTCCGGAATTAGAAGAAGTAGTCAGAGATACACTGGAGAAAGAAAATAGCGATGATGACTTTGAACTGGAATTTGCGGAGGATGTATCATTTCCTGCGAAATTATATGGAGACTACCTTTATCCGGCAGGGGAATATGAAGCGATTTTAGTAACGATAGGAGAAGGTTCTGGCGCCAACTGGTGGTGTGTCCTATTCCCGCCATTATGCTTTTTAGATTTCTTTAACGGCACCTCTGTAGCGGATGGAGATGCAGCAGAAGCAGAAGAGGAAGAAGAGGTCGAAGTAGAATTCTTTTTATTTAAATGGTTAGGCTTGTCATAGATTTGTTCATAGAGGCATACGATGATAGTAAAGCGTAGCTTAAGTTTAATCCAAGAAAAAGAATGGAGGATGGAAAAATGCAAATCTACCAAGTTAAAGAAGCAAAACTAGAGCTGATAGAGAAATTTATGGAAAAGAACGGAACGCTTTTCGGCAAAAAATTAACAAAGGAGAGCTATGTTGTAGAAATCAACGGAAGCATGGAAGGCTGCTTTAATCTGGATATGGTAGATGAATCAACGTATTGGCTGAAGCAATTATATTTAAATAAAGAGCATGTAGAAAAATTATTTGTTGTATTTGAATCTGTTCTCGTCATATCCAGAAAAAATAACGTAAAATGTGTATATGTGCATAATCAAAGCCCGGTTGTGGATATCTTATTAGAGTCTTTACAATTCAAAAGAGAAAGCGATGTCACATTTAAAAATATAAATTCAGAAAAAACAGGGAATTGGTGGGCGTATCAGGTATCCTAATTTCTTAAAAAGGAGAGAAGCTTGATATAACTAGCATAGTTTATTTCGTAATTTGTCAAGTGAAAATTATACACACTATTCACAACAGGGTGTGTATAATTAGGGGATATATGTGAATTATCGTCATTTTGTGGATAAAAACTGTGAATAATGTGCATAAGTTTGTAAAAATACTGCTTTTTTGCGTTTCCGTTGTGTATCGACTAAAATAGAAACGTATAAAGTGAAACTTCATGCAGTGGGAGTTTTACAAAAGCCCTTCGGTGGGAAGAGTAATCGAAGCAATATTGTCAGGTTAATAGCCGCTACGGAAAAATACTGCGCTTTCCCATAGCAGTCTCCGTATTTTTCCTCCGCCAGACAGTTTTTTACTACCTATCTGTAACAAATATAATATTCAATAAAATTTATTAACCTGACAACATTGGTAATCGATCTCCCAGCTTGTTACACTGCGGGAAATGAGGAAAAGTTATGCACACGAAAGTATGGAAAAAGAATGGAACCACTATCATAGACAAAGAGATTCAAGAGGCAGCAAATCTGTTAAAAGAAGGAGAGGTTGTCGCCTTTCCTACAGAAACGGTATACGGATTGGGCGCAGACGCGACGAACGAAGCAGCTGTCCGAAAAATATTTGAAGCAAAGGGACGCCCGCAGGATAATCCATTGATTGCCCATGTTGCGTCAGCGGAGCAGTTAAAAGAGCTTGTCACATATATTCCAGATTATGTGTATCCATTGATGGAGGCTTTTTCACCGGGCCCTTTAACATATATTTTACCAGCAAATGATTTCTGTGCAGAGAATGTAAAAGCGGGTTTATCCACAATCGGGGTGCGAATCCCGAGTCACCCTATTGCGCTTGCTTTATTACAGGCAGCAGGAAAACCTGTTGCGGCTCCCAGTGCAAATGTGTCCGGAAAACCCAGCCCGACTCAAGCGGCACATGTATATGAGGATTTAAACGGAAAAATCAGCGGACTGATTGATGGCGGGCAGACTGGTGTCGGATTGGAATCAACGGTCATTGACTGCACGGGAGAAATACCGGTTATTTTACGGCCCGGCGGAGTGACAAAGGAAAAATTAGAGGCGGAAGCGGGCACTGTGATGATCGACCCTGGCCTTGTTACATCCTCCGCGGACCGTCCCAAAGCTCCTGGAATGAAATATAAACACTATGCACCAGAGGTTCCGCTTTATTTATTTGAAGGAAATCTTCAGGCTTTTAGTGCATTTGTGGATAAGGAAAAGCAGGCAGGGAACAGAATAGGCGTCCTGGCATCCAATCAAAGTGCTGAAATTTTTCCAGACGGCACAAAAGTGCATCTGCTTGGCGGGACGATAGAAGAAATCGCTTCTTCCTTATATGATGGATTGCGGTTCTTTAAGCATGCCAATGTGGATAAGATTGTTTGCGAGACATTTCCGGAGCAAGGAATTGGTCAAGCAGTCATGAATCGTCTGCGAAAGGCGGCAGATCAAATTATAAAAGAATAATCTTTTTAATAGTAGAGATATCCACATTGGTCGTCACGAATATTTCTGAAAACATTCATATAATCCTGTTTGGAAGCATAAAGTGTACAAGCATGCTTCAAAGGGGGACGTATGAATGTTTTTTTCTACCGAATTACTTTCACTGGCCTTGCTTGCCGTTGGTTTAAGTATGGACGCATTCTCTATCAGTTTGGGCTTAGGAATGAATAAAATGCGATTGAAACGGATTGCTATTATTGGCCTGGTAATCGGCAGTCTCCACATGCTTTTCCCGATGGCAGGCATGCTGCTTGGACATGCGTTATCAGAACAGGTCGGACAATGGGCAGCGCTGGCATCGGGAATCCTGCTGTTCTTTATCGGCGTCCATATGTTTTTCTCCGCCTTTCATACATCCGAGGAGTACAGATGGCAGCCGGTCGGCCTCGGATTGTGGATGCTTGCGTTCAGCGTCAGCCTCGATAGCTTTACAGTTGGGTTCAGCCTTGGTATTTCTGGCGTCACGATTATTTTTACGCTCCTTATTTTTGGGGCTGTAAGCTGTCTTTTTACATGGATTGGCTTATTATTAGGCAGACGGCTGCAGGGCTTCCTTGGTATATACAGTGAAATTTTTGGAGGGATTATTCTTTCATGCTTTGGGCTTTATATGTTATTCAGCTGAGCGTAAATGATGAATCGAAATAAAAAGTGCTGGCGGCCGAATTTTCAGAACGGGGATAGGGATAAAACGATATATTCCATATCAATCACAGATGAAAAAAGCACACGCCACCCTATTACAAAAAGGCTAAAACCCCGAATTGCACAGGTTTTAACCTTTTTAACACCTAGTTATGGCTTGATGGGACTAAATTATTCGACGTCTTCTTTTGGAAGCGCCCATATGGACACACTGCCTCCATTGACAGGGAAAACGGCAAAGCCATCTTCTTCAATGGAGATATGCTCGGTTCTTGTTCCGGTCAGGTCGACCCAGACTTCTCCTGCACGATCTTTTCCTGCATACATTCTTTTCTCGCCATCATCTCCGTTTGAGATAATGACGGCACAGCCTGATCGTTCTATTTCCGGGGAGCCGCAGCGAACCCAGCCAATCGTGCTAGGGTGATCGAAGTAGTCTTCCTGTTCACCGTACGCTTTATGATAGCGAGCATAGAGAAGCGGATCAATGGCTTCTTTTTTATCCTCGATTGGATTTTCTCCTCCAATCCCAAAATAATCACCGTAAAAAATGCATGGGTATCCGCCTTCCCGCAGTAAAATAAGGGCATAAGCACTTTGTTTAAACCAATCCTCGACCCAGGATTCAAGTGCTTCATCAGGCTGTGTATCATGGTTATCCACGAAGGTCACAGCATGATGCGGATAGGATTGAACCAGTGTATCGTCAAAAATGGCTGTCAAATCAAAATCGTTGCCGGCTTTAGAAGCTTCATGCAGCTTATCATGCAGCGCGACATCAAATAAATCGATATGGTAATCAACTTGTTCTAAAAATTGCTGGCATGCTTCCAAATCATGCTTCCAGAACTCGCCGACGAAATAAAATTCCTCGCCGTACGTTTGGGCAATCTCTTTTGCAAACACGTTAATAAAATCGTGATTAATGTGTTTCATTGCGTCTAAGCGAAAACCATTGCAATGTAGCGTATCTACTAGCCATTTGCCCCAGCGGATCATTTCTTCCCGGACTTCTGGATGATGGTAGTCGATATTCGCAAACATTAAATAATCGTAATTGCTGAATTCATCATCTACCGCTTCGTTCCATGTTTTATTATCGCCTACAATTCGGAATATACCTGTTCTGTCCTCCTTCGCGTCGTAGTCTGTCCCATTAAAATGCTCGAACCTCCATTTGAAAGAAGAATACGTGTCACCACGTCCAGGGAAGGTGAATTTTGTCCAACCTTCTATATCAAAGGGTTCTGAAATCTCTTTTGTTCTGTCATTCGAATCTACTTCAATCACTTGAAATACTTCTGTTTCATCTGCTCCGGCTTTATGATTCATCACGATATCCGTATACACATGGATATCTTCATCATGACACGCTTTTATCGCCTCCTGCAGCTCTTTTTTTGTGCCGTATTTTGTAGCGGTGCTCCCTTTTTGATCAAATTCCCCCAAGTCGTATACATCATAGGGAGCGTAGCCATTATCTTCAGGTGACATGCCCTTTGTAACAGGCGGAATCCAAACAGCGTCGATGCCTCTGTTTTTTAATTCAGGAGCTGTTTCCTTCAGCCGGTTCCAATGGAGAGCGTCTGCTTCTACATGCCATTCGAAAAATTGAATCATAGTGTGATTTCGCTTCATATTATTTCTCCTCGTTTCTATTAATAAACCTATTAAAGAAAGGGTGTATCTTCCCTTTGTCCCAGCTGCGTAATTGTTCTTTTCATGCGAGCTGTTCATTTTTATAATTTATTTCTACCATACTAAGTAGTAGATACACCTTATGAAGAGAAACGAAACCTCATATCTCTTTTAAAGGGCAGTCTGCGTTTTTGATTTAATCATGATATGATGTAAAAAAGAATACGTTTGATAAATATTACCGTGATAAGAACAGGAGGATTCATCTTATGAATGTATTATTTGTATGTACGGGAAATACGTGTCGCAGTCCAATGGCAGAAGCCTTGTTGAAGCAGCGCGCACAATCAGATATACAGGTGAAATCTTGCGGAATCAGTGCGATGCCGGGAGCGCCGGCGAGCAGTCAGACAGAAGAGGTCCTGAGACAGGAAGGGATTGAAATCAATCATCAATCCGCCCCAATCAGCGCCGCATTGGTACAATGGGCCGATGTGATCCTGACTATGACCGCTTCCCATAAAGAAAGAATCTGGTCCGAATATCCCGAAGAAAGAAAAAAAACATATACACTTAAAGAATTTGCACTACATGCCGATATAAAAATATGGGAGCAAATAGAAAAAGCCTATGCGAATTTAGAAGAAAAAAGAAAGCGCTGCGTCAAGCAGTTTGATTCTAAAATGGATCCGATAGAACAGCGCCAGCGGCTGTATGAAATAGGTCAGGAAGAGATGGAAACAATTCGTGATTTAAAAAGACAGCTGACGCATTCTGATATTGCCGATCCTTTTGGCGGGTCAACAGCGCATTATTTGAAGACAAAACAAGAAATTGAAGCCTGTCTTGATCATTGGCTGTCATCTTAAAAAGCAGCAATGAAGAAGGCAGTGGATGGCAGTCTGTGAAAACTCCGTGGAATCTTTGCAGTGAAAGGGAAAGCGAAAAAATTTGCTTTTTCTTGAAAGCGCTTGTGCCGGAGTTTTTGCATGTTTTGCTTGCTGTATTTTCATCAGATTTCCGCTGTACAGCATGCAAGTCTTATAACCGCAGCGATGAAAATTTTAATTGGGGGAGTGGAAGTTTAATGGGGAATAGGTATCGGTTTAGTCTTAGGTTAAAGCTGGTTGTGTTTACTACTTTTTTAGCGCTTATTACATACTCAACAAGCGCATTTTTTATTTATGTTGTATATGACTATGTGCAATCCCGGGTCAATATATCTCAGCAGGTTTTTGTTATCAGTACGCTGCTGGCCGGGGTGGTGTGGTCCGGGATTCTAGCTTTTTTTGCTGCGAGATGGATTACAAAGCCTTTGCAGAAACTGGAGAAAATTACAGGGGAAGCAGCCAAAGGAAATTTAGAGATGCGGGTGGAAATCCCGAAATCGGATGATGAAATCAAATCGTTATCTGTTGCGGTAAACAGTATGCTGCAGAGTTTAAATAAAATGGTAATAAATATTGACCAGCATTTTGAGGAAACAAATACAACCGTCCATCAATTGAAGGAAGCTTCGAATACGGCTACAAAGCATGCTGCTGCGATTGGTGATTCGATCAGCGAAATTTCAGATGGTGCCGAGAATTCATCACGTGCGACACAGGAGACGGTCGGATCGATTGAAATTGCAACAGAGCTTGCGAACGAAGTACAAAATAAAGCAGAGACCTCCAAAAAGCAGTCCCATGCTATGATTCATATGCTGGAGGAAGGCCAGAACATGGTGAAACAATTAGTTGCCGGAATCGAGCGTATTGCTGTAGAGCAGGAAGTTTCAATGGAAGATGTCAATCATTTGCGCCAAAGCACGATGGAAGTGGAAGGAATCATTACTTTAGTCGGTGAGATTGCAGAACAAACCAACTTACTGGCATTAAATGCCTCCATTGAGGCTGCGCGGGCTGGGGAGCATGGAAAAGGCTTTGCGGTGGTTGCAGAGGAAGTGCGGAAGCTAGCCGACCAAAGCGGAAAGGCAGTGAACGATATTTCCGAGCTCCTGCTTTCCATCCAGACAGATGTGAAGCAATTAGCAGAAAAAATGAATACCAATGCGGCATCCGCGCGGAAAGAAGTCGGTCGTGGAGAGGACACGAATCGTACGATTACGGAAATGGGGACAACAGTTACAGAGACCGCCACGCAGGTCGATACGATTTATGAATTGGTGGAGCAGCAGCTGCAATCGATTCAAAATACAGCCAATCAATCGCAGGAAGTAGCAGCGATTGCCGAGGAAACATCTGCTGGTACACAGGAGGTCAATGCTGCGGTTCAAGAGCAGATTGGAACAATGGAACGAGTGGACCAATTAGCAGGACAGATGGAGGAGCATGCCGGAAATCTAAGAGAACAGATTAAGCAATTTAATGTGAAGCAAGAAACGGATTCTGGCAGCGTGATATCCATGGAGCCTTCTGACAGCAGCAGGGGCGGTTTAGAGGAAAACAGGCATCAAGATGTATCGTAATTTTAAAAAAATCATGGTATGCTATAAATGATTCTATTATTTGCTGTGTTAAACGAAGACGCAGAAGGATGATAAGCAGTAAGGGTGTGTCATGATGATAACAAAAGACTTAGAACAAGTTATTGATCAATGGCTGGCGACAAACAGCCTGCAAAAAGGCGAAATCGTTGTTATTGGCTGCTCTACAAGTGAGGTAGCCGGTCAGCCAATCGGGACAAGCGGGAGTACGGAAATTGCTAAAAGTATTTACGAGCAGATGACAAAGCTTCAGAAGCAAACTGGAGTCCATCTTGCATTTCAATGTTGTGAGCACTTAAACCGATCTCTTGTCGTAGATCAACAGACAGCTGTGCAGTATGGTCTGGAGGAAGTTGCTGTGGTGCCTGTTCCAGAAGCAGGTGGATCAATGGCGAGCTATGTCTATAGGCAACTGGAGCATCCTGTTGTTGTGGAGAATATTCGTGCCCATGCCGGGATAGATATTGGCGAAACCATGATAGGCATGCATTTGAAGCCAGTAGCGGTTCCCTTGAAATTGGAACAGCGTACGATTGGCCACGCCAGAGTCAGGGCAGCTCGGACCCGTCCGAAATTGATTGGCGGCCACCGGGCATATTACGGAGAAAACGCAGTGAGATAAGTCATTCTTTTTCGTTTGAACAACAAATAATAATAAATTTTTACCCTATATAGGAGGCTGTGCAGTAATGATGGAATATGTAAAACAAGCAGATAATGAAGTTTTTCAGGCGATGTTGCAAGAGAAGGAGCGTCAGCAAAATAAGATTGAGCTGATTGCTTCAGAAAACTTTGTATCCAAGGCGGTTATGGATGCAATGGGGTCCATACTTACGAATAAATATGCGGAAGGTTACCCGGATAAACGCTATTATGGCGGCTGTGAGTATGTTGATATTGTAGAGGACCTTGCCAGAGAACGTGCGAAGGAAATATTCGGCGCGGATCATGCCAATGTACAGCCTCATTCCGGTTCCCAAGCGAATATGGCCGTATATTTTACTTTTCTGGAGCCAGGAGATACCGTATTAGGAATGAATTTAAATCACGGCGGACATTTAACGCATGGAAGCCCGGTCAACTTCAGCGGCGGGTTGTACAACTTTGTTGACTATGGTGTGGATAAAGAGACAGAGCAGCTGGATTATGATGCTGTCCTGGAAAAAGCAAAAGAAGTCAAACCGAAACTGATTGTTGCTGGTGCAAGTGCGTATTCCCGAAGCATCGACTTTAAAAAGTTCAGAGAGATTGCAGATGCTGTCGGTGCTTATCTAATGGTGGATATGGCACATATCGCCGGATTGGTTGCGACAGGTCACCATGAAAATCCGGTTCCATATTCTGATTTTGTGACAACCACAACGCATAAAACATTACGCGGTCCACGCGGCGGAATGATTCTTTGTAAAGAAGAATATGCGAAGAAAATTGATAAAGCCATCTTCCCTGGAATCCAAGGCGGACCTTTAATGCATATTATTGCAGCAAAAGCGGTTTCGTTCAAAGAAGTATTATCCGATGATTTCAAAGCATATTCCGGAAATATCATTGAGAATGCAAAAGCACTTGGAGAAGCACTGCAAAAAGAAGGCATCCGTATTGTTTCAGGCGGAACAGACAATCATTTATTATTATTAGATGTTACGCCATTAAATCTGACAGGAAAAGTAGCAGAAAAAGCATTAGATGACGTGGGCGTAACTACAAATAAAAATACCATCCCTTTTGATACCGAAAGCCCATTTGTTACAAGCGGCGTACGTATTGGAACAGCAGCAGTAACCACACGCGGATTCGGAATCGAAGAAATGAACGAAATAGCAGCAATTATCTCACTTACCTTAAAAAATTACGAAGACGAAGAAAAACTCAACGAAGCAAAAGAACGCGTACAAGCATTAACAGAAAAATTCCCGCTTTATAAATAAGATATCCCCACTGTGGATAAACTTTATACGTTTAAAGCAGGACAATAGAAATCCACAGAGTTAGGTGCTCTGTGGATTTCTATATTTATTTTTTTCTGTTGGTTAGTATAGAAATATTCTCTAAATTTAAAAGATGCATAAGGTGAATTATTAAATTATATACTTTTCTTTTATAATAGACGTGAATAATCTTTAGTCAGATATTATAACTAGCGGAGTGTATTTCTGGAGCGACAGCCAGGAAATCTTTTTTATTCCAAAGCATATCTATTATTTGATTTATAGTAAAACCAACTTGATTTCTTCAGGAATCAGCGAGATAATAAAAAACAAAATTATAATTTTTGCAATAAACTATTATTCATTCAGCAAAGAAAATTCACTTGAAAGCATACCTGATTTTCAGTACAATTTGAACGATATATAAATTTAAGGAGTGGTCACGTGAGTAATGTATTTGTATTTGATCATCCGTTAATTCAACATAAATTAACGTATATTCGCGATAAAAATACAGGAACAAAAGAATTTCGCGAGCTTGTAGACGAAGTAGCGATGTTAATGGCATTTGAAATTACAAGAGATTTACCAACATCTGATGTAGAAGTGGAAACACCAGTTACCACATCAAAATCAAAAGTATTAGCTGGTAAAAAACTTGGACTGGTGCCGATTCTTCGTGCAGGCTTAGGCATGGTTGACGGCGTACGCAAACTGATTCCGGCAGCAAAAGTTGGACATGTTGGTTTATATCGTGACCCAGAAACACTAAAACCGGTAGAATACTATGTTAAATTACCCAATGATATTAAAGAACGTGAACTGATTGTGATTGACCCGATGCTGGCAACAGGCGGTTCGGCAATTGATGCCATTGGTGCTTTGAAAAAACGCGGCGCGAAAAATATCCGCTTGATGTGTCTGGTAGCGGCACCAGAAGGCGTGAAGGCAGTACAAGAAGTACACCCGGATGTAGATATTTACTTAGCAGCACTAGATGAACGTCTGGATGACCATGGTTACATTGTTCCCGGCCTTGGAGATGCAGGAGATCGTCTATTCGGAACAAAATAAGAGAATGAAAAGCAGACTGGATATCATATCTAGTCTGCTTTTCATGTTAGAAAGAAGACTGTGGATAACACAGAATACCATAAAAGAACCGTGTGATAAATTTACCCCCGTTAAAAATTGTATAAAATGACCTTTATCCACGAAAACTACTCTACAAAGGTGGAGATGTTATGTGGAAAAAGGTGTTGTACTCTCTCGTAATCTGCTTGCTTTTGATGCAGCTGCAAACCATAACGGTGTATCATGCTGACAATCCCAAGCAGACTCTGATTATAGAAGTAGAGGGAGACCCGCATGAAGTAAAAGAAGAAATAGAAGCTTATCATCCATTTGTGGAGGTTGTAGCGGTATACGATATTGTTTTTGACGGACTTGCTGTCGAAGGAAAAGGAGAGCAGCTGGCAGAGCTTGGCTCCATTGAGCAGGTGAAGACATTCCACCAGGTGCAGACATACGAAACCCTGCCTCAACAGACAAATAGCGCCGATGTAACGGAAGAAATGGATTCCTCTGCACCAGAACCGCAAGATTTGAATACAACTCCTTTTACAGGGGACGGTGTTAAAGTAGGTGTGATTGATACAGGAATTGACTATAACCACAATGATTTACAAAAGAATTATCAAGGCGGCTATGATCTGGTTGATTTCGATGATGATCCAATGGAAACCACACCGGAGGAAGGGCAGCCAACTGCACACGGGACCCATGTAGCAGGAATCATTGCAGGCAATGGGGAGATAAATGGGGTAGCTCCAGACGCAGAGATTTACTCCTATCGTGCTCTTGGGCCAGGCGGTTCAGGCTCCTCTGTTCAAGTGCTGGCTGCTATAGAAAAAGCAATCGAGGATGAGATGGATATTATCAACCTGTCCTTGGGCAATGATGTCAATGTTCCGGATTACCCGACGAGTATGGCTGTAAACCGTGCCAGCGAGCTTGGCATGATTGTTGTTATTGCAAATGGAAACAGCGGACCGGATGCATGGACAGTCGGATCGCCGGCAACAGCAGACAAGTCTGTATCTGTGGGAGCATCCACAACACCCCAAAAAGAGCCTGTGCTTGCAGATACGTTTGAGGAAAAGGAAATTCCTTTAATCGAAGCAATCGGAGCTGAACCATGGGAGCTGGACCGCTCCTATGAGCTGGCGGATATGGACAATCTGGAGCAGGGAGAATCTCTACAAGGAAAAATAGCAGTTGCGAAACGAAAAGAGATTCCCTTTTTTGAATTGGCATTACAAGCAGAAAGTCTGGGTGCAGAAGCCTTGATTATTTATAATTCAGAACCTGGACCTTTGCAGGCATCGGTAGAGAATAACCGTCAGCCTGTAACAATTCCGGTTGCTTCTATCCAGCAAGAAGAAGGAGAATGGCTGCAGACGCAAATAAATCAAGGGAATTATTTTATAGATTCTATTCAAAAAGAATCGTTATTGACGATTGCACCCTTTAGTTCACGTGGGCCGGTGACTGTCCAATGGGCAATCAAGCCGGATATTTCTGCACCGGGAGCTGCCATATGGAGTACGGTTCCCGGAGGATATCAGGCAATGGACGGGACGAGTATGGCCGCTCCGCATGTGGCAGGGGCCTTTGCTGTTTTAAAGGAGGCGCATCCAGACTGGACGAATACACAGCTGATTGGCGCACTTAAAACAACAGCACAGCCTTTTGAAGAACAGGAAGTCCGGCTTAATGCTACTACGCAAGGGATGGGACTGATGCAGCTGGATGCGGCAGTAGATACCCCTGCCATTATTTCTGACCCGCAGCTGGAGTTTGGGAAGCTGAATCAGTATCAGGAAGCATTTACAGAAACAGTTACGATTGAAAATAAAACAGAGAAAGAACAAACGTATTATTTTGAAACGCCGGAGCGAAAAGATGGTCTAGTATGGAGCATCCCGCAATCCTTTACAATCGAACCGGGAGAACAAGAGGAAGTAACGATAGAGCTGTCAATGAACCGGGAGCGTCTGGAAGAAGGAGTGCATGAAGGCTGGCTGACACTGAAAGAAGATGAAAGAAGCTATGCTTTGCCGTACATCATTGTCAATCAGGAGGCAGATCAGCCTAAAACGGCAGGCTTTGAATTCTACTTGGAACCGTTTGAAAATGCGGATTATAAGTATCAATTCTTTGTAACAGAACCTGTTAAAAGCCTGGATGTCAGTTTATATCACCCAGAGACATTATTGTTTGAACGGAAACTGCTGGAAGAAGCAGAACTGGAGGAAGGGCGTCATGAGGGAGTTATCAGCAAAGAAGAAGCAGGAGCACCTGGTTATTACCTGGCATTAATCACAGCAGAGCTTGAAGACGGTGAGTTTGAGCAGGTGGAAACGATGGTTTTTATAGAAGACGTTCAAAATGTCCCTCAGTAATAAGCTGCGGGCAAGGATTTCTGTAAAACACAGCACGCAAGAAGTACGGATAGGCTTTTTTCGGCGGGATGTGGGTTGCAATTACCAAAGTTGTCAGGTTAATGAATTTTATTAAATATTATACAGATAGTACTCAAACCTATCTAGCGGAGGAAAAACACGGAGACTCCTATGGGAAAGCGTAGGGGGAAGACCCCGCAGAAAAAAAGTGTACTTCTTTTTTTCGAGGAGGCTGAGCGCAAGCCCATGGAAAGCGTAGTGTTTTTCCGCAGCGGTCGCATTAACCTGACAACATTGCTGCAATTACTCGTCCCATCGAAAACCGTCGCAGCGGACATCTCTTTGGCAAGAACACCGAGGTTGTAAAGACCTATTGGTGTTCTTGGTCTTTCTGAACATCCATGTATGATAATAAAATGTATTATTTTATCTCAGCTAAAATAAGATGAAAAAATCTCTGATTTCTACCTTTTTTATCTAGTAAAAAAAAGCTTGTTCACAAAAATGTCAAATCGATTGGAAGTATTTGTGTGGAAGAGACCTTGTAAAACATTTCACAAACCCTTATACTATAGGAATACGCTTGATTTGAAGGGTTTTATGACGGTTTTAAAAATACCCAGTATATTGCTTGGTACACGTTGACAACTCTTACAGGCGTATTGTAAACTTACTTAGTGTGGAGAAAAGGAGAGAGCGGTAAAAGCCCATTAAAAATCGATGCTTTCTGAAAAATATGCGAAATGCATTTCTCTGCCTTCTATACATAGATGCAAATAGTATGTAACACCTCCGCATCTAAGACTACAAGTAGTATTACCCAGCAAGAAGTTCCCCAACTTGATTGAAAACGGATGCAAATCTATTTTCCTAACACAAGTATCTAAGTTGACGGGCATTAGGAGTGAAATAGCATTGATGTCTAATTTTGATAATATGATTATCCGTCAGCGGAAGTGGATGCTTTACTGGTTAGCAATTTTAGTTCTTTGCGCTGGATTCCTACCCTATACCCGAATTTTACTCGGTCTAATCTTAGGTAGTAGTGTTAGTCTTTATAACTTGTGGTTACTGCAATACAAGTCCAATCAACTTGGCGAAACAATTGCAGCAGGCAGGAAGGCTAGAAGCGGTTTAGGTACATTCTCCAGGATGACAGCCGCCATTTTAGCTGTTGTCATCGCGATGCGATTTGAAGCGTATTTCCATTTATATGCTGTAATCTTTGGAATTGTATCTTCTTATGTGATTATGGCGCTGGATTTTATTTTCTATCAGATTATCGTATACAAACGAGGAGAAGATAGACCACTCTAGTATTCCATTTTTACTTACAAATAGTTTTAGTAAAGGGGTGATAATTTTGGATCACGAAAGTCCGATAGTACATGATGTCTTTGGGATACCAGGTGCGGATTTAAACCTTGCCAATCTTTTAATGACTGTTATTGTATCACTCATTGTGTTTGTTTTTTGTGTGTGGGGAAGCAAAAAACTGCAGATGAAGCCTACAGGCATACAGAACTTTATGGAATGGGCAGTAGAGTTTGTCAAAGGCATTATAAAAGACAATATGGATTGGAAAACAGGGAGACTATTTCTTCCGCTTGGTTTAACGCTTATTTTTTATATCTTAGTAAGTAACCTTGTGGGTGTAGCAACTGTGGGCGTGGTTGGACATGACTTATGGTGGAAATCTCCAACTGCAGATCCAGTGATGACATTGACACTATCTGTAATGGTTATTTTATTAACGCATTACTATGGTATAAAAATCCGGGGCACCAAGGCATACTTAAAAACATTCGTAAGTCCCGTGCCGCTTATGTTGCCATTTAAAATTGTTGAAGAATTCACAAATACTTTAACATTAGGTCTTCGTTTATTCGGTAACATTTATGCAGGTGAAATCTTATTAGGTCTACTTATTGGACTGGCAACATCATCTGTATTCGGATTTTTCGGAGCAGCGATCCCGACACTTGCGTGGATGGGCTTCAAACTCTTTATCGGTACAATTCAAGTTTATGTATTTGTTATGTTAACAATGGTGTACATGTCTCATAAAGTGAGCGAGGACCATTAAATAAAACTATTATATTTTTTTACACATAAAAAGGAGGAAATTATTCATGGGAGCTTTAGCAGCAGCAATCGCAATTGGACTGGCAGCATTAGGTGCTGGTCTTGGTAACGGTATGATCGTAAGTAAAACAGTAGAGGGAATCGCTCGTCAGCCAGAACTAAGAGGACCGCTTCAAGGAACAATGTTTATCGGGGTAGCACTTGTTGAGGCGATTCCGATCATCGCAGCAGTTATCGCATTTATGGTAATTGGCGGCTAATTTTTCAGAAATATAATGGCGAAGTTTATCTCAGGGAGAATCTTCGCCATTCCTTTATGCAACAGTGTTCATTCTAAAAGGTATACGACGTTTCGTATGTAATAAATGAAATAGAGCAGGCAGCCCGGCTGAGCAGCAGCGGTATGCGCTCTATTTTAGAACAAGGTCTTAGCGAAAGGAGTGGAATTCGTGCATTCATATACTGATTTATTGATAGTTGGAGCCCAAATCGGCGGCTTGCAATGGGTAGACATGCTCGTTCAGCTATTTTTCTTCCTTGTACTTCTGGCATTATTGAAAAAGTTCGCCTGGGGTCCATTGATGAATATGATGGAAAAGCGTGAGCAATACGTAGCGAATGAAATCGAAGAAGCTGAAAAAAGCAGAGCTGATGCAGAAAAAGCTTCTAAAGAAGCAGCTGAGCAGCTTAATCAAGTGAGAGCGGAAGCTCAAAAAATGATTGAAGATGCAAAAGCAGCAGGCAGCAAGCAAGAAGAACAGATTATTGCAGCTGCGAAGAAAGAAGCAGAGCGTCTGAAAGAAGCTGCCCAGGCAGATATCCAAAACGAGAAAGAAAGAGCTATCCAAGCGCTGCAGGATAAAGTGGCGTCTCTATCTGTATTAATTGCCAGCAAAGTGATTGAGAAAGAATTAACGGAGCAGGATCAAGAGAAATTAATCAACGAATACATTAAAGAGGTAGGAGAAGAGCGATGAGTAATGTAGTAGTTGCTAAACGATACGCAGATGCTCTTTTCAGACTTGGAGTAGAACAGCAAAAATTAGAACAGCTTACAGCAGACTTTAAAGTCGTGCAGCCTGTTTTTAAGAATGATAAAAAATTAGCTAAATTCCTGACGCATCCAAAGATTGATAATGCAAAAAAGAAACAGCTGGTAGTTGAAGGTTTTCAAGGGGTGGACCCGATTGTATTGAATACACTTCAATTATTGGTGGATCGCCATCGAATATCGATCATTCCAACCATTATCGATGAATTCATTTCTTTAGTAAATGATGCAAAAGGAATGGCAGATGCTACAGTTTATTCGACAAGAAATTTAACGGATGATGAAAAGAGTCATTTAGCACGCTCTTTTGCTGTCCGATTAGGAAAAAGTGCAGTTCAACTTAACAATATCGTCGATCCGTCGATTTTAGGCGGAATCAAAATCAGAGTTGGAAATACGATTTATGACGGTACGGTAAAAGGGAAGCTAAATCGAATCTCCCGTAGTATTGTATCTGCTAATAAATGATGATAGGGGTGAAATGGTATGAGCATTAATGCTGAAGAAATCAGTACGCTGATAAAAAAGCAAATTGAAAATTTTGATTCAGACATAGAAGTTACTGATGTAGGAACAGTTATTGAAATCGGGGACGGGATTGCACGTGCACACGGACTTGATAATGCAATGGCTGGAGAGCTGCTTGAATTCTCTAATGGAGTAATGGGCCTGGCTCAGAACTTAGAGGAAAGCAATGTAGGTATCGTTATTCTTGGACCTTACGAGGAAATCAAAGAAGGTGACGAAGTTCGTCGTACAGGCCGTATCATGCAAGTACCGGCTGGAGAGGAACTTTTAGGCCGCGTGGTGAACCCGTTAGGTCAGCCAATCGATGGACAAGGCGCAATCGAAACGTCAAAAATGCGTCCAATCGAAGCACAGGCACCAGGTGTAATGGATCGTAAATCCGTTGATGAGCCATTACAAACAGGTATAAAAGCGATTGACGCGCTTGTACCAATCGGACGCGGACAGCGTGAGTTGATCATCGGTGACCGTCAGACTGGTAAAACAACGGTAGCAGTAGATACAATTTTGAACCAGGCAGATCAGGATATGATTTGTATCTATGTTGCCATCGGTCAAAAAGAATCCACTGTCCGTTCGACAGTAGAAACATTCCGTAAACATGGTGCATTAGATTACACAATCGTTGTATCTGCAGGTGCATCTGACCCGGCTCCATTATTATACTTATCACCATATGCTGGTGTAGCGATGGGGGAAGAGTTCATGTATAACGGCAAACACGTGCTTGTTGTTTATGATGATTTATCAAAACAGGCAGTTGCTTACCGTGAACTTTCTCTGTTACTTCGTCGTCCGCCAGGCCGTGAAGCATTCCCGGGGGATGTATTCTATCTGCATTCACGCTTATTAGAACGTGCAGCTAAACTAAGTGACGCAAAAGGCGGCGGTTCGTTAACAGCACTACCTTTTGTTGAAACACAAGCAGGAGATATCTCTGCGTATATCCCTACCAACGTTATCTCGATTACAGATGGTCAGATTTTCTTACAATCCGACTTATTCTTCTCAGGGGTACGTCCGGCGATTAACCCTGGTTTATCTGTATCCCGTGTAGGTGGATCCGCACAAATCAAAGCGATGAAAAAAGTTGCTGGTACGCTTCGTCTTGACCTGGCATCATTCCGTGAGCTGGAAGCATTCTCGCAATTCGGTTCTGATCTTGACAAAGCAACACAAGCGAAACTTAACCGCGGTCAACGTACAGTGGAAGTATTGAAGCAGGGTCTTCATAAACCAATGGGCGTTGAAAAACAGGTTGCGATTATCTATGCCTTAACAAGAGGTTTCTTAGATGATATTCCTGTGGAAGATATTCAGCGTTTTGAAGAAGAAATGAATATTTGGATCGAGCATAACCAAAATGATATTTTCACAACAATTCGCGAAACTGGTGCTCTTCCAGATGATAAAGAATTCAGCGGAGCAATTGAAAGCTTCAAAAATACATTCTTGCCATCTAATCAATAAGATGTCTGCGATAAAAGTAAAAGGACTGAATAGCGAATAACTTCGGTCCGCATTCCTTATAGGAAAGTGTGGTGAAAAGCTTGGCATCACTGAGAGATTTAAAAGGAAGAATTGACTCAACGAAGAAAACAAAACAAATCACAGGGGCAATGGAGCTTGTATCGGCATCTAAAATGTCTAAGGCAGAACAAAATGCCCGCGGATTTGTTCCATACGCAGAGAAGCTGCAGGAAGTAGTTAGCAGTATTGCAAATTCCAATACAGACTTACAGCATCCGATGCTTACGAAGCGGGAAGTGAAGAAAACAGGCTATCTGATCATCACTTCTGACCGTGGTTTAGTTGGAGCGTATAATAGTCATATTTTAAAAAACCTTATAAATAAAATTGAACAGAATCATTCCTCAAAAGATGAATATACCCTTATTGTGATTGGGAGAAAAGGATATGACTTTTGCCGTAAACGCGGACTTCCAGTTGCCCAGAGTATATTAGGAATGTCAGACCATCCTTCATTTGCAGATGTGAAAGACCTTGCTTCTGAAGCTGTGCAAATGTATGCTGATGAGGAAATTGATGAACTTCATATTATTTATAATCATTATGTAAGTGCGATTTCTCAAGTAGTCACAAATAAACAGCTTCTGCCGATTGAAAATATAGAAGAACAAAGCGCTTCTGCCTCTGATTATGAATTTGATCCGAATCAGGAGGAGATTCTGGAAGTACTTTTACCTCAATATGCAGAGAGCTTGATTTTTGGCGCATTACTTGACGGAAAAGCAAGTGAGCATGCTGCAAGTATGACAGCAATGCGCAGTGCAACAGATAATGCAAATGAATTGATTGGTGATTTAGAACTTTCATATAACCGTGCACGTCAAGCAGCGATTACCCAAGAGATTACCGAAATCGTCGGCGGTGTAGCAGCGCTTGAATAGGCACGCAGGTAAGTTAAGTTAGGAGGGGAACAGATGACGAAAGGACGCGTAACACAGCTGATGGGACCGGTCGTTGACGTACGTTTTGAAGATGGTCAGCTCCCAGCTATAAACAATGCATTAGTAGTACGCAGTAAACAGTCAGGTGAAGATTTAACGCTTGAAGTAGCCCTTCACCTTGGTGATCATAGTGTTCGTACAATTGCAATGTCCTCAACAGATGGTTTCCAGCGCGGAGCAGAAGTAGAAGATTTAGGTCGACCGATTTCTGTCCCTGTTGGAGATGTTACATTAGGACGAGTATTTAATATTTTAGGTGAAAAAATTGATTTAGATGAGCCGCTTCCAGCAGGCACCCGCTTAGATCCAATTCACCGGGAAGCACCGGATTTTGAGAATCTTTCTACAGAAACAGAGATCCTGGAAACAGGTATCAAAGTTGTAGACTTGCTTGCCCCATATATCAAGGGTGGTAAGATCGGTCTGTTTGGCGGAGCCGGTGTAGGTAAAACCGTATTAATTCAAGAATTAATCAATAACATTGCTCAAGAGCATGGCGGTATTTCTGTATTTGCGGGTGTTGGAGAACGTACCCGTGAAGGAAATGACCTTTACTATGAAATGAGCGACTCTGGAGTTATTGCAAAAACAGCGATGGTATTTGGTCAGATGAACGAGCCGCCTGGTGCCCGTATGCGTGTGGCATTGACAGGTCTTACGATGGCTGAATATTTCCGTGATGAACAAGGTCAGGACGTATTATTGTTTATTGATAATATCTTCCGTTTTACCCAAGCAGGTATGGAGGTATCCGCACTTCTTGGACGTATGCCTTCAGCCGTAGGTTACCAGCCGACACTTGCTACAGAAATGGGACGATTACAGGAGCGTATCACTTCAACGGATAAAGGTTCTGTAACATCAATTCAAGCAATTTATGTACCGGCCGATGACTATACTGATCCAGCGCCGGCAACTACTTTCGCTCACTTGGACGCAACGACAAACTTAGATCGTAAGCTTTCTGAGCAAGGTATCTATCCTGCCGTGGATCCATTAGCATCAACTTCTCGTGCACTTGACCCGGAAGTGGTTGGCGAGGAGCATTATCGTGTTGCGGTAGAAGTACAGCAAACACTTCAAAAATACCGTGAATTGCAGGATATTATTGCAATTCTTGGTATGGACGAGTTAAGTGATGAGGACAAGCTGGTAGTTTCCCGCGCACGCCGTATTCAATTCTTCTTATCGCAAAACTTCCACGTTGCTGAGCAGTTCACTGGGCAGCCTGGCTCGTATGTTCCGGTAAAAGAAACGGTTCAAGGCTTCAAAGAAATTCTTGAAGGAAAGTACGATGACCTTCCAGAGGATGCCTTCCGTCTTGTTGGACGTATCGAAGAAGTAGTTGAAAAAGCAAAAGCTTCGGAATAATAGACAGCAGAGGATGATTCATAAATGAAAGACCAATGTATCATCCTTATGGCTTCGAGGCCAGCTGTAGGAGGGGTAAACATTGAGTACATTAGAAGTAAGTGTCGTCACTCCTGAAGGTCCGATTCTGGAAGATAGCTTTGATATGGTTGTCTGTAAAGCGGAAACTGGTGAAATTGGAATCCTGCCAAAGCATATTCCGCTTGTCTCGCCACTGCAGATTAGTATTGTCCGCTTGAAGAAATCAGGCGATACGAAGCAGGTTACAATCAGCGGAGGCTTTATGGAAGTACAGCCTGATAAAGTAACTATCCTGGCACAGTCTGCGGAAACTGCTGATCATATCGACGTTTTGCGTGCAAAGCAAGCAAAAGAACGTGCAGAGAAACGTCTTCAGGATAAAAGCGATACAGTAGATAGATATCGTGCTGAACTTGCATTAAAACGGGCAATTAATCGTCTGGAAATCGCAAATTCATAATATAAGTTTTAAATAAATAAACTCCCTGCCCAAATGATGGATAGGGAGTTTATTTTATCGCAGTGTAACTGACTGCAGGACTCCTCTGAATAAAATTTTGTTTTAAGAAGGGAGCAAACAGTTGAATAATAAATAATTCATATTGGCTGTTATCGATATCAAAAGTACTTCTTACCAAGGAAGTAAAACGAAATATGTTATAATTTCCCGGGAAATGATGCATTGAAAATATTATTCCACAATATAAGACAAAAAATAAAAGTGGAATGGTATATATAAATGAAAGTAAGAAGTTAGAATTTTGTTTTCTTATAATAATGCCGAGATGGTGATTGAAAAGAGTAATCAGCGAACGTTTTTAGTGGGGTGCGATTACTGACCACCGCCATAACCATAATAGCGGCAGGTATAAATCCGACAATCATTTAAAAAATAATATTTCAGCATATAAAGAAAGGAGTTTGTTATGTTTTCAGCAGGACAATTAGCTTTGCTCAGTATCTTCTCCCATATCATGTTTATTTATCTGACTTGGAAAGTAGTTACTGCCATCCGGATTGAAACGATATTTAAAAAAGGAAGATCAGCAGAAGCAAGAGTGTTTCTTCTGTTTATTACGATTATGATTGGAACAGGTGTAAGCAGGTTCTTTCTTGATATATTGCAATGGTCTGGTGATTTAATATATCTTTTTTCTTCCATACATGTATTGATATAAAAACTTCTGTCAAAACTGAGATTAATAGATTTGATAGGAGGTTTTTTTATGTTTCATAAAATTCTTTTTCATTCTAATTTCCCTTTTACCCAAGCAAGCCCCCTTCAGGCATTCAAAAATCGAGGTCAGCGAAACAAACAGGCTATTTGTTTTTTGCTGCTTATTTGCTTTTTTGTTAACCAGGCCTTCAGCCAGCCTTATCAGGAGGATGAAATGCAGGACTTAGGTGCATTTGCGATGTCGAACAATTGGAATATCGACTTTTGGGAGGTAACGATGAAGGAACAGATGGCAGCAGAAGAGGCACAACATCTTATTCAGCAGCTGGAAGCAACGTATACGCTACAGGAGGATAAGGATGAAAACCGGATAAAGTATACTTTTGAGAGTCGTCACAAAGAGGACCCCTTTTACGTAATATATAATGTGATTCTTCCTGTGGATAAGGAAGAGCCGGCAGAGGTAATTGTTGTTATGCATGGGACTGATTGGAATAACCAAATAAGCCAAAAGTATCAAAAAGAGAAAAGAGCTGTACAAAAGAATTATTTAACAAAAGAGACACAACTATATACTTGTCTATCTATACAAGATAGTGATATAATGAATCACGATGTAATTTTAAATGAAGCAGCGACATATTTTAATATAGAGCATATTTCGACTAAAAATGACAATATAGAAAATTCTAGGATTGAAAAAAGTACATACGGGTATACAAAAACATGGGAGCAGTTTTATTTCATGGAAAATGACCCAAAAAATGTGCAAATTACCACTGTTGCAGATCGTCAAGGGGAAAAGAGTTTTATGATAGGAACACCTATCCTAATCAATGAATATTAATAATAGGGAAATTAGATTCTGAAGGGGATTTATGACATGGAAAAAATCATCGTTGGTGGCGGACGAAAGTTAGAAGGCACTGTGCGTGTTGAAGGTGCTAAAAACGCAGTCCTGCCTGTACTTGCTGCTAGCTTAATAGCTAGTGAAGGAAAAAGTATTATTAAAGAAGTACCAGTATTAGCAGACGTATACACAATTAATGAAGTGCTTCGCAACTTAAATGCCAATGTGGAATTTGATTCAACAGAAAAAACAGTAATGATTGATGCTTCTGCTAAGCTGGAGACAGAAGCCCCGTTTGAATATGTAAGAAAAATGCGTGCATCCGTGCTTGTGCTGGGACCATTATTAGCCCGCTATGGACACGCAAAGGTAGCTATGCCTGGAGGATGTGCAATTGGATCACGTCCAATTGACTTACATTTAAAAGGTTTTGAAGCTATGGGAGCAGAGATTCACGTTGGTAATGGTTTTGTAGAAGCTAAATCAAATGGCCGCCTGCATGGCGCGAAAATTTATTTAGATATGCCAAGTGTTGGTGCTACAGAAAATATCATGATGGCCGCTGCATTAGCAGATGGAAAAACAGTGATTGAAAACGCAGCGAAAGAACCTGAAATCGTTGACTTAGCTAACTACTTAAATAAAATGGGCGCAAGAATCGTTGGAGCTGGTACTGAAACCATCCGTATCCACGGTGTGGAAAAGCTTTACGGAACAGAGCATATCATGATTCCAGATCGTATTGAAGCAGGAACATTTATGGTTGCAGCAGCAATTACAAAAGGAAATATATTAATTGAAAATGCTGTGCGTGAACATTTAAGTTCAGTGGTTTCGAAATTGGAAGAGATGAACGTGCAAGTGATTGATGAAGACGGCGGATTACGGGTTATTGGTTCTGATGCGACGCAATCTACAGATATAAAAACATTGCCGCATCCAGGTTTCCCGACAGATATGCAATCACAAATGATGGCATTGATGTTATGTGCGAAGGGAACCAGTGTTATCACTGAAACCGTATTTGAGAACCGTTTTATGCATGTAGAAGAATTTCGCCGTATGAATGCGAATATTAAAATTGAAGGCCGCAGTGTGATTATCGAAGGTCTTTCTAAATTACAGGGTGCAGAAGTGGCAGCGACAGATTTACGCGCAGCAGCAGCACTGATTTTAGCAGGACTTGTAAGTGACGGTTATACACGGGTTACAGAGCTGAAGCACTTAGATCGCGGATATGTTGATATCGTAGGAAAATTAGCGAATCTTGGCGCAGACATTAGACGCGTTGATGAAAATGGTGTCGTATTACAGCCATTAGGCGTAGAAGAAAATGTCGAATTAAGTGAATTTGTAACGGAATAATACTATCGCAATCCTTTCAAAAAAGATGTATCTCATGGAGATGCGTCTTTTTTATTTTTCTGTAATTAACCCCTATAACAAGCGACAGTTTTTGATAGGACGACTAATCGCAGCAATGTTATCAGGTTAATTAATTTTAATGAATATTATATTTGTTACAGTACATTTGCTACAGAAAAGTAGTAAAAAACTATCTAGCGGAAGAAAAACACGGAGATTCCTGGTCGACTAAGAACGGTCACGTCCTGTGACCAACGACCGACACTAGGACGTCCTGTCCGTTGTGGGAAAGCGCGGAGGGAAGACCCCGCAGAAAAAAAGCGAACTTCTTTTTTTTTGAGGAGGCTGAGCTCAAGCCCACGGAAGGCGTAGTGTTTTTCTGTAGCGGTAGCTAGAAGGTAAAACCTTCATTTTAAAGCATATAGGTACAAAGAATTATTTTTTCAAATCTTATTAAATAGATATGGTTAGTAACAAGTTACGTTAAATCAGCAGTCTATTCGTTTTTCGAAATAAAATGTTAGAAAATGAAATGAGTGATAATTCATTTTTTTACAATATTTCTCTTCTCACTTTTCATGAAACATGCTATATTTGAGAAAATTACTAATATTTCGATTGGGTGATGAAAATGAAAATGTATATCTCTGTGGATATGGAAGGAATAACAGGACTTCCCGACGCCAGCTTTGTGGATTGGCGGAAACATAATTATGAAAGAGCCCGCAAAATAATGACGGATGAAGCAAATTACGTGATTCAAGCTGCCTTTGATGAAGGAGCAGAAGAAGTATTAGTGAACGACAGCCATTCCAAGATGAACAATTTACTTATTGATGAGATTCATCCGGATGCCTTATTAATAACGGGAGAGGTCAAGCCCTTTTCAATGATGCAAGGATTAAATGACAGCTATAGCGGTGTTTTCTTTGTAGGTTATCATGCAAGAGCAGGGCAGCGCGGGGTGATGTCACACTCAATGATACACGCTATCCGTAACTTTTATCTGAATGATCATTGTATCGGGGAGATGGGAATGAATGCATATCTTGCCGGATACTTTGGTGTACCTGTTTTATTTGTAGCAGGAGATGACCAGGCAGCGGCAGAAGCAGAGAAATTAATCCCGCATGTCACCACTGCTGTTGTAAAGGAAACAATCTCGAGATCCTCCGTAAAAAGTTTAACACCTAAAAAAGCAGGTCTGTTGCTTAAAGAAAAAGTAAAGCTCGCTCTGGATAACCGCAAGCTTGTATCCCCATTGATTCCTCCAGAAAATCCAGAGCTGACGATCGAATTTAATAACAGCGGACAGGCAGAATGGGCCAATTTAATGCCCGGCACGCTATGGATTCCCGGCACAACCAAAGTGCGCTTCCAGGCAAAAGATATGAAGGAAGCCTATCAAGCGATGCTGGTTATGACGGAACTGGCCATGCAGACAACATTTTCCTAAAGCTTCTAAACCACCTCTTAAAGTGTAATGAATACAAGAAACAAACATATTTATCATTAGTAACAAGCTGATTTATTCTTTTTAATTAACAGGTTCGTTTTTCTTTTCTTTATATACGGAATGTTTTTTTATAAAAAGATATGATAGTGAGGTGAAAGGTATGCTGAAATA
The DNA here is from genome assembly GCF_053839645.1 of Oceanobacillus sp. M60. Classification (NCBI taxonomy): domain Bacteria; kingdom Bacillati; phylum Bacillota; class Bacilli; order Caryophanales; family Bacillaceae; genus Oceanobacillus; species Oceanobacillus sp. M60. The sequence goes on along the minus strand of NZ_JBSSNH010000004.1, from coordinate 79,492 downwards.
CATTTTTAAGCGCTTACTTATTATGATTGTTACACTATGGGTGATCATTACCCTTACTTTTGTATTAATGGTAAATATACCAGGATCTCCTTTTAACACAGATCAGTCATCAAATGCAACGGTACAGGCTAACCTGGAGGCGCATTATAATTTAGATCAGCCTTACTACATACAATATTTGCTTTACATTAAATCCATTGTCACCTTTGAATTCGGACCTTCTATCAAGCAGCCTAATCAGACAGTAAATGACCTTTTATCACGGGGTTTTCCCATTTCCTTTGAACTGGGAATCATCACGATTGCCCTGGCAGTCGTTTCCGGCGTATTGATTGGAATAATTGCAGCGCTGCGGCATAACGGCTTTCTTGATTATCTAACTATGGGGATTGCTGTTTTAGGCATCTCGATACCAAACTTTATTTTAGCTACGATTCTTATTCAGCAGCTGGCGGTAAATTTGGAAATATTTCCGGCAGCCACCTGGAGAAGCCCCGCTCACATGGTGCTTCCTATCCTTGCGCTTGCGACAGGCCCAATGGCAATTATTGCCCGTTTGACACGCTCTACAATGCTGGAGGTGCTGACACAGGATTATATTAAAATGGCAAAGGCAAAAGGACTGTCGCCTTGGAAGGTCATTTTCAAGCATGCGCTCCGGAACGCGTTAATGCCAGTTGTGACGATTATGGGAACCCTCTTTGCAGGGATCTTGACAGGAACCTTTGTGATTGAACAGATTTTTGCGATACCGGGAATGGGAAGATATTTTGTGGAAAGCATTAACCAGCGTGATTACCCGGTAATTATGGGGACCACTGTTTTTTACAGCGCTTTCTTGATTATTATGCTTTTCCTGGTGGACATTGTCTATGGAATACTTGATCCACGAATCAAGATGCATCAGAAAGGGGGCAGATCAAGATGAAACCAGAGAAAGAAATGGAGCATTTTGAGACACCGGCCGCTATCCCTGATGAATGGTTTTCGTGGAAAGAAAAGGATAAAGAAAAAATGGAGGAAGTGTCCCGTCCATCCTTATCGTATTGGCAGGATGCCTGGCGGCGTCTGGTGAAAAATAAGATGGCCATGCTTGGGCTGATCTTTCTCGTCTTACTGACGATTATGGCTATTTTCGGTCCGGTTATTTCTCCTTATGAAGTAAACAGACAAGACCTTCCGAATCAGTATCAGCCGCCTTCGATGGAGCATTGGTTTGGCACGGATAATGCAGGGAGAGATGTGTTTACACGGACGTGGTACGGCGCCCGTATTTCCTTATTTGTCGGTCTGGTAGCTGCCTTGATTGACGTCACCATCGGGATTATCTGGGGAGGAATCTCCGGTTACAAGGGCGGCCGTACGGATAATGTGATGATGCGTATGATTGAAGTGTTATATGGCTTGCCTTATCTATTAGTTGTTATTTTACTTTTAGTTGTACTCGGGCCGAGTCTTGGAACGATTATTCTGGCCTTGACCATTACCGGCTGGGTAGGGATGGCCCGAATTGTGCGGGGACAGGTGCTGCAAATTAAAAACTATGAATTTGTCCTCGCTTCGAAATCATTTGGTACGAAAACATCGCGGATCATCCGGAAGAACCTCCTTCCGAATACGATGGGACCCATTATTGTTCAAATGACCTTAACCGTGCCGTCTGCAATATTTGCCGAAGCATTCTTAAGCTTTATCGGTCTTGGGATTCAAGCCCCGTTTGCCAGCTGGGGAGTGATGGCAAACGATTCATTAGGAGCGATTTTATCCGGAAACTGGTGGACTTTGTTCTTCCCGGCATTTTTTATCTCTTTTACGATGTTTGCCTTCAATGTCTTGGGGGACGGTCTGCAGGATGCACTTGATCCGAAATTAAGAAAGTAGGTGGGCAACTTGGAAAGAATACTCGAGGTAAACGACTTGCATGTGACCTTTACTACGTATGGAGGGACAGTCCAAGCTGTCCGGGGCGTCAGTTTTCACTTGGATAAAGGAGAAACCTTAGCAATCGTCGGGGAATCCGGCTGCGGAAAAAGTGTTACCTCCAATGCCATTATGCGGCTGATTCCGGATCCGCCGGGGAAAATCACGAAAGGCTCCGTTATTTTTAAAGGGCAGGATCTGGCAGCATATTCGGAGAAGAAAATGCGGTCCATCCGCGGAGTAGATATTTCAATGATTTTTCAAGATCCAATGACAGCACTTAATCCAACCTTGACCATTGGCACACAGCTGATGGAGGGGTTAAAGGAACATAAGAAAATATCGGGGGCACAAGCGAAGGCAAAAGCGGTTGAAATGATGAACCTGGTCGGAATTCCTAACCCGGAGGAACGTTTAAAACAATATCCGCATCAGTTTAGCGGTGGAATGCGTCAGCGGATTGTGATTGCAATTGCTCTAATCTGTGATCCGGATTTGCTGATAGCGGATGAGCCGACGACTGCACTGGATGTGACCATTCAAGCACAGATTTTGGAATTGTTTGCAACCATCCAGGAGCGGACTGGGGTATCGATTATTTTGATTACGCATGACCTGGGCGTGGTCGCAAAGATAGCAGACCGCATTGTTGTGATGTATGCTGGGAAAATTATTGAATCCGGCAGCAAACGGGAAATATTCTACGAATCGAAGCATCCATACACACAAGGGCTGCTCCATTCTGTTCCCAGATTAGATGCCAAGGAAGAATTAAAGCCGATTGCTGGTACACCACCTGATTTATTCTCACCTCCAAAGGGATGTCCTTTTACAGCGCGATGTCCATTTGCGATGGAGGTGTGTGATAAAGTTTACCCCGCTCCAGAAAAAATCAGCGATACACATTATGTGGATTGCTGGCTGCAAGATGAGCGGGCCAAGCGGCTGTTAGCTGCAAATGTCTTACAAACTTAAAAAGGGGGCAAAACAATGAGTAGAAAGAAGCTTTTATGGGTACTCCTGGTACTTTTTACAGCATTTGTTCTCGCTGCATGTACAGCGGGCGAGGATGCAGGAGAGGAGCCGGATGATGCGGACACGGATACAGCAGAAGAAGCGGATGGCGAGGAGGGCGGAGAGGATGCTGCTGCAGAAGAAACGCCGGATCTGGATGGAAAGACATTATATATCAACAACGGTCAAGAGCCGACCTCCCTCGATCCATCCATTGGCTTTGATCAGGTATCTTGGGATCCTTTGAATAATCTGATGGAAGGGTTGACACGTCTGGATGAGAATTCAGAAGCAGCAGAAGGGGTGGCAGAGAGCTGGGATATTTCTGAGGATGGATTGACGTATACATTCCATTTGCGGGAGGATGCCAATTGGTCTAATGGAGACCCTGTGGTTGCAGAAGATTTTGTCTTTGCCTGGAAGCATATGCTGGACCCTGATACAGCTTCTGCTGCCGCATTTTTAGCTTACTACATTGAAGGCGGAGAAGAATACAACAGCGGGGAAGGTTCGGCCGATGATGTCAATGTCACAGCCATTGATGATAAGACATTGGAAGTTGTTTTAATTCAGCCGACTGGATTCTTCCTGGATTTGCTTACCAACCCGGCATTTTTCCCAATCAACCATCAGGTTGCTGAAGAAACGCCAGACTGGCATGCTGAAGCAGATACGTTTGTAGCAAATGGTCCATACATGTTAGATTCATGGGATCATGATAGCGAAATGATTTTTGCAAAGAATCCAGAATATTGGGATGCAGATGCTGTTAACCTGGATTATGTTCATTTTTCCATGGTTAACGATTCAAATACACAATACCAAATGTTCCAGACAGGCGAGCTGGATACAGCGAGCGTGCCTCCAGAGCTATCTGATGAATTGATAGATGGAGATAATGTATTTATCGGGGAATATGGCGGACTGGAATTCTTTCGTTTTAACCTGACAGAAGAACCGTTCCAAAATAAGAAAATCAGACAGGCGTTTTCATACGCTATTAACCGCGATGATATTGCGGAATACGTCGTTAAACAAGGGGTAGAGCCTGCATACGGTTTTGTATCACCTGGCTTTACCGCACCGGACGGAAACGATTTCCGTGAAGAAAACGGCGATTTAGTAGCATTTGATCCGGAACGTGCCCAAGAGCTGCTCGCAGAAGGAATGAAGGAAGAAGGCTATGATGAGCTGCCGCCGATTGTACTATCCTTTAATACCAGCGACACTATTCAAGCGATTGCAGAAGCCATGCAAAATATGTTGAGTGAAAACTTAGGCGTGGAGGTCACACTGGAGAACCAGGAATGGAATGTGTTTGCAGAAGCGCAGCAAAATCTGGAACTGCAATTCTCAAGAAGCTCATTTATCAATGATTATGCTGATCCAGTCAACTTCTTAGAAAGCTTTGTCTCAGATTCTTATATGAACCGTACCGGGTTTGAAAGTGAAGAATATGACGAGCTGATTCAAAAAGGTAAAAGCGAAACAGATGAAGAGCAGCGCTATGAATATCTATACGAAGCAGAAAGAATGCTGGCTGAAGAAATGATTGCCATGCCAATCCGCTACTATAACGTGGTTGTTCTGGAAGCAGATGGCGTGGAGGGAATCCTTCGCCACCCGGTAGGATACTTTGATTTGAAATACGCAGATAAGACGGAGTAAGGTACAGGGGAACTGCGGTAAACAGGATAGGCTCATTCATATATGAGCCTGTCTCTGTTTTTAGAAAACTTGGTTGTCACTAAGCCCTTAGGTGACAACCTTAGTTACACTTATGCAGTTAAGAAAGTTTATACTTTCTTAACTGCCAAAAAAGGAGGATATATAGATGCTTTCTTATCGTTTGAAAACTGGGGACACCATCGGAATGATTGCGCCGGCCGGTCCTGTAAAAAAAGAAAAACTGGAGCAATCCTTCTCCTTTTTTGAAAATATGGGTTTAAGGATAAAGCTTGGACAGCATGTCTATGATCAATATGGCTATTTAGCAGGAAAGGATACCCATCGGTTAGCAGATTTTCATCAGATGGTTGCCGACCGGAACATCAAAGCGATCATTTTTGCCAGAGGCGGATACGGTACGGGGCGTTTCATTGATAAATTAGATATGGAATTAATCAAAAAAAATCCCAAAATTATCTGGGGATACAGCGATATTACATTTTTACATACAGCTATCCGGCAAGCAACAGGCCTGATTACGTTCCATGGCCCGATGCCGGCATCGGATATAGTGAAAAAAGACTTCGATACGCTTTCCAGTCAGCTGTTTAGACAGTTGTTCGGGCCGACCAATCTCATTTATTCGGAAAGCATTTCTCCGCTGACTGTCTATCGAGAAGGAGAAGCCACGGGCAGCATTGTCGGTGGAAATCTTTCTCTCCTGGTGCAGACAATCGGAACGCCCTATGAAATTGTAACAAAGGATAAGCTGCTGTTCATCGAGGATATTGGAGAGGAGCCGTATCGAGTTGACGGGATGATGAACCAGCTTCGTCTGGCTGGGAAACTAAAGGATGCTGCCGGTATCATTATTGGCGACTTTGCGGAAGCTGAACCGAAAGTCCAGCCCAGTCTGAGGATGGAGGAAGTCTGGAAACATTATTTTAGAAATTATACCAAGCCGGTTGTTGCCGGTTTCCGAATTGGCCACTGTTTTCCGCATTTCTCTATTCCTTTGGGGGCAAAAGCAACGTTATCCAGCAGAACGAAAACACTTCAGCTGTCGCCGGGAATCCGTTAATGAAAGAGAGAATTACCCACATAGAAAGGGCTGTTTAGCATGAAGATTGTTGATTTGGAACTTTATCATAGCTCGATTCCATTGCATACCCCATTTAAAACAGCGTTGCGCACAGTAACCATTGCGGAAAGTATAGTTGTGAAAATAACCTGCGATAATGGCATCACTGGCTGGGGAGAAGCCCCGCCGACACATGTTATTACAGGGGAAAGCCTGGCGAGCATCCATTATGCAATGGATAAAGTGCTCCGTCCGGTTATAATCGATGCATCATTATGTTCTTATGCAGCTGTATTTGCCCGTTTAGAGAAAGCAATCACAGGCAATACAAGCGCCAAGGCTGCAGTGGATATGGCATTGTATGATTGTCTTGCTCAAGCAGCCGAACAGCCTTTATATCAATACCTGGGAGGCTATCGTTCGCAGATTGAAAATGATTATACGGTCAGCGTGAATGAGACGGAACAGATGGAGCAGGATGCAAAATTATATAAAGAGAATGGGTTTCGGATTTTAAAGGTGAAAGTAGGCAAGGACCCGGCAGAAAAAGATATAGAACGGGTAGCTGCTATCAGGAAAGCTGCAGGAGAGGATGTGCTGATACGGTTAGATGCCAACCAGGGCTGGACGGCGAAAGAGGCTGTGAAAGCTATTACACAAATGGAAGAGCTGGGATTAAATTTGGAATTGGTAGAGCAGCCTGTGCCGGCACATGATGTGCAGGCGCTCAAATATATTACCGAACGTACCACAACACCAATTATGGCTGACGAAGCGGTATTTTCCACACAGGATGCACGCCGTGTGCTGGAAATGGGGGCGGCAGATTTAATCAATATTAAATTGATGAAGTCCGGCGGAATCCATCAGGCTATAAAAATCGCGAACCTGGCTCAGGATTTTGGTGTCTCATGTATGGTCGGAAGCATGATAGAGACCAAGCTGGGCATTACCGCAGCAGCTCATTTTGCAGCCAGTCATCCGGCGGTGATCCGCTTTGATTTTGATGCGCCGCTGATGCTGTCCGATGATATTTTGGAAGGCGGTATCCAGTATCAGGGAAAGGGAAATCAAATTACGTTTTCAAATCAATCCGGACTCGGGATAAAATCAGTGAAGAAAGCTTATCTGCAAACAATCAAAAGGGAAGGGAGCTGGTAGAATGCAGCAGTTGTTGAAGGAGCTTCCGAAAACATTCCATGTAACAAATGTACAGGCTGCAACAATTTGGACCAATCCGCAGGCAGCCAGAGCAGAGGATAAAGATGGAACCTCCCATCCTACAGATATATTAAAATGGGTCAATTCCTTAACCTATGAGGAAAGCTTGGCACTATGTAATGAAAATCGCGTACAATCGCAAACGCTATATGGCGAGCCTGTTATCGTTTTAGAAGAAGAGGGAGACTGGGCGCATGTGATTGCTCCGTTCCAGCCGTCCAAAAAAGATTCCAGAGGCTATCCTGGATATATCCCTCTCCGGCAATTGACAAGCGTGGATAAAGAAGCATGGCTTCAGGATAAATATATTGTGGTGACGACAGACAATGCCTGGCTGGAAGACCCGGCGAAAGACACGCGCATCCAGCTGAGTTATTTAACGATACTGCCTTATTTAGGGGAGAGGGAAGCACATGTTTATGTACAAACACCATCCGGAAAGCAGCAGATCGCCAAAGAAAAAACAGTCACCGTGACAAAAGAGGACGGGATAAAACAGGGCAGCGGAGCAGATATTGTCACTGCAGCTCTTCCCTTCATCGGATTGGATTATTTCTGGGGAGGAATGAGCTCCTTCGGCTATGATTGTTCCGGTCTGGCCTATGCTGCACATAAAGCAAATGGTTACTGGATTGCCCGGGATGCGGGAGACCAGGCGAGGGCGGGAGAAGAAATTGCAATCGATGCCCTCAAGCCGGGAGATTTGCTTTTCTTTGCCTATCAGGAAGGGAAAGGAGCCATCCATCATGTCGGCATCTATAAAGGAAATGGAGAAATGCTGCATTCCCCGCAAACCGGAAAAGGGGTGGAAATCACGCCTTTAAAAGGGACCGAGTATGAAAAGGAGCTCTGCGCAGCAAGAAGATACTGGAGGTGAGGAGATGGAAGATAAAATCCTGGAAGTAAAAAATCTAGTGAAATACTTTGATGTCGGGAGGTCAGATATTTTAAAAGCTGTTAATGATGTATCTTTTCATATTTTTAAAGGGGAAACGTATGGGCTGGTTGGCGAATCCGGCTGCGGAAAATCTACCATCGGCCGCACGATTCTAGGATTATATGAAAAAACAAGCGGGGATGTTTGGTTTAATTATGAAAATGTCCATGGGTTGACGGAAAAGGAACAATTCGCTCTCTACCGTAAGATGCAGATGATTTTTCAGGACCCCTATGCTTCGCTGAATCCCCGGTCTACCATTAGGGAAATTATCTCTGAGCCGCTGGAGGTACATGGGGTTTTTAAGAAGAAAAAAGACCTGATGAACCGGATATATGAACTGTTGGAAGAGGTAGGGCTCAGCCGGGATCATGTGAACCGCTATCCACATGAGTTCAGCGGCGGACAGCGCCAGCGAATCGGAATTGCAAGAGCGCTCGCGCTAAACCCGGACTTTATTATTGCGGATGAGCCTATCTCTGCATTGGACGTTTCTGTGCAGGCGCAGGTCGTCAATCTGATGAAGCGGCTGCAGCGGGAAAAAGGGCTGACGTTCTTATTTATTGCCCATGACCTATCGATGGTAAAGCAATTTTCAGACCGGATCGGCGTAATGTATCTAGGGAATTTAGTAGAGGAAACAAGCGGAGAAGCGCTCTATGAAAATCCATTGCATCCTTATACCAAAGCCCTGCTATCAGCTATCCCGATCCCAGATCCGGATATAGAAGAAAAGAGAGAGCGGATTATTTTAGAAGGCGAATTGCCAAGCCCTATCAACCCGCCCTCTGGCTGTGTATTTCGAACAAGATGCCCCATGGCAATGGAGATATGCAAGGACGTCAAGCCGGTATGGCAAGAGATAGATCCCGGGCATCGTGTAGCCTGTCACCTCTATGATAAAAATTATCAAGACAGCCTGACAACAGGACCGCAGCGGACAAAAGAAATTGTCGAAGAAGAAATCCAATCATAGCAGGAGAAACCATGGAAACTCTTAAACAATAGAGCCCTTCTATGGTTTTTTGTGTGTATATCATAAAAGCGAAATTTTTTGATAAGTGAGATAATGGAAGCCTGTCCAAATTTCTTGTTGGATACGATGTTTTACTATAGACGATACCATAAATGTTTTTGGCGGAACGCCTGATTGCAATGGTTTTCGATGGGACGCGTAATGGAAGCAATGCTTTTAGATTAGTGAATTTTATTAGTTTTGATACAGATAGTAATAAAACCTATCTAGCGTAGTGTTTTTCTGGGGTTGCGATTACTCACCCCACCAAAACCCGTCGCAGCGGCGTTTTAACCTGACAACATTGGTAATCGCGGTCCGAGAATGTCACGCACCAAGTTTTTAACCCTTATTCCGCAGGGTCGCAAAACCTCCCCGCTGAATAAAGTTTCCTTTTTAATTTTCCATTTGCATAACGTACTTCTCACATTTTTTCTTAAGAAAAGGTCTATTTTGCCGGCAAAATGTATAGATTTAATAGTAGGCATGATAGATATAAACAGCTTATCACTCTTAAGAAAAGGAGGAGGAACGTGTATAACAAAAAATATAAACGGAAAAACACAGCAATTCATAAGAAAATGAAGCAATTGAAGCAGAAAAACAGGATATCGAACCAGCCAATGCAGAAAATCGTACCTTTTTCTAATCGGAAATCAGTGCATTATAAGCCTCAGCGCCCGTCTCCTTGGAAGCAGATAGTCATCACGGTTTTTATGGTTATGATAATTTTTATTCTTGCTGTCCCGACAGTAGTTGTGCAAATGTCTAAGACAGAGAATCAAATTAGCGTAGGCTCAGAGACGGTAGACAATAAGGAGGAAGCAAAGCCAGATGAAGAGGATGAGCCAGAAAATCCTCCAGAAGAGACAGCAACCAGCGACGAAGCAGTAGAAGTCGGGGCTTCTCCATTCAATGTTTCTGTCATGCGCGTGAGTAATGAAGAAGTGGAAAATGTTCCGGTAGAGCAATATGTCGCTGGTGTGGTTTCTTCGGAGATGCCGGCAGAGTTTGAACTGGAGGCATTAAAAGCACAGGCGATTGCTGCAAGAACATTTACAGTTAACTTTTTATTAAACGGCGAGAAAAACGACAGCTATGACCTGACCGATTCGACACAGCATCAAGTATATAAAAGTGAACAGGAGCTCCAAGAACAGTGGGGAGCAGAATATCATGAAAAAATGAACAAAATAAATCAAGCGGTGAAAGAGACAGAAGGGCAGATTATTACTTACAATAGTGCGCCGATTACGGCCTCCTTCTTCTCCACCAGCAATGGATACACGGAAAATTCAGAGGATTATTGGGAAGGCGAGGTTGCCTACCTACGCAGTGTAGAGAGTCCTTGGGATGAAGCGTCACCAGAATTCACCCAGCAGACAACGCTGACTGTCGCAGAGGTATCCGAGGCTTTAGAAATCCCGCTTCAGGATGATAAGGCCATTCCGATGGAGATCAGCCATACAGACAGCGGCAGAGTAGATGAAATAACCGTTGCCGGAAATGCATTTACTGGTCCGGATTTTCGCGATAAATTGGGCTTAAGATCCAGTGACTTTGCCATTGAACAGAGTGACAGCCATTTGATTTTTACAACACAAGGCTATGGGCATGGTGTCGGCATGAGTCAATACGGAGCAAATGGCATGGCGGCAGAAGGTAAAAACTATGAAGAAATCATTCATCACTATTACACAGATGTTGAAATCAGCCAGATAGGTGAAATAGCACCAACCCTCGTTTCTAACTGAGACGGGGGATTTTTTATCAAAAAAATAGGGTAAGCCTATCAATGTCTTTTCTATTCATGTGCAAAAAACTGCTTCATATGGTTTGAGAATCAGATGCTTTTGAAGCTGCTGCGATGAAGCTTTTCCTTCTATCTTAAACCAGGATAAAAGGGAAATAACCTATCTATGAAAACCTCTGCATAAACTACTTATTATGAAAATCAAAAAAATTTTTTCATAGCCATGTATATAATTCTCTTTTTCTGCTCACAATGGTTGCAGAGGTGATGAAAATGAAAGAGGAATTCAAAGGCCCAAAAAATAAATGGAGCCAAATTTTCCGCAAGAAATGGTTTTTCCCAGCAATGTATTTAAGTATCGCAGCTGTTTTATTAGCAGCAGTCGTTTGGTATCAAAATGCAGGATCTGATGTTTCAGAACCGGCTGATCAAAGAAATGGAGAGGAAGAATATCTTCCAGTAATGAATGAAGAAGATTCCGTTCCGGTAGTTGACCAGCAGGAATTGGTAGGAATGCCGCTTGAAAACACAGATGAAGCAGAAATCGTAACTAAATTTTTTGACTACAACGCAGAACAAGAAGACAGAGAAAATGCACTTGTACTTTACAACAATCGTTACTATCAAAGTACAGGAGTAGATATCGCAGCAGCAGATGCAGAATCATTTGATGTTTTGGCTTCTATCAGTGGAACAGTAGAAGAAGTGAAGGAAGACCCATTACTAGGCAACGTGGTTGTTTTATCTCATAGTGAAGATTTAAAAACGTATTATGCTAGTCTTGAAGATGTAGCTGTCACTGTCAGCGATAAGGTTGAACAAGGAGACAAGCTGGGAACAGCTGGAAAAAACTTGTTTGGTAAAGACAACGGAACACACGTGCATTTTGAAATCCGTAAAGACGGCAAAGAAGTGAATCCTGAAAGCTACTTTGAACAGCCGGCATCCAGCATTGTCGTAGAAGAGAGTGCGGAAGAGGATGAAGCAGTAAGTGATGAACCGACTTCAGGAGAAGATGTAACAGAGCCTGAAGAAGATACAGAAGACGCAGAAGAAGCAGAGCAAGAAGAAGTACCAAGTGATGAAGACGAAGAAGCAGATGAAGAAATTGATGTAGAATTGGACAATTCAGAAGAATAATAAAAAATGCTTGGGAAACCAAAAAAACCGGTGATGAATCCTTCATTGCCGGTTTTTTATTGGCTTTTTTGAACATCCTTTAAAGCAATACAGGAACGAACTTTTGAAAATACATCTTGTCCCGGAAATTATTTGTACAAATCTTAAGCATAAAGGAACGTTTTTTTTAATATGATGATATTACAAACCATGCAATCGAACTGTCTGAGGTGAAAAGACATGTGATTTAGAAGTATCCTTCATCTAAAGTGGAACCCTTTTTTTATATACCAATGACTACATAAAAATAGTCAACCGCTTATTATAGTATGTGTTCAAAAAAGTGCAATGAAAAGGACCGAGTCGGCTAAAAACGCAACGTTAGCGGAAAAGCAAGCTAACGTAGAATTTCGATGTGTCATTTTCAGAGGATTTTTTGAACATCCTTTTATAAGTCCTATCCCAAAACATACACCCTGTCCAAACGACACCTCGGAATTACAACTTAGGGGGGCGAACGGTGTGCATGATTACATCAAAGAAAGGACAATTAAAATAGGGAGGCATGTTGTAGAAACCAGAAAAACAGTCCGCACCATTGCAAAAGAATTTGGCGTATCCAAAAGTACGGTCCATAAGGATTTAACAGAGCGCCTGCCGGAAATCAATCCCAAACTGGCACTGGAAGTAAAAGAAATTTTAGAGTATCACAAAGCCATCCGCCATTTACGCGGGGGAGAAGCAACAAGAAAGAAGTATAAAACACCGCCAACGGAAGGGCCGTTAACTGAAACAAAAATCACACAAACATTCCTATCTTCCTCCAGCAGGCCAAAAGCACAGGGAAGCTAGGAAAATAGAGACAATCCAATTTTTAACAAAAAGTTGGATTGTTTTTTGTTGCCATTTCTTTGTACAAAGGAGAATCACGAATAGATCAAGGATGATTCCTATTAATGCAAATTAGGAGAAGATTTTATTTAAATTAAATTATCAAATAACTCATTGACTGAACGAACGTTAGGTAATATAATAATCTAACAATCGTTAGGTGGTGAGGAATTGCAAAAAAAGTTAATTGATGCAGCACTGAAACAATATGCTTTAAATGGGTATCATGGCGCAACAATGAGGAAAATAGCCAATGAGGTTGGTATTAAGCCGGCATCTATTTATTTTTTTTACAAAAATAAAGAAGATTTGTTTATCGTGGCATTCAAGCAATTTTTGGATAACCATTTTGATAAAATGAAAAGTATTTTGAATGAGAAGCGGGAGGAGCCTGCTCAGAATATTTTTTCTGCCATGTTTGAAGGGATTGCAGACCACCATAAAGGAGATATGGAAGGAACGGATGCTTATATTTCATTAGTAACTTCTCCAATACCGGGAATCTCGCAATATTTATATGACCATATGAAGCGATATAATGAATGGCTTGTCGCATCCTTAGATTCGATACTAAGAGATAGTTATCCGAAGATGCAGGCTGATGAAATTGACAGAATTATTAAGCAGTTCGTTTTGATAGGTAACGGCGTCTTTTGGGGGATTAAATTATACGACGGGGCTGATTTTGAGGAGCAGATTATGCTGGCAAGTCAGTTGATGCAATCATTATTAGAGGAATTGCATTTTAAATACATGTAAACAGCGTTATTTTAATTAGTGCAAGGAGCCGCAATGCTTTTTGAGAGGACGAGTAATTGCAACAACGGTTTTAATAGACCGAGTAATCGCAGGTCTCAATGCTGTCAGAGGCATGAATGATGAAATATCAAGCGAAGTATATACCGAGTTTTCTAAAAAATAAGTTATTAACTCAACTTTCGCACCTAAGAATAAGCAAATATTTCTTGCTATTCCAAGATGAACATGTTCTTCATTACCATGCTTGCATTTTGGTGAAATATCCGGCCTTTTTGGACTTGATGATGGTGCATAGCTCCGCTCCGGCCAACCACTCCGCTTTCCGACGTACAAATGTTTTCGATGGGACGAGTAATCGCAGTCCCAGGACGTACTAGTGCAGACGTTGCAACAACTCTTTTCGATGGGGTGAGTAATCGCAACCCCAGGACGTTGCGGTCTTAGTCTGCCATGGGGACGGCTTCAGCTAACTTGAAAAGAAAATCGCTTTTCAAGTGGATCTTCAGCTCGCCCTGCGATGCACAAATGTTTTCGATGGGGCGAGTAATCGCAGTCCCAGGACGTGCAAGTGCAGGCGTTGTGACAGGAGTCACGGGTTTAGCCTGCCAACCACTTAGGAGTCTGCGTGGTTGGCCTGCGCTCTGATAGGATTCTACAGCGAATGAAAGAAATAACATTTTAATGAGCTGGACGAAACAGCAGCTATTGCCTGAACAACCCAATCATAACAGCATGAAATGACGAAGGAGGAATAAAAAATGGGGAATAAAACCAATATTGGAGATGATTATTCACTATCCAGAGTACCCAGATCGGCAAGGCAGTCTCTTTGGAGTATTACGATTATTAGAGTAGGAGCATTAGCAACCATTTCCCAATTTATTTTAGGTGCATCGCTGGGTTATGGAATGACATTCTGGCAAGCTTTTTGGGCAACGATGCTGGGAAGTGTTATTTTACAGGTTATCAGCTTTCTTTTAGGGTATGCAGGTGCTAAAGAAGGTCTCTCCACCAGTTTGCTTTCAAGATGGACAGGGTTCGGCAGATACGGATCGAGCATTATCGGAGGCGTCATTGCTATTTCCTGTATCGGGTGGTTTGGGGTTCAAAACTCTGTGTTTGCCGATGGTCTGGTACAGGCTACCGGAGGAGCACTTCCGCATGCAGCTGCTGCTACGATTACAGGATTAGGAGTTACTGTACTCGTTATCTTCGGTTTTAAATTATTGAGTATCACAGCTACAATTACCGTACCATTATTTCTATTAGCAATGGCTGTCGGTGTTTATTATGTATTTAGTGAGCATTCTATCAATGGATTATTCTCTGCAGCTCCGGCTGGTGATCCTTTAACAATGGGGGCAGCTGCTACAATGGTTGCAGGCGGATTTATCATTGGAGCTGTTATTACACCAGATTTCACCCGATTTGCTAAAAGTGGTAAAGATGTATTCTGGATGGCTACCATCGGGGTACTGATTGGGGAACTTGGAATCAATATGATAGCTGTATTGATGGCACTTGCTGCCCGGACGAATGATGTAGTGAGTATTATGGTACAAGCATCCGGCTGGCTTGGAGCATTTGCTGTTGTTTTATCTACAGTTAAAATTAATAATTTGAATCTGTATTCTTCGTCTCTCGGCTTTACAAATATTTTTGATTCCGTATTTAAAATAAAGCTTAACCGTGCAAAGGTTACATTAGTGATTGGTATTATTGGAACGGTGCTTTCCGTGCTTGGAATGCTGGATTATTTTGTTGATTTCTTAGTGTTCCTCGGCGTACTTGTTCCGCCAATTGCGGGAATTATGGTGGTAGAGTACTTTATTTTAAAAACACACTGTAAAAGTTTGGATGAATCCAGAGAACAAGGGACGCTGCCCACAGATGTTGAAAAAATGCATCCTGTTACACTGATTGCCTGGGCAGCGGGTTTTGCTGCAGGGTATATCCTCACAATTGGTATTCCATCCATTAACTCGCTATTGATTAGCGGAATCGTTTATTATATCGGGTCCCTTATCTTTAGAAAAAAGAAATAATACAAATCAAAACTTATATTCTGGAAACATGGAGGCTTAAAAAATGAGAAAAATAGGCAAACAAGAAATTGAAGATATCGCTGTTGGTGCAGCACTGCTTGGAACAGGCGGAGGCGGAGATCCATACATCGGAAAGCTGATGGCGCTGCAGGCAATCGAAGAAAATGGACCAGTAACTTTATTGGATATAGATGAAGTTCCAGAGGATGCTTTGGTTGTTCCCTCTTCCATGATGGGAGCTCCCACGGTCATGCTTGAAAAAGTTCCCAGTGGAGAAGAAGCGATTGAGGTTTTTGGGAAACTGGAAGAATTTCTTGGAGAAGACATTTATGCAACTTTTCCGATTGAAGCGGGAGGAGTAAACTCCATGCTGCCTTTTGCGCTCGCTGCAAGACGGGGATTGCCTGTTGTTGATGCAGATGGGATGGGAAGAGCATTTCCTGAACTGCAGATGGTTACATTCTATTTAGATGGTATCCAGGCTACTCCGGCAGTAATCGGCGATGAAAAAGGGAATACAGCGCTGTTATCCACGATTGATAACGTCTGGACAGAACGCATTGCCCGTGCTTCTGCCATTCAAATGGGCGGCTCTGTAATGAATGCCATGTATTCCATGCGAGGTAAAAATCTAAAAGATAGCGGAATTGCCGGTATTTTAAAGTTGGAAGAGGAAATTGGAAAAACCATTCGCCTTGCTAAAGCAAATAATGTCAATGCGATTCAGGAAGTTTTGAAAACAGTGGGTGGGTTTGAACTATTCCGTGGAAAAGTAACAGATATTGATCGGAAAACAGAAACTGGTTTTGCGAGAGGTACAGCATCCTTTGAAGGAATCGGTGACTATAAAGATGAAATGCTTCAGCTTCGTTTTCAAAATGAGCATCTTCTTGCTCAAACAGATCGGCGATTGCTTTGTGTGACACCAGATTTAATTGCCGTACTTGATGCAGAAACAGGTTTGCCAATTACCACAGAAGGAATCCGTTATGGTTCCAGATGTGTCGTTATTGGTATACCATGCCATGAAAAATGGAGAACGGAAAAAGGGATTGCAACAGTCGGACCCAAATATTTTGGCTACGATGTCGAATATACGCCGGTGGAAGAATTAGTTCGTAAAGGAGAGACGGAATAATGAGTACGTATCGTATTGGAATTGACGTAGGTGGAACACATACGGATGCTGTTTTGCTGGATCAGGATAATCAAGTAATTTCCGAAACAAAATCATCCACAACAGAGGACGTAGAAACTGGAATTTATACAGCGATGCATGAAGTGATTACAAAGGCAAATGTGTCTCCTGAACACATCCGTTATGCCATGCTTGGGACAACGCATTGTACAAACGCTATTGTAGAGCGAAAAGGGTTAAACAACATTGCTGCTGTTCGTATTGGCGCCCCGGCTACATTGGCAGTGAAACCGCTGGTAGGCGTGCCGGAGGACCTTCGTGCGGCGCTTGGAAAGCATGTTTACCTTGTACGTGGAGGACATGAATTTGATGGCAGGGAAATCGTTGATTTAGATGAAGCGCATTTATACAAAATTGCCAATGAAGTAAAAGGAGAGGTAGATTCTATTGCAATCACTTCTGTTTTTTCTCCTGTATCTACCGACCATGAGGAGAGAGCAAAGAAAATATTTCAAGAAGTATTAGGAGAAGACGTATCCATTTCGTTATCTGCTGAAATTGGTTCTGTCGGTCTGCTGGAACGTGAAAATGCAACAATCTTGAATGCTTCCGTAATCCGTGTAGCGAAAACAGCTGCAGACGGGTTCATCAATGCGTTAAAAAGTGAAAATATTGATGCAAAAGTATTTTTTGGACAAAATGACGGAACATTAATGTCTGTTGATTACGCGGTTCGTTACCCGATATTTACAGTTGCCTGTGGTCCGACAAACTCTTTACGCGGCGCTTCCTATTTAGGGAACCTGTCTGATGCTATTGTTGTAGATGTTGGCGGTACAACCTCAGATGTTGGTGTATTAATTCATTCTTTTCCGCGGGAATCTTCTCTGGAAGTAGAAATTGGAGGAGCAAGAACGAATTTCCGTATGCCTGACTTAATTTCTATCGGACTCGGCGGAGGAACAATTATCCATGCAGAAGAAAACGAAGCATTTTCAATTGGTCCGGACAGCGTCGGGTACCGTTTGCCTGAGAAAGCAATGATTTTCGGCGGTGATACACTGACAACAACAGATGTAGCAGTAGCGCTTGGTAAAGTTGATTTAGGTGATGCATCCAAAGTGGCTCATCTGGATAAGTCATGGCTGAATAAAGTTTATGAGAAGATGGTGGAGCTTGTAGAAGAGGCTATTGACAAAATGAAGACAACCGCGGATCCCATTCCTGTTATTCTTGTCGGCGGCGGGAGTATTTTATTACCAACTGAATTAAAAGGGGCTTCACGCGTCCTCCGACCAGAACACTCCGGTGTTGCTAATGCCATTGGTTCAGCGATTTCTCAGGTCAGCGGACAAGTAGAAAGAATCTACTTATTAGATGAGGTAGGACGGGAGCATGTACTGGAATCGGCAAAATCGGAGGCAAAAGCAACAGCAGTAAATGCAGGTGCAGATTCGGAGACTCTTGTGATTGTTGATGTAGAGGACGTTCCTTTAGCTTATCTTCCGGGAAATGCCACACGGGTTAGAGTGAAAGCAGCCGGAGAACTGCAGCGGAACGCATAGCCTAAAAAAATACAAAGAAGTGTTCAGGCAAAGTTGACATAGGAAATATCATGTCAACTTTGCCTTTTTAATTACTCCACTTTCACATTTTAAAGTAGTTTGTCCTCTGGATATTTTGGTGAAGCACCTTAAAAAAATAAAAAAATCTTATTTTCATACAGTTAATTACCGGGTTTTGTGGTAAAATAGTATACTAGTAGCATTTTGTCTTAGGACGGTGCAAGATAGTAACGCTAGGAGGATTTAGATTCATGTTTTCCAGAGATATTGGGATTGATCTTGGTACCGCAAATGTGTTGATACATGTAAAAGGAAAAGGAATAGTTTTAAATGAACCATCTGTCGTTGCCATGGATCGAAATACGAACCGTGTGCTTGAAGTTGGAGAAGAAGCCCGCCGTATGGTTGGACGTACACCGGGTAATATAGAGGCGCTGCGCCCGTTAAAGGACGGCGTTATTGCTGATTTTGATGTCACAGAAGCCATGTTAAGATATTTTATAAATAAAATTAATGTCAAAGGTGTTTTGTCAAAGCCGAGAATGCTTATTTGCTGCCCGACAAACATAACGAAAGTGGAACAAAAAGCCATTAAAGAAGCAGCAGAGAAGTCAGGCGGAAAGCGCATATACTTAGAAGAAGAGCCTAAAGTAGCTGCGATTGGCGCTGGAATGGATATTTATCAGCCAAGCGGAAACATGGTAGTAGATATCGGCGGCGGAACAACCGATGTAGCCGTGTTGTCCATGGGCGGCATTGTTACTTCGCAATCCGTTAAAATGGCTGGAGATAAGTTTGACTGGGATATTCTGCAATATATTAAAAAGGAATACAAACTGCTTATTGGTGAACGTACTGCAGAAGATATTAAAATCAATGTCGCTACGGTGTTCCCTGGATCACGTAAAGAATCCATGGATATCAGAGGCCGGGATATGGTATCTGGCTTACCGAGAACGATAACGATTGAATCAGAGGAAATTTCACAGGCGTTGATGGAATCTGTAGCACTTATTGTTCAGGCAGCTAAAGCAGTTCTGGAACAGACACCTCCCGAATTATCCGCAGATATCATTGACCGGGGCGTTATCCTGACTGGAGGCGGCGCACTGCTTCATGGAATTGACCAATTATTGGCGGAAGAATTAAAGGTTCCTATCTTTGTTGCAGAGGATCCGATGGATTGTGTTGCAAAGGGAACGGGAATCATGCTTGAAAATATTGATAAGCTTGAAAAAAGAAGTGTAAACTAATCATTAATAGAAGCTGGCAGAATGTGTTGCTTATTTTATTACCCTGCCAGCTCTAATCTTTTACATACAGAGGAGGAAGCTTTGTGTTAAGAGGTTTATATGGAGCGGCAAGTGGTATGATAACGCAGCAGCGGCAGCAGGAAGCATTGTCTAATAATATTGCCAATGCAAATACGCCAGGATACAAAGCCGATCAAACGGCAATTCGTGCTTTTCCGGAATTATTGATACAGCAAAGCGGCGGGAACACCATCCCGACCACGCAAGGAGGTTTCAATATTCCTTTATCCCGTCAATTGGGCGGTATGAATACAGGCGTATATGTTCAAGAAACGATTCCTCATTTTGCGCAAGGGGATATCAACGAATCGGGACTGCCGACAGATGTTGCGATCGAGCAGGGAAATGTTCCAGATGAAAATGGGGCTATCTTCTTTGCCGTTCAAAATGAAGATGGAGATGTACGTTATACGCGAAATGGTAATTTTACGATTGACGCAGAAGGTTTCCTTGTGACGAATCAGGGATACTATGTTTTAGATGAAGACGGGAATAACATTCAGACAGACGGAACGATAGAGACTATTACCCCAGAGGGCGTTATTCCGACAACTGGCGGCGATGTGACAATTGGTATGCAGTATGCAGCGGATGCAAACACACTGACGAAAGAAGGAAATGATCTTTTTGAAGGGGATGCAGAGGCTGTACCGGCAGATGCAGCGTATGTATTGCACCAGGGGGCATTAGAACAATCGAATGTCAATACCGAACAAGCCATGACGGATATGATGAATGCTTATCGGTTATTTGAGAGTAATCAGCGCGTTTTACGGGTATATGATGAGAGTCTCGGAAAAGCTGTTACAGAAGTTGGCCGATTAGGATAGGGGGAAATTGAACATGTCACGTATTATGAATCAATCAGCAGTAACCATGAAACAAATCCAGCACAAGCTTGATGTTATTGGCAATAATATTTCCAATAGCAACACAACTGGATATAAAAACAGACAAGTTGAATTTTCTTCCTTACTAAGCCAGCAAATTGATAATTTGAATGCTCCTGAAAATGCAGAAGGCAGACTGACTCCCGATGGAATACGTGTGGGAGCAGGGGCGGGTTTAGGTGCTATTAACCTGAACCAGTTGCAGGGAAGCATGATAGAGACAGACCGCAGCTTAGATGCTGCATTAACGGAAGAGAATATTTTTTTTCAAGTGAACCGCGTAGAAAATGGGCAGCAGGATACAGTCTATACGAGAGACGGTTCCTTTTTCCTTTCTCCAGTTGAAGGAGGGGGCGTTGCCTTGACAACTTCCGATGGTCACCCTATTATCGGGACAGAGGGACCGATTGAAATCCAAGACGGGTTTGATGCCATTGAATTAAATGATCAAGGTCAATTGTTGGTCACCAGAGACGGTGAACAGGCGGCAGAAGCTGAATTGGCTGTTGTGGAAGCTGTACGTCCCAGCGCTTTGGAAGCAGAAGGAGATAATTTCTTTACTGTTTCAGGAGCAGCGGATATAGACGAAATCATACAAGCATATGCTGGTGAGGGCGCTGTAATCCATCCGCAGTCATTGGAGCAATCAAATGTGGACATGTCGCAGCAGATGACAGATATGATGGCAGCACAGCGGCTTTATCAATTTAATTCACGTTCCATCACCATGGGCGACCAAATGCTTGGGTTAGTGAATACCATTCGTTCCTGATTCAGGTTGAGACGATGGCAGTTACATACCGTTAGTGTTCAAGAAGGATGCGTTGTTTGATTGCTCTTTTTGAACATCCATTTGTAAGGAGTTACTGAAATGACGAATAATCCATCTTCACAGAATACCTCACAGGAAGCTGAGCAAGAGACAGCAGCTGGTGAGGAACAAGCAGTACAACAGGATATTTCTAGAAAAACAGATAAAAAAGAAAAACAGCAGCGTAAACGTGAGGAGAAACGCAGCAGACCGCGTTTGCGTATTTTTCCGATTTGGCTGCGTATCATTGTTATCACAATTTTTGCTGCAGCAGCCTTCATCATTGGCCTAATGATTGGTTTTGCTGTACTTGGCGACGGATCTCCATTAGATGTTCTGCGCCTAGAGACCTGGCAGCATATTATCGACATTGTAAATAAAACAGAGTAAAACATATTCGAGGATGGACGAATATGTTTTTGCTATAGTTTAAATAGGTACGTTAAGCAAAATATTACTAAAACTGAATTTGTGCACAGATAAGAAAAAACAAGAACACTACTTGCTCTTTAAATCATCGGTGTTCTTGCCAAGAAGATCTCCACTACGACGGTTTTCGATGGAGCGAGTAATGCCAGCATTGTTATCAGGTTAATGAATTTTTAAATGTGATATTTGATACAACTAGATAGCCATTTGTTTTCTTATAACATTGACGAAATGATGATTGAGAACAGAGACTAGCGAATGCTTTTTGATGGGACGAGTAATCGCAATGGTTTTCGGTGGGGCGAGTAACCGCAGTCCCAGTCCCAGAAGAAAAACATGGAGACTCCTGGTCGGCTAAGAACGGTCACGTCCTGTGACCAACGACCGACACTAGGACGTCCTGTCCGTCGTGGGAAAGCGCGGAGGGAAGACCCCGCAGAAAAAAAGCGAACTTCTTTTTTCCTACCCTCGGGGCATAAGTGCGACTTTAGCTCTGTCTGCGCCTGTCGGCTTGCCAATCGCTCAGTCTTCTTTAAAGGAGGCTGAGCTCAAGCCCATGGAAAGCGTAGTGTTTTTCTGTAGCGGCAACTATTAATATTAATTTATATAGCGTAGTGTTTTTCCAGAGCGGCTGTTTTCAGCTATTTTATTAACATTCTTATTTTAAAAAAGGAGTCGAAAAAATATGGATATTCAACAAATCAAAGAAGTTCTTCCGCACCGTTATCCGTTTTTATTAGTGGATCAGGTGAAGGACATAGAAGAAGGCAAAAAAGTGACAGCCATCAAAAATGTCACAGCAAATGAACCATTTTTCCCCGGCCATTTCCCAGATTACCCGGTAATGCCTGGAGTTCTTATTTTAGAAGCATTGGCACAAACAGGCGCAATCGCTGTTTTAGGCATCGAAGAAAACAAAGGGAAAATCGGCTTTTTAGCAGGCGTGGATAAATGCCGCTTCAAACGTCAGGTGAAGCCAGGAGATCAGCTGGAGCTGGTGGTTGAGATTATTCGCATGAAGGGGCCAATCGGCAAAGGAAAAGGCGTTGCGACGGTTAACGGTGAGGTTGCATGTGAAGCAGAAATTACATTTGCAATCAAATAAAGGATTCGTCAGCAATATGTAATAAATTTCCTAAATGATTATGAATAATAAATGTATGATTCCTCTTTTCTGGGTTAACCTAATTTCGAGCAATAGGTTAATATAGAAGGGAGGAATTTTTTATGAAAAAAGTATTATTAAAAGTTGGTGCTTCCGCTCTTGCTCTTACGCTGGTAACTGGATGCGGTACATCAAATAATGAAGAGCCGGCAGATGATAACCCGACCATTGATCATGAAGAAAGAGAAGATGAATTTAACGGTAACGACGATAATCGTAATGATGATCCCATGGATGAAGACAACTTTGACGAGAGAGAAGAAGACATGCCTCGTAATAACGAATAAGCCGCTCTAAATAATAAAGAAGAAGGCAATGACTTTTTGGTTATCCTCTTACAGTGAGAAGAGAAATAAAAATTCTCTCACGCTGATAGGAGTAAATCCCCCACGTCCATTACCTTCTTCTTATTATTTTTTAAGAAATGATGAAGCCTGCTTAATGAACATATTCTTCACTTTCCGTCACATCATCGGAAGTAAGACCGGATAATACATGAACACGTAAAATATAGCCGGCCAGCTTTTGTTCCTCATTCACTACAGCTAAAGGAAAGCTGGACTCCAATGCTTTCGGGATTAAATCATTGATATATTCATCTCCTGCGACAACCGTAATATCTTTCTTGATCAGATCGCTTAATTGTTTATGCTCTTTAATTCCCTGTATCGCATCATCAATCGTCACAATCCCTTGAAGCCGTCTGGAGCGGTCTACGACAAATACGCTGGAGATGCCATTTTCGCGCATTTCTTTGACAGCCACATTGATTCCATCCTTGATGGAAACAAGCGCATTCGGCTTGGTCATAATATGACTTGCCTGAAATACCTTGGAACGGTCGATATCTTTAATAAACTCAGAAATATAGTCATTGGCGGGGCTGGCGATAATCTCTTCAGGAGTCCCGACCTGCTCCACATGTCCATCCTTCATCACAGCTACGCGATCGCCGATTCGAAAGGCTTCATTCACATCGTGCGTAATAAAAATAATCGTCTTTTGCAGCCGTTCTTGAATGTCTAACAGCTCCAGCTGCATTTCCCGGCGAATCAGCGGGTCAAGTGCACTGAAAGGCTCATCCATTAATAAAATATCCGGGTCATTGGTGAGTGCTCTTGCTAAGCCGACACGCTGCTGCATACCGCCGGATAATTCATCCGGATATTTATCCTCATAGCCCTTTAACCCTACTGTTTCAATATTTTGCATTGCAATTTCCCTGCGTTTTTCTTTTGGGACATTCCGAATTTCTAATCCATACTCGACATTTGCCAAAATCGTCCGGTGGCTGAAGAGACCAAAGTGCTGGAAAACCATCGCAATTTTTTCCTGACGGACTTTTTTTAATTCGTCCCGGCTGCATTTGGTAATATCCTGCCCGTCAATCAGAATCGAACCGTCTGTCGGTTTATTCAGAAGGTTGAAGCAGCGGATTAAGGTGGATTTCCCGCTTCCCGACAGCCCCATGATAACGAAGACCTCTCCCTTTTGAATGTCAAAGGTTGCATCATAGACACCAACCGTATGATTTGTTTTCTTCAAAATTTCTTCCTTCGATAATCCTTCTTTGATCATAGGGATGACAGATTTCGGTTTGGAACCAAATATTTTAGAAACATTTTTTACTTGTATTTGTACAGACATTATTGATTACCTCCACGACGTTGTACTTTTTCTGCGATACCATTGGTAATACGATCAATAATAATCGCCAGAAATACGATACTGATACCAGCTTCAAAGCCGAGCGCAATATCGATCCGGTTAATCGATACCAGCACCTGCTCGCCCAGACCGGAAGCACCGACCATGGATGCAATAACAACCATGGCTAATGCCATCATGGTCGTCTGGTTGACACCGGCCATAATTGTCGGCAATGCTTGCGGCAGCTGAACTTTGGATAAGGTCTGCCATCTGGAAGAGCCAAACGAATGCGCTGACTCCACAACCTCTTTATCCACACCGCGGATAGCCAGGTCGGTTAAACGGATGACCGGCGGCAGGGAATAAATTAATGTAGCGAAGATAGCAGAAACATTACCCAGACCAAAGAAGAAAATAGCCGGGATGAGATATACAAAGCTCGGCATCGTCTGCATCGCATCAAGAATCGGACGCAAAATCATCGAGACCCATTTATTAAATGCCATTGCAACTCCAAGCGGAATTCCAATAATCAAGCAAATGATAACGGCGGTTAAAATGATGGAAATCGTAATCATCATTTCCTCCCACAGGCCAAAGCTCCCAATGAGAAAAATAAAGAGGCCGTATAAAACACCTGAGAAAAGCGATTTAAAATACCATCCAAGTAAAAAGATGATAACGATAAACAGCCACCATGGAATAATCATTAGAAAATCAGTGAGTCCGCTGATAGACCTCGAGGTGATGAAAAATATAAAATCAAATAAAACTTCTAAGTTATTGGCAAGAAAGCTGACAAATTCGTCAACATACTTTCCAGCTTCGAATGTAATGTCTGGAAATTGAATCATAAGCATGATAACTGCTAAGGAAGCAGTATTTACCTCTCTTTCTGTAATGTATTTTTTAGTTAAGGTAAAAACGAAATGACGGATTGTGAAAAAGAAAGAGCAGCTAACCTGGTGGCAAGCTACTCCACGTTATTGTTTATTTTTTTATTCCAATGAATCAACTACATCCTGTGCAGTATCTTCTGGAAGCCAGGCTGTCCAAATATCTTCGTGCTCCTGCATCCACCAGATAGCTGCTTCTTCTGCTGATGCGCCATTATCTTCCATATACTCTAACGCTTCTTCGGTTAATGCGCTGCTTGTTTCATATTGTTCTAAGAATTCCACAACCTCAGGTGCTTGTTCAAGAAAATCTGGATGAACGGAAATAACCACATCATTTGGAGGGAATTCGGTTCCTTTTGACTCTTCCCAAATTTCTTCATCATAAGGTGCTTCTTCTAGTAAAATCAAATCATATTTTGCAGTAATCGCTGTAGGTGACCAATAGTAGCCGACCCATCCTTCTCCAGCTTCATAAGCACGGGCTAAATCGGTAATAATAGCTGAATCAGAGCCTGGGCTAAAGTTATTAAAGGTCTCATCTAATTCATAGAAATCGAATTTATCATTAATGGCTTCCTCTACAGCCCATCCGCTCGGCGCATTAATAATACGTCCTTTATCCGGATCTTCCGGATCTTGGAATACTTCCGGATAATCCTTCAAGTCTTCTACGGTTTGTAAATCAGGTGCAAGCGGCTCAATTCCTCGTTCTGGATCACCCTCGATAACGTAGGCAGGAACATACAGCCCCTGATTGTTATCATCAAAATTCACAGATAAGGTTTCAATATCGCCTGCTTCTGTTAATTCCTCATAAATATCGCGGATATTATCTGTCCATACCTCCATATACACATTGATATCCCCATCACTTAACCCCTGTATGGTCGCTGCAGTTGAACCGGAAGTAATATCTGTATCATAGCCGTATCCTTCTTCCATGATTTGTGCCGCAATATAATTGTGTACATTAATACTGTCCCAGCCGGCATCAGCTAAAACAATCGTATCAATTTCTCCCTCGCTTGATGCATCGCTGCATGCAGTTAAAATAAGAACCGATGCAGTTATCAAAGCAAATAATAATTTCTTCATTTTTTCTCCTCCTTTTATTTTTGGAATTTTCAGGTATATATTTCGATGAAAATGAAAGCAAAATAGTGTGTAAAACAAAAAATTTTGCAGCGGGTTAATCAATCAAGCTATTTATTCAAAAGCTGAAAGAAAATGATGTATGAGGATGGAAATAAGCTATGATTCGATTTTTAATTATACCTTATAGTTATAAAATTAAACAAAGCGCTTAAAAGTGGATAAAGATGCATATTTCGATGTATAAAGAGGTGAAGGCAGGTTTAAGCGTGTTTATCTTTGTAATTGTCGAGAATGCTCTAAAATACGTATGCGTTTTCAAAATGATTGATAAAAATCAGTCGAATCTTGTCAGATTCATAGGAAAATAGAATGATGGAGGACTGCGATTACTCGTCCCATCAAAAGCGCTGGGACTGCGATTACTCGCCCCACCAAAATCATTGCTGGAATTATTATGCGGCAATAAGCAGATAAGACTTGCATCTGACGTTCCGTGAGGGGATATGTTATAGAAAAAGTGCATTTAATAACTTCTCTCATCACCTGGCAGACAAACGTTGCTTGGGTATTTTGAAAGGGATATACTTAAATGAGGAATTTTTTGAAACGAATTGCGTGTCACTTTCGTACGAAACAAAGAGACAGAAAAAAAGGTATAAAAACGAGAGCAGGCAAGTGCCAGTTAAAATAAGGAAGGGGTATCTACATAACCATGAAAAAAAGTATTGGAGCAATTGGATTGATTTTGATGCTGTTTGTTTTAGCGGCATGTACAGAGGATGACAATGAATCCGCTGAAGAAACACAGGAGGAGGTAATTACTTCTGTACAGACAGAGGAGGTCGAAGAAGGGGAATTGACGCGGGAAAGAACATTTAATGCCCGGCTGGAGCCTTCACAGACAACCCCGATTATGATTGAACAGCCTTTAGAAGTAGACACCTTAGAAGTAAATGTCGGCGATACGGTAGAAGAAGATGAGACAGTCGCTGAATTAACGCTTGATGGCAATACACAATCTGTGGACGCACCGGAAGCTGGGGAAGTCATTCAGATTCAGGCCGGTGAAGGCGAGAATATCGACCCGGAAGAGCCTTTTATGCTGATTGCGGATACAGATGAATGGAAAGCAGAAGGCAGTGCCTCCGAAAGCATGCTGAACCTTTTGAATATCGATGATGAAGTAGAAGTGACTGTGAGCGGAGAAGAGAAAACAGCTGCGATTACCAATATAGATCAGATTCCGGATGATACCGGATTATATCCGGTTACGGCTACATTTGAAGCTGGAGATGCGTCCTTTATCTCCGGAGCTGTTGCAAAAATAACCGTCGAGGAAACCGTAGAATCGGATGCCTTATTAGTACCTACAGAAGCAGTTGTAGAGAGTGAAAGGGAGTCCTTTGTTTTTGTGGTAACGGATGAGGAAACGGTAGAGCAGCGCGAGGTTTCTGTTATTACGATGCAATCCCGGCAAACCGCAATCGAGGGAGATATCGAAGCTGGGGAAGAAATCGTCATAACAGGTCAATCCGGATTAGAAGACGGCGATGCTGTCGAAGTAGTGAAAGGGGAATAGATTTTGAAACAGCTTATAAAAACTTCAGTAAAACGGCCAATTGGCGTCATTATGATTGTATTAGCTGTTCTTGCTTTAGGGGTTATGTCCCTGCGAAATCTTGCGGTCGATCTTTTCCCTGAAATAGATTTGCCGGTAGCCGTCGTTGCTACCAATTATCAAGATGCAGCACCAGAAGATGTGCAGAATTTAATCAGCAGACCGCTGGAATCAGCAGTAAGTGCAGTAGAAGGAATCGATACGGTTCAATCTCAATCACAATCTGGGTCCTCCATGGTAATGATGATGTTTCAAAATGGAACAGATTTAGACCAGGCCCTGTTGGATGTGAGAGAACAGGTTGACCAAGTAAAAGGAATGTTACCTGATGGAGCAGGGGACCCGAATATTCTTCGCTTCAGCCCTGATTCACTTCCGGTTATGTACCTCGGGTTAACGGGCGATGATTTAGCCGAGCTGACCGAAATCGCAGACCAGCAAATTGTTCCTTTCTTTGAAAGACAAGAAGGGGTAGCCTCAGTCACGATTGAAGGCGGCTTAGAAAGAGAGATTCAAATTGAATTAGATGAAGCGAGCTTAGAACAATATGGCATCTCGCCTCAAAGTGTCATGGATACACTGGGAAGCGAGAACAGCTCTTCCTCCATCGGTACGGTAGAACAGGGAAATCAGGATTTACAGATTCGCGTCATTGGTGAATTTGACAACATAGAGGATATTGAAAATACACAGATTCAATCAGAGGCAGGCGGCGTTGTCCGTATTTCGGATATTGCAGACGTGCAGGACGATTTTAAAGAGACTTCCTCCGAAACGATGGTGAACGGGGAGCATGCACTTGTCTTGTCTGTAATGAAGCAGACAGATGCGAATACGGTAGAGGTTGCATCGAATATTACAGATGCGATGCCGGGAATGATGGAAGATTTACCAGAAGGAATGGGTTTAAATACCATCATTGATACCTCTGAATTTATTGAGATGTCGATTGATTCGGTCATGAATAATATTTTAATTGGAGGGGCAATCGCCTTTCTTATTCTGCTCCTGTTTTTAAAGAGCATCCGTGCAACCATTGTGATTGGATTATCAATACCAATTGCGATTATCGCAACCTTTGTATTAATGTACTTTACGGGTCAGACCTTGAATGTACTTTCCCTGGGCGGATTGGCTTTAGGGATTGGAATGATGCTGGATAGCTCCATTATTATTTTAGAAAATATTTATTCCTACCGGCGCAGAGGCTACAGCCTGTTTGAGGCGGCAACCAAGGGATCGATTGAATTAGCACCGGCAGTTATTGCTTCAACAACGACGACATTAGTCGTATTTTTACCAATTGTTTTTGTAGAAGGAATGTCATCCGACTTATTTACGCCATTAGCACTGGCTGTTTCCTTCTCCTTAGTCGCATCTTTAGTCGTTGCGATTACATTAGTACCAATGCTCTCCTCGAAGCTGTTGGCAAATGTCATGGAAGGATCGGGAAAAAGGTATTGGTTTGACAGGTTTTTAAATTGGTTGAAAACACGTTATGGAAAAGGATTAGAAAAAGTACTGAGATTTAGAAAAACAACCGTCCTGGTAACGATATTAGCGATTATCGGCAGCCTTTTTCTCATTCCGCGTATCGGGATGGAGTTTATGCCATCAGCCGACCAGGGACAAGCGCAGATCACGGTAGAGACACCGCCGGGAAGCAGCTTAGACTATACGATCGGCATGACAGAACAGGTGGATGACATTTTAGCAGACTATGAGGAATATATGGATGTCAGCTATGTAACCATCGGATCTGCTGACTTTACTGGCAGTATGAATGAATCAACCTATACGCTGCAATTAATACCTGCATCAGAGCGGGACCGGTCAACGGAACAGATTATGGTAGAGATCGATGAACGTGTGCAGCATATTGCAGGTGCTGATATTGCAGCCTCTGCGATGGATGGCGGTATGGAAATGGGAGACCCGATTACGATTCAATTAAATGGCCCTGAAAATGATACCCTGATTGATTTATCCGAACAGGTCCTTGCTGAAATGGAGGAGGTTGAAGGAGTAACCAATACAACCTCTACAGCAGAAGATGGCATTCCGCAAATGGAAATTCGGGTAGATGAGGACGCAGCCTCCAGCTATGGGCTGTCAGGGTCGCAAATCACCAGCCAGCTGGAAATGAAATTCTCCGGACAGGTGGTCGGCCAATATCGGGAAGAAGGACAGGAAATCGATATTACCATTGCCTATCCAGAAGATACTCGCACAAGTATTGAAGACCTGTTAGACAGCAGTATTCAATCCCCTTCAGGAGCAACGGTTCCGTTGGATGAACTTGTTGAGATCGAGCAGGCAGAAGGACCACAGACGCTCCTGAGAGAAAATCAGCAGGCACAAATGAATGTCAGCTCGGGAGTTGTCGGTCGCGATTTAGGAAGTGTCGTATCCGATATTGAAACGAAGCTAAGTCAAATGGACTTTCCTGAAGGCTACAGCTATAGCATTGGCGGCCAGGCAGAAGATATGGAAGAGGCCTTTATGGAGCTTGGCGTAGCGCTGATATTCTCGATTTTCTTAGTGTATATCGTACTCGCTGTACAATTTGAAAATCTCCTGCAGCCATTTATTATTATGTTTGCATTGCCGACAACCATTATTGGTGTTATTGGCGGACTGTTTGTGACAAATATATCCTTAAGCGTAGCCGGCTTTATCGGCATTATTATGCTTGCCGGAATAGTGGTTAATAACTCGATTGTACTTGTAGACTATATCAATATTCTGCGCAGAAGAGGAATGGACCAGATAGAAGCTATTATTGAAGCAGGACGCTCCAGACTGCGCCCAATCATGATGACATCCCTTACCACGATTCTGGCGATGGTTCCGCTAGGGCTGGGAATTGGTGAAGGGGCCGAGCTGCAGCAGCCATTAGCTGTAACGATAATCTTCGGTTTAACGATTTCCAGCATCTTTACCTTATTCTTTGTTCCTGTTATTTATCTGATCTTTGATAACATAACGAAGAAAGTAAGGGGGAGAAGGAAGCGGAAGAAAGCAGCGAAAAAGTAAACGTAAGTAATGAAAAATGAGGCAGCTCTTGGCAGAGAGACAATCATCTCATTTGCCGAGCTGCCCTTTTCATGACATAAATAATTTTCCTTGATTAACAACAGGCTAGAATTCATTTCATGTCGAAAATCGGGTATGATAAAGACAAAGAAAAGCGAAAGAAGGTAGATAAAATGGTAATATCCCAAGTAATGCAGTTAATCACCGGTGTTTTTGAAGGATTATTGGGTATTCCAGTCTTTGGCGGTATTTATATCATGGGGTCGGGCTATACGCCATTATTCGTCATGCTGATTCTTCATATTATTACATTACTCCTCGCCAGCCGGGATAGAAGATGGATAGCGGGCAGTGTTTTAGGAATTGTAACAAGTATTATTGGCTTTATCCCACTTGTTGGCATGACATTGCATTGGATTACATGTATCGTATTGATTATTTCCGTATTTCAACCAAGAAGATATTAAAAAATAAGCCTCCTGCTACATTAAGAAAGCAGGAGGCTTATTTTTGATAGGAGTAATATATAGTTTATTCCGGCCACCAATGAAAGCCATTTCTTTCAAGCAATTCATCTGCAGCTTTTGGACCCATCGAACCAGATTCATAATTCGGGAAATCCGGTTTTGTATTTGCCCAGCTCGCTAAAAGACGATCAACAAATTCCCATGACAATGCAACTTCATCCCAGTGTGTAAAGTTCGTTGCATCACCAAGCATACTATCGTAAATAAGCTTTTCATATGCTTCTGGAGTATTGATACCAGATTCTGAATCTTGGTGATAAGCCAGCTGAATAGGCTCTGTTAAATTACCATTCCCTGTTTTCTTCGCATTCAAATGAAGTGTAATCCCTTCATTTGGCTGAATGTTAATAACGAGCAGGTTAGGATTTCGTAAATCATCTTTTTTATGATAAAGGTTCATTGGAATATCTTTAAATTCCACAACAATTTTGGTTGATTTTTCTTTCATTCGTTTTCCTGTACGAATATAGAAAGGAACGCCGGCCCAGCGATAGTTGTCAATAACAAGCTTTGCAGCAACAAAGGTTTCTGTTGTGGAGTCTTTTAATGCTTCAGCTTCATCCTGATAACCATTGACTTTTTTTCCGTCGATTTCCCCGGGACCATATTGACCGCGGACAAAATACTTGTGAACCTTCTCTTCTTTGATGGTGCGCAGAGCACGCAATACCTTGATTTTTTCCGAACGAATTTCTTCGGTGCTGAGATTGATTGGCGGCTCCATAGCAAGCAGAGCAACCATTTGCAGCATATGGTTTTGAATCATATCCCTTGTTGCACCTGATGCATCGTAGTAGTGTGCGCGTTCTTCAACACCAAGTGTCTCACTGCTTGTTACTTGAATGTTATTGATAAATTGGTTATTCCATAAGTGCTCAAAGATTCCATTCGCAAAACGGATAACTTCGATATTTTGAACCATTTCTTTTCCTAGATAATGGTCGATTCGATAGATTTGATTTTCATCAAAAGCAGCTTGAAGCTCTTTATTCAGTTTTTTGGCAGAAGGTAAATCATGCCCAAAAGGTTTTTCAATCACTAAACGTGTCCATCCAGACGTTTCTTTTAAGCCATGGTCTTTCAGCTGATTGGCAATAGTCCCGAAAAAGTCAGGAGCCATCGCTAAATAAAACAGGCGATTGCCTTCCGTATGATATTCCCGTTCAAGAGATTCCACCATAAATTTTAAGTCAGTATAGGAATCTGTCGATGTAACATCAAATGATTTATAATAAAAATGAGAAGTGAATTCAGATACATCTTCATCCTCGGAAGTCAACCCTTGGATAGACTGCTCTACCTTCTCACGTATAATGTCATTATCCCATCCACGGCGGGCAAGCCCGATAACCGCGAAATTCTCGTCTAGTTTACCGCTCTTATAAAGGCGGTAAATGGAAGGGTATAGTTTACGGTTTGCCAAATCTCCAGTTGCTCCAAAAATCACAATCGTTGCCTTTGGTTGTATAGTTTCACTCATGATTAGGTTCCTCAATTCTTTAGTTTCTGTAAAGATGTTAAAAAATGCGTGTAAGTATCCTCTAAAATGCTGATTTGAAAACAGATGGAAATGTCCAACAGACTAAATCCATCAAGGTTTTGACCGCGCCAATTTGGATTGAAAGGCACATTTTACAGGGAAGCTTTGGAACACGCACAAACACATTAAAAATTCCCTAAAGATAGAAGGGGATTAATCATTAACTTTACAGAATGAATGGTGGCTTTGTCAATTTATTTACCTCTAAAATGGAGTTAATAAATTAATTTTTCAGAATTTGTTTGGAGTGAACTGGATATAATGGAATTATTATAAAAAAAGAGGGGGGAGTATATACAACTGCTTAGCTTGATGGAATTTATAAAAACCATCTGCAGTAAATATTTACCCAGTTTATCTGAAAAAAGACTGGCTTTATTTTAAAATGATTGGTAAAATATAGACAATTCAAAGAAAGGAAGTGGTCTATTGCTTACAGCACCAGTTATTCTCGAAGAAGAAGCAGACTACATGAAGCATGATCGGCTGACGAAAAAGCTGATTCAAGAGTTTTTTGAAGAGTTTATCGAAGCATTTTTCCCCAATCTCTATCCCTACATTGATTTCTCCAACGTGACCTTCCTCGAACAGGAAGTCTATCTGGATTACCTCAATGGCCGCAAGAAAGAAATAGACGTCCTCGCCGAAGTTAAGCTGAATCATGAAGACAAAATCCTGCATATTCATACGGAAGCACAATCGACCCGTGAAGCAAATTTTCCTGAAAGAATGTTTCTCTATTTTTCTTACCTTTACGCCAAACACCGCAAACCCATTCAACCCATCGCTGTTTTGAGTTATAATAGGGAAAAAGAAGAACCTACGCAATTCAGAATTAATACACCCATCCAAGACGTCCTTCAATTTAACTTTTTACAATTACACTTAATCAAGAAAAACTGGAGAGCTTATATTCAATCAGACAACCCGGCCGCAGCAGCCTTGCTCAGTCAGATGGGATATGAAGAGCATGAGCGGGTTCAGGTGAAGCTGGAGTTTCTGCGCATGATCACCCGGATGAAAATCAACCCGGCGCAAATGGAATTCCTGTATGGTTATTTCGAAACTTATCTAAAACTAAACAAAGAGGAGGAAGCGCAAATGATGGAGCAAATGGAGAACTTGCCGGAGGAGGAAAAAGACATGGTTTTGCAGCTGCCGAATTCTTATTTTGAGAGAGGATTGGAGAAAGGGAAGCAGGAAGGGAGACAAGAAGGAAAACAAGAAGGAAAACAAGAAATAGCTTTAGAATTGCTGGCAATAGGCATGCCAGTCAACCAAATAGCAGAGATCACAAAATTAAGTAAAGAAGAAATTAAAAAGCTGGCAGGCAAGTAAATAAAACGAAGAAACAAACAATTTTCATAAGACAAAAAAGGGAGACATTTAAAAATATACCGTCTCCCTTTTAGAATTGTACGAAGCAAAGCTTTTATCAACGAAGGATTGGTCACTTCAATGAAAATGAAAAAATTACGGCTTTGTCTTCTGCAGCTTCATCATAATCTGATTAATAACCTGGGAAAACATTAGACCAATCGCAATGCCTCCAGCCAGAAGCATCACTTGGGCTGAAAGCTGAATTGCCGTATTATAATCATTTTCAACAAAGTTTCGCATGGCATTATAGGCGACGCCTCCAGGCACGAGCGGGATAATGCCGGATACCGTGAAGATAATGATTGGCCTTTTTAGAATACGGGAACAAACTTGGCTGAGGATGGAGACAAGAATTGCCGCAAAGGTGGTTGCAGCAACGATATCGACATGAAATTCTCTGAGGGTGTAAAAGAGAATCCAGCCAAGCATTCCGACAAGACCGCATGGAATCAATGATTTTTTTGGTGCATTAAATAAAACACCAAAGCCTGCAGATGCAATAAAACTGGCAGCAAGTTGAACAATAATATCAAACATTTGTATTCTATCCTCCATTTAAGCATTCGCAGAGTGTGACGACTTCTGCGTCTGCCACACCGATGAGAGCTGCCTTGTTATTTTCGGATGACAGCAATTAAACTGGAAAAAACCCATAAACCATCGCAATTCCGGCTCCAATCGCTACAGCGGTAAGCAGTGACTCGATTCCCTTAGAAACACCGGAAACAAGATGACCCGCCATTAAATCGCGAATGGCATTCGTAATTGGGAGCCCGGGAACAAGCGGCATAACCGCGCCGATAATAATCATTTCCAGACTTCCGCCAAAGCCGAGCAAAAAACAGATCGCAGCTGTTAAACCAATGAACGATGATCCGATAAATTCTGCGAGGAAGCGGATTTCAATCATTTTATCAAATAGAATCATCGTCGAGTACCCGATACTTCCTGCAAGACAGGCTGGTAAAAAGTCAGCCCACGTACCGCCGAACATTAAGGAAAAACACCCGCTGACCAGTGTGGCTGCAAGCACTTGGAAGCTTAAAGAAAAGGTTGGTACATTTTTTTCTAACGTTTTTAATTTATGATAAGCTGTCTCCAAGGGAAGCTGATACGCGACAATTTCCCGGGAAAGCTGATTCACATCATCAATTTTATGTAGATCTGTAGCGCGTTTGGTAATCCGTAAGAAATAACTGCTTTCAGTATAATCGAGCGAGAAGTGCAGTCCGGTTAATGTAGCATAGCTTTGAGGGTTTTCTACCCCATAAGACTGTGCGATCCGGTCCATGGTATCCTCGACCCGATACGTCTCTGCTCCAGAAGCCAGCATAATCTTTCCGGCTAATAAACATATTTTTTCTACAGTAACAGATTGCTTGCTCAAAACATAACCTCCGCATCCGGTTCAAACTAAGTTCTATTATAGGTAAAGCAGTCCCCGAAAGAAAGGTATAAACCTAAACTTTTTTTGAGAAGTCTTCTTATCCTGGTGGATGTAAATGCAAAAAGAAAACCCGATG
Source organism: Oceanobacillus sp. M60 (assembly GCF_053839645.1). Classification (NCBI taxonomy): domain Bacteria; kingdom Bacillati; phylum Bacillota; class Bacilli; order Caryophanales; family Bacillaceae; genus Oceanobacillus; species Oceanobacillus sp. M60. The sequence goes on along the minus strand of NZ_JBSSNH010000004.1, from coordinate 43,490 downwards.
TGCAAGAAACACATCAGGATAGATTAGCTGACGATTAACAGAATAAAAACAATTGCAATAATAGGAACCGCATTTCCTAAAGCCATCGCCATAAATATAAATGGCTGGATCCGCTGTTTGAGCTCTTTTTCGACATTACCTGCAGGAGAACGCTGCGAGAAGATATAAAAAATATGAATAATCATTAAAAGGGCAATAATGACAATTGGAATCAGCGCATCCGACATGTCCAGCTGTTCACTTGGCGGGAAGATAAATCCCAGCACAATCATCGCAATTGGCAAGATTTCAAGAATAGAAAATTTGGTGAAAAAACCGTTTAAATGCTGCGGGAACTTTTCCGGCTCTGTCAGCATGTTATCCATGGTGGAACGGAATACAACAATCATTCCAAACACAGCGATAGCAGCTGCTAATACATAAAGATATAAAAACATATGAGGCACCTCCTTTTTACAAGCTGATATTCCTAATGAATGTACCACAGCCGCAGCCTTAAAAAAAGATGCGCTTTACCTATTTCTATTCCAGCAAAATCCCCGCCATGAAAGATTCCCAAAGAATAAACGGATAAATCATTGCGCAATATAGGAAGAGTCCTATATAATTTAAAGAAGTCCACAGGAAATGATGTCGAAATAAGGGAAAAATAAACATACAAATTTCGACATGGAACCTTTAAAGTCTGGCACTTGAAGCCAGATGAGCAAAAAGAAACGCAATGGGAACAGAATAGGAAAATCAACCTATCTTCAACCCTGCTGTTGACCAAATGAAAGCCATTCTTTTTAGGAGTATGTGACTTGTAATATTTAGGAGAATACTATGCTAAACTATGTAGATTTAACAATCGCCTTTTTAATTTCTGCCATCTCAGCTTTGCTGATTACCTATCCAGTGAAAAAGCTGGCAGTAAAAATAGGAGCAATGGATAAACCAAACCATCGAAAAATACATCAGAGCGTCACACCAAGATTAGGTGGATTAGCTATTTTTGCAGGTGCTTTATTAGGTATGCTGTATTTGCAGCCAAGGCATGTCTTCATAGATGAAATTTTGATTGGCTCGCTTATTATTTTGATTACCGGAGCGCTGGATGATAAATATACGATACGCCCTTTAATTAAATTATCAGGACAAGTCATTGCCGCGAGTCTGCTGATTTATGCAGGTTTGATTATTGAACGGATCACCATTCCGCTTTTGGGCGTTGTGGAACTAGGCTTTTTAGGTCCGGTGCTGACCTTCTTTTGGATTATCGGAATCACCAATGCCATTAATTTAATTGACGGCTTGGACGGACTGGCCACGGGAGTGACAACAATTGCGATGATCAGTATCTTCGCCATGGCGATTGTGGACACGCAGGTGCTGGTTGCTTACTTATGCATTACCTTTATTGGCGCGAATATCGGCTTTTTATACCATAATTTTTACCCAGCCAAGATATATATGGGGGATACCGGATCTAACCTGCTGGGCTATATCATTGCAATTATTTCGATCTTAGGTCTGTTTAAAAACATTACCTTCTTTAGTTTTATTATCCCGATTGTGATTCTGGCAGTGCCTATTTTTGACACGCTGGTGGCAATGATTCGCCGGCTTTACAATAAGGAAAGCATCATGACAGCAGACCGCCGCCATATCCATTATCAATTAATCGATGCCGGCTACAGCCACCGGAAAACAGTGGTCATTATCTATCTGTTCAGCGGCTTGTTCGGGGTGATCGGGATTCTCTTTTCCGAAGCGGATATGGCCATTTCACTTGTTTTCACAGCTGTGATGATATTTCTATTACATATTTTTGCGGAACTCGCCGGGCTGGTTATGGGAGGGAGAAGGCCTATTGTGACCATTCTCCGGCGGGTAAAGTCATTTATGTTTAAACCGTTCAAGAAAAAGAAGAAAGCAAGAAAAAGCAGTGACTGATCGCATGTCACTGCTTTTTCTTGATGTTGCGCTATAATCAAACTTCCTTATAAGCTCCAGTATTTAAAGCCTTCAGCTTCCAGCGCATCTCTGCCGTAAGCTCCCTTAATATCGATAAATACCTTCTCATCCGAACGGTACATTGGATGGAAGTCACTTACCTGGTATTCCTGATACTCTCGATGGGGTACAGCTAAAACAACCGCATCCAAATCAGTTAATTGATTATCCTGAACCAATTCAAATCCGAAAACCTCTTTGACTTCCTCAGGCTCTGCCTTTGGATCATGAACGAGCACATCGACACCGTATTCCGTCAATTCATCCACAATATCATTGACCTTCGTATTGCGCACATCGGCAACATTTTCTTTGAACGTCAGTCCGAGAATAGCAACACGCGCGCCATCTACCTGCAGCTTCGACTTGATCATTTTCTTGATGATGCTGCTGGCGATATATCTGCCCATGTCATCATTGATTTTTCTTCCCGCTAGGATAATCTGCGAATGATAGCCGAGCTGCTCTGCTTTATAGGTAAAGTAATAAGGATCCACGCCGATGCAGTGTCCACCGACAAGACCAGGAGTGAACTTCAAAAAGTTCCATTTCGTGCCGGCCGCTTCCAGCACATCCTTCGTATCGATATCCATCTTATTGAAAACCATGGAAAGCTCATTCATAAAGGCGATATTGATATCCCGCTGTGAATTCTCAATCACCTTTGCCGCTTCTGCAACCTTGATGGATTTTGCTTCAAAGACACCAGCTTGAATAATGGAACCGTATAAAGCGGAGATTTCCTTTAATGCTTCCTCATCTGAGCCAGACACAATCTTTTGGATAGTGACAAGGGTATTCACCTTATCGCCGGGATTGATTCGTTCCGGAGAGTAGCCTACTTTGAAATCCTTTCCGAAAGTCAATTGAGATTTTTCCTCTAAAATAGGAATGCAAACCTCTTCCGTTGTCCCCGGGTAAACCGTTGATTCATAAACAACAATTGAGCCTTCCGTAAGGTGTTGTCCAACTGTCTCACTTGCTGAAATCACAGGTTTTAAATTCGGCGTTTTATCCGAATTGATCGGTGTCGGCACAGCGACGATATGAAAGGTACAATCGCTGATATCGCTCGGCGCACTTGTGAATTCCAGGGTAGTTTCCTTTAGCGCCTCACTGCCGACTTCTTCTGTTACATCAATGCCTTTTCGATATTGCGCAACCTTTGCTTCATTCAGGTCAAAACCGACCACATCATATTTTTTTGCTAATTCCACTGCCAGGGGCAGTCCTACATAACCCAGACCAATGACGGAAATCTTAGCTTTTCTATCTTGAATTTGTTGAAATAGATTCATTTATTTAGCCTGCCTTTTTAAATGTAAATTCATGTAACATCTACTTGTTCCATATTATACAATTATCTAAATTAGATGTATAGTAAATGGTAGTTAGACTTATTGTAACCTAAGCGATTTATTTCATTAAAATACACTGGAGGGATGCCGTATGACAGTAAAAAAAGCAATTATCCCCGCAGCAGGACTTGGAACAAGATTTTTACCAGCAACAAAGGCGCAGCCAAAAGAAATGCTTCCCATTGTAGATAAACCGACGATTCAATATATTATTGAGGAAGCAGTGGCCTCCGGGATAGAGGATATCATTATTATTTCTGGAAGAGGCAAGCGCGCGATTGAAGACCATTTTGATAAATCATATGAATTAGAAGAAAAATTAGAGCAGAAGCAGGATTGGGAGACATTAGAACAGGTCAGAAGCATCTCTAAACTCGCAAACATTCACTATATCCGCCAGAAGGAACCGCTTGGCCTCGGGCATGCCATTGGCTGTGCCAGTTCATTTATCGGCAATGAAGCCTTCGCTGTCTTGCTTGGCGATGATATTGTGGTGTCCGAAAAACCATGCTTAAAGCAGCTGATTGATGTCCATGAGGAACACCATGCGGCTGTAATAGGCGCACATTCCGTTCCATGGGAGGATGTATCGAAATATGGAATCATCGACCCGAAAAACAAAGAAGAGACGACAGGCAGAACCAGCTTTGTTCATGATTTAGTTGAAAAACCGGATGCGAAGGAAGCGCCGTCCAACTTGGCTATTATGGGAAGGTATATTCTGACACCGGAAATCTTTTCTATTTTACAGACGCTTGAACCAGGCAAGGATAATGAAATCCAGCTGACAGATGCGTTAAAGAAACTCAATCAGACACAGGATGTCGTTGCTTATAATTTTGAAGGTGATCGATATGACGTGGGCAATAAATTTGGTTTTATTGAAGCAACGATTGATTTTGCGCTGGGAAGACCGGATTTAAAAGCAGATGTGCTGGCGTATATGAAAAGGAAATTAGAAGAAGAGTAAGTAGAAGGGGGATGCGGGCTTTATAGTGGTCTGCATTCTTTATTATATGCAGGTAAATTTAATAACTTCTTATTTTCAAACAAAACATTGGGACTTTTCTTAATATTTTGTGGTGGAATTATAAAAGCATAAGGCGGGCAAGCACGTATCTTATGCAATCAAAAACTTCCCCAAGTTGGCAGTAGCTAACTGAAAGGAGGTGAACCCCTTGGGGCAAAAAGAAAATCGCACAATGAAGAAAAAGCGAGAAAGGCAACAAAAAAGAATAGCTATAATCAAAGGTCTGACCACCCTTGCAAAAGATATAGTTGTTCTGATTAAGTTGTGCTTGTCGTAAATAAAAATATTTTTTCGTCCTCATAAATGAGGGCGTTTTTTCAAAAAAAAAGCTGGGAACCACCCCAACTTTTTTATTCGCCCTTGAAGCGAAAATCGCACAATATTTCTTTACACCCTTATTATAGTAGCAATCAATGCTTTGTGTCAAATAATATTCATGCAAGCAAGCATCTATTTCTTAATAAGGGTGATATATATCTATTCCCTGTAGAGCGCTTTTTATTCATGTTATTTTAAAATAGCACAAGCTTAGTTTGCTGTCATTCTGCTAACTAGATTGAATCACAAATTTACAAGGAAAAAGAGAAAATACTTTTCAAGATCCAGTGCTCTTCGATGATAGCATTCATAAGCTATAAAGTCATCATCCCAAATAAGCCCTCCTTTCTAATGAAACAAAGCCCTCCATCCCTTTGTTTCATTTTTTCTGCTTCAGCAACCGTCCTCAAGCCTTTTTTCACAAAATAGTCACTGTCGAAAATTTATTTATCCGCACCCCTATGTTATAATGCTTCTGGGTAAAATATCGACAAATTACTTTGCAGGGGAATGAAAAAAATGGGGGAAAAGAAAAAAATATTTTTCTTTATATATCAGTTGGGTTCCGGCGGTGCGGCGAGAACGATGCTCAATTTATTAAATAACATGGATTTGGAGCAGTTTGAGCCGACATTGATTACCTTGAATTATGAAGGCGATTATGAAAAATACTTAAAAAAAGAAATCACCTTTATCAAGCTGCCGACCAGAAGACTGCGTTCGGGAATCATCCCTTTTTCCAAAATAATTAAAAAGGAAAAACCCGATATTGTCTTCAGTACCATTCCTAACTATAACCTCATTGCCATTGCAGCAAGACTGCTGTCCGGTCACAAAGCTAAAAATATTGTCCGGGAAGCAGCGTTATTAGGAACAGAAGGAAAAAGAAATACGAACCTGAAAATATATGGATTGGCCTATCGATTTTCGAAAAAAGTCGTTGCTCTTTCTGAAGGGGTAAGGCAGAATATCATTCAAAACTACAAAGTAAACCCGAAAAAGGTACAGGTTATTTATAACCCGGTCGATGTGGAAAATATAGAATCCTTGATGAAGCAAGGAGAAATTGCCGAGGAGTATCAATCTATATTTCATGACCCGAAAGAAAAAGTGATTATTACAGCAGGACGCTTGGTAGACGATAAGGACCAGGCGACATTGATTCAAGCTTTTGCTAAAGTACGTAAAAATATTTCAGCCAGCCTTGTCATTCTTGGTGAGGGAGAGCTGGAAGAGAAGCTGAAAAAGCAGGTAAAAGCATTGCATCTAGAGGACGCTGTATTTTTTGCAGGCTTTCAGGAAAATCCATATGTTTATTTTAATCAGGCAGATATTTTTGTATTGTCTTCCAAAAGAGAAGGGTTCGGGCATGTGCTGACAGAAGCGCTCGCCGCCAGAATCCCGATTATCTCCACCGACGCCAGACCGGGCGCAGCAGAAGTCCTGGATAATGGTAAATATGGTGTGATTACACCGGTAGGAGATGCAGATGCACTAGCTGCACAAATGGAAGATGCTTTACATTGGGATGATGAAAAAAGAAACCAGGTCACGGAAAAAGGCTGGGAACGAGCGGTATCCTTCCGTGCAGAGAAGATTGTCAAAGAATATGAGAAGCTCTTTAAACAAACGATTGATCAATAACGATGAATAACCAATAGAGAGGACAGCTGCAATGAATGAAAAAAAACGTGTTGTTCATTTAACAACAGTACATCATCCTCATGATCCGAGAATTTATCATAAGGAATGTAAATCATTAAAAAAAGCTGGATTCGACGTATACTTAATTGCCAAAGAAACAGAAACAGGAATAGATAGAGAGAGCGGCATCAAGCATATCCCAATCAAAGATTACAAAAGCAGATGGGAACGCATGACCAAGGGCGCCTGGACACTTTATAAGCAGGCGAAAAAATTAAAAGCGGATGTGTATCATTTTCATGACCCGGAGCTGCTGCCAGTCGCATGGCTGCTTAAAAATCGCCGGAATCATGTGATATATGATATTCATGAAGACTACATCACGAGCATGCTGCAAAAAGAATATTTACCGAAGCCGCTTCGTAAATTTGCTGCCAAAGCATATAAGAAAATGGAGCAGTTTTTCACAAAAAAGATGGAACGAATCCTTGCTGAAAAGTATTATAAGGATATTTATCCGGACGGGGAATGTGTGTTAAATTATCCGATGGTAAACACCGCTTTTATAAAGCATCAGCGCAAAGGAAAAATAGAAGATAAATTGATTTATACGGGCAATGTAACAGATGTGCGCGGTGCATTTCTGCATGCAAAATTGCCTTTAATAGATGAGAAAATTACCATGAATTATATTGGTAAATGCTCCACAGAATTCGCAGATGAAATTTACCACATTGCTGGCAGCCAGTCAGACCGGATTCAAATCAATGGAGTGAACCAATACATTCCAAAAGAAGAAATTGAAAAAGCCTATTTGAAGCATAATTGGCTGGCAGGGGTTGCGATTTTTCCGGAAACAGAGCATTATATGAAGAAAGAATTAACCAAGTTCTTTGAGTATATGAATGCTGGTATTCCAATTATTTGTTCCAACTTCCCTGTCTGGAAGCATTTTATCAATCAATATCGATGCGGTATCACAGTAGACCCCCATAATGACCAAGAAATAAAGGATGCGCTGGATTATTTAAGAAATCATCCGGATGCAGCGAAACAGATGGGCGAAAATGGGAAAAAAGCTGTCCAGGAACAATTGAATTGGAGAGCGGAAGAAGAAAAATTGATTGCCATTTACCAGCGTTTAGGAAACAAATAGGACGAAGTGAAGTAGGTGAACAACTTGGGAGATAGCAAACCGATAGTCTCTGTCATTACGCCAACCTATAACTCCGAGCAGTTTATTGCAGAAACCATTGAATCGGTGCAGGCACAAACTTTTTCGGATTGGGAAATGAATATTGTGGATGACTGCTCGACAGACCGGACGGCCGAAATTGTGAAAAGCTATGCCGAAAAAGACGCACGTATCCATTTAACCGTATTAGATACGAATCAAGGCTCTGCCATTTCACGCAACACAGCTATGGATCAGTCGAAAGGACGCTATATTGCCTTTTTAGACAGCGATGATTTATGGCTGCCGGAAAAGCTGGAAAAGCAGCTCGCCTTTATGCAGGACAACGGGGTTGCCTTTTCATTCACACAGTATGTGCGTATGAATGAAGACGGCACAGATACCGGTGCAATCAGCACAGCCCCTGCAACCGTGACGTATGAGGATTTAATGAAACGCTGCGTCATCGGCTGCCTGACCGTCATGTTAGATCGTGAAAGAATAGGCGAACGGCGCATGGTCAATATCCGTACCAGACAAGACTACGCTTTCTGGCTGGAAATCACCAGAAACGGCCACTTTGCCTATGGACTTTCAGAAGTGCTCGCAAGGTACCGCCTCGTAGGCAACTCCATTTCCAGCAACAAATGGAAAGCAGCCAAAAGAAACTGGTACGTATTCCGGGAAGTAGAACAGCAAACCCTTCCCAAAACCCTATACTACTTCTCCCACTACGTAACCCGCTCACTCCGGGATTTACTGAAATGGAATGCAAAGAAGTAGGGGATGTTTTATAGCTATAATAGGTTGAGTTATTAGACCGTATTCGTTCATTTTTTATAATGGAAATGAACAATCCATGACTAGAATATATAACTAGCGGAAGAAATACACGGAGACTCCTGCGGGAAAGCGCAATGGTCTTCGGTGGGGCGAGTAATCGCAGTCCCAGGGTGAAGACCCCGCAGAAAAAGCGAACTTCTTTTTCGAGGAGGCTGAGCGCAAGCCCGCGGAAAGCGTAGTGTATTTCTGGAGCGATCGCTATAAAGCAGCATCTAATTCAACTCATGCTATTTTTATAAAACAACACCATTTTAGTGTATAATAGCAACTAGGCTCAGGAATCCTTCTAATAAGGACCCCTGACAATTAAAAGATGGAAAAAATCACTTTCCTGACAGGACAACCGCAGTATGTCCATAAATAGAAAGTGTTGAAACAATTAGGCGGTGTCAAATTATAATGAAAAACTATATACAAGAGATTTTACGGAGAAAAGATTTACTCTTCTACCTCGTAAAATCCGGACTCAAAGCGGAGCACCGAAACAGCTACCTCGGTTACTTCTGGTGGCTGCTCGATCCGCTGTTAAACGTACTCGTATTTTATTTCTTAGTCGTTATTATCTTAGATCGCGGAGGGCCAAATTTCGGTTTATTCCTGGTAGTCGGTTTAGTTGTCTGGAGATGGGTATCGACAAGCATGAACTCAGCATCTAAATCGATTTTAAGGTACAGCTCGATTATTAATCAGGTCTATTTGCCAAAATCATTATTTCCGATATCCTTTACGCTGACGCAATTATTTAACTTTGGATTTGGATTAATTGTCATTGCAGGATTTTTGATAGCATATGGTGTCTTTCCGGATTGGCATGTTATCTATTTGCCAGCGCTAATCCTGATACAGCTGACCTTCCACTTAATGCTGGGACTTGTATTAGGATACGCTACAATATTTATTCGGGATATTGATAATTTACTCAGCTATGTGACGAGACTCTTTTTCTACGCGTCACCAATCATTTGGGAAGGCGGACGCTTGCCTCCTGAATACAGTTTCTTTGTCGATATTAATCCGATTGCGATACTGGTAACATCCTACCGTGATATTTTAATGTTTCATCGGGCACCGGACTTTCTAGGCTTGAGCATCATTTTTGTTGGAAGCTTAGCAATATGTGTCTATATGATTTATTATTACAGTAAGAACGAACACAAGATTATTAAAGCATTGTAATCCATGATGCGCCTTTAGCAGAATGGAATGAATCAAGCACGCAGCATAGGATAAAAATTCCCTCTCTCTTTTTCGGGGAGAGGGTTTTACAGAATACTGGAGCATGACCTCATGGTTCAGATAAAAAGCTATCGTGCGATAAAAGAGGTTTTATTATGTCAAATCATGATAATGAAAAAATCGATAAACAGTCGAAAGAAGAGGTTGTTGTTTCGAAAAATATAGCCGTATCCTTTCATGATAACCGGCATGCCGATGATTTAAAATCGACCCTGACGAATCTTTTCAAGAAGAAAAAAAATAAGAAGAAATCGGAAAAGGTGTGGCCGTTAAAAGATATTACATTTACCGGCTATCAGGGAGAAATTTTAGGAATTATCGGTTCAAATGGTGCCGGAAAAACGACGTTGAGCAAAATCATTACCGGTATTCTTACACAAGATGAAGGAATAATGAACGTTGATGGAAATGTAACAGCTCTTTTCTCTTTCGGGATGGGCTTTAATAAAGAACTGACAGGAAGAGAAAATGTCTATTTAAATGGAATGATGCTCGGCATTAATAAGCAATTAATTAATGATTATATTGAAGATATTCATGAATTCTCGGAGATTGGGCAGTTTTTTGACCAGCCGATGAAATACTATTCCAGCGGGATGAAGGCGCGGCTTGGTTTCAGTGTCGCCTCTCACCTTCAGCCGGAAATCCTCATTTTGGATGAGGCATTAAACACAGGAGACGTGAAATTTGGCAGCAAGGCAGCAGCAAAGCTCAAGGAGCTGGTTGCGAATGCGAAAATGGTAGTGATTGTTACCCACAGTCTGCGTTATGCCCAAAAGAACTGTGACCGCTTGATTTGGCTGGACAATGGATATGTCAAAGAAATTGGAGATCCCAAAACCGTCATTGAGCATTATAAAGAAACGGTTCCCCCCGTTGCGCGTCAAAGAAGGCAAAAACGCAGTCTGAATGTGACTAAGACAGAAACAAATGTCGGTAAGGAATCGATCGTAAAAGCAGAAAATGTCGGCATCTCCTTCAAGCTTCAAAATAAAAAAGAAGACTACTGGGCATTAAAAAATGTCAGCTTCGATATTAAAGAAGGAGAAGTCGTCGGCATCATCGGGCATAACGGCGCCGGGAAAAGTACACTCTGTAAAGCCATTACAAATATTTTGAGACCCGATGAGGGAACCTTGACGGTAAATGGCCAGACATCTTCCCTGCTCGGCTACGGTACAGGTTTTAACGCACAATTAACCGGAACAGACAATATTTATTTAAATGCGATGCTGTTAGGAATCCCAAAGGAACGTGTGGATGAAAAATATGAGGAAATCATTGAATTCTCCGGTATCCGAAAAGCAATCGATAAGCCGGTAAAGCATTATTCAGCAGGGATGAAATCACGCCTTGGCTTTAGCATTGCAGCAATTTTAAAGCCCGATGTATTTATCGTCGATGAAGCCCTGTCAACAGGCGACCTTGCCTTTCAGGAAAAAGCCAGTGTCCGCATCCAAGAGATGATGGACCACGCCAAAGCAGTCATCATCGTATCCCACAGCATGGGCTTTGTCGAAAAAGTATGTACCAGAGGCATCTGGATGGAACAGGGCCAAGTGAAATTCGACGGCACTGCAGAAGAAGCCGTCGCAAAATACCGCGAAGCCATGGGCGTCCAAAAAAAGCCAGCAAAGAAAAAATCAAAAGTCATCAACGCCAAACAACCAGTCAAAGCAAACGCAGCAAAAACAAAAAGCGCAGAACAGAAATAAAGCAATGAATTAAGTAATTCTATAATTTAAAAAGAAATTCTTTTAATAATGAAATATAATTTTGGGTTAGAAATTTGGGGGTTAGAAATGACCACCAGCGGAGGAAAAACACGGAGACTCCTGCGGGAAAAGCGCCGTGTGAAGGCCCCGCAGAAAAAAGTGAACTTCTTTTTTTCTACCCTCGGGGCATAAGTGCGACTTTAGCTCTGTCTGCGCCTGTCGGCTTGCCAATCGCTAAGTCTTCTTTAGAGGAGGCTGAGCTCAAGCCCACGGAAAGCGTAGTGTTTTTCCGCAGCGACGGCTAGAAAGTAAATTAATAATTTCAACCTAAACAGGTTAATTTTTAAGCTTTAAATTCAACGGAATGAAAAATGGTGGTGTCATAATGGCAGGAGTTATTAAAAAAATAGTGGCAGAACCAGTAGATTGGTTTATCTACTCGGTTTTAGGAGAGAAACAGCGCAAATACCTCTTAAACATCTTAAGCAACCAGCAGAAAGACGCCATCAAACGCGTCTTGCTCGGCAAAAAAGAAGCAGAGAGACAGCGCCTGAAACAAATCAAGTTCCATTTATATAATCTGGGCTTTATCGAGAAAGGCTTAGCCGATTTAGAAGCCTATATACAGGAAGCGAACGATCCATCCTTAAAAAGAACAGCAGCCTGGGAAAAAGTACTCTGGCATGCCAATCAATATAATGAAAAGGATGCGGCGATTGCATTAGAATATCTTCCGCTTGCCGAAGAAGGCGAAGTGCAGCCGGACCAGCAGCGCCGTATCGCTATTATCAAAGCAGAGCTGCTGGATGAAACGGGCGAGCGTGAAAAAGCGAGAAACGTCTTACAGGACGCTTTAAAAGCAGGAGAACACGCAGATATCTATCTGGCGTTAGCAAATTTAGAAGCGGATATCAAGGATCGATTTGTCTATATCAATAAAGCATTTTCTCTCTATGACCTGGATAACATTGCCACCGATGAAACAGGCCAATATGACGGCCTCCATACCATCAAAACACATGAAAATATTTCAGATGGACCGCTGATCTCTGTCATTATTCCTGCCTATAATGCCGGGGATGGAATCAGGGTAGCAATTGAATCGATTCTGGAGCAGACATGGCAGCATATCGAATTAATTATTGTCGATGACCATAGCCCGGATAATACGATGGAAATCGTACAGGAATATGCAGCAACAGACAGCCGGATTAAAGTCATGCAGACTCCGCAAAACAGCGGTCCCTACATTGCACGCAATATTGCCCTGGAAGCAGCGGCTGGCGAATTTGTGACCGTGAATGATTCAGATGATTGGTCGCATGCCTCCAAATTAGAGATTCAGGCGAAGCATCTATTAGCAAATACAGAGGTGGTTGCCAATACCTCCGAACATGCGAGAATTACCGAAGAGATGACGTTGTATCGCAGGGGAACGCCAGGAAAATACATCTTCCCGAATATGTCATCGATTATGTTCCGCAGAGCGCCTGTATTGGAAAAAATCGGTTACTGGGATAGTGTCCGCTTTGCTGCAGATGGCGAATTTAAACGCCGTTTGTTAAAAAGCTTTGGCACACGGGCTTATGTTGACTTAGCTTCTGGTCCGTTATCCCTGCCAAGACAAGCTGTCACCTCCTTAACAGGAAGCTCTGCCTTTGGCTATAACGGCTTCTTTATGGGTGTGCGCAAGGAGTATGTGGAATCATTGGAGAATCATCATCAACGGGCAGAGGATGTCCGCTACACTTATCCAATGACGGAACGGCCATATCCCGTGCCGGAGCCAATGTGGCCGGCCAAGGAAGAAAAAACAGAGGGTTTCCGGAAGTTTGATGTCGTTATTGCCACAGATTTTCGGGCATTGAACGAAGCAGATTGGCAGGTATTCAACGACTGCTTACAAGCGACAGGGACCCGAATCGGCCTGGTGCAAATCAACGCCTATGATTTCGCGCTTCCGAAAAAAATCGACGAAGGCATTCGTCAAAAGTTAGATGGAGATCGTCTGCAGATGCTGGTGTATGGAGAAAAGATTGATGCGGAGAAAACCGTATGCATCAAGCCGACCGTGTACCAATATCAGCAGAAGTACCTGCCAACCTTGACGACGAAGCAGTTGGCGGTTGTACTGACAGAAGCACCTGACAATCAGGCAGCTCTAAACAATGCCGCCAAGCATATCGAAGAATACTTTGGTCAGCTGGGAGCATGGTTCCCGGCGGATGAACAGATACAGCAGGAAATCAAAAATACTATTCCAGCAACGGAAATCAAACAGGCATATGCCGACCGTGTATGGGAAAAGAGTTGTCTAGAAAATGAAACAACCAATCGATAAAACCGAGCTTCACACACGTCTGCAGCACGCAGAAGAAGAGCTCGATACCAAAAGAAAAGAAGAAGCAGCATTAAAGGAGACTTATAGACGCTATAAGTCTGCCTTTTTGTTTGCAGAAACCTTAAAGCAAAAGGCTGCCGGCTGGAAGAAGGACGGTATCTCGCTGGCAAAAGCAGTGCCTTCCTATGCTCTGGGACGGAGAAATATCAAAAAGCTCTACAGCACTTCTTATAAGCAGAAGGACGCCATCAACCAATTGAAGCCGGTCAAAACTTATTTATATGACCTCGGCTTTGAAGAACGCGCTCTCAGCAATTTACAGGATATGCTGTATCAATCCAACAATAAGTATCTTGTCAAAGCAGCTGCATGGGAGCTGGGGTTTTGGTTTGCCAATAAACTGACTCCAAACAGTGCAGAGCAAGCCGTCATCTATCTGGAAATTGCGCTCGAGGGAGAGCAGAATATAGACGTGCGCCGTCGTATTATCATCCTGCTTGCCGAAGCTTATAAAATACTGGGGCAGCATGCAAAAGGGATACAGCTGATTAAAGAAGCACTGAAACAAGCGCAGCATCCCGATTTACTGCTGGCATTGGCCAACCTGTGCCGAAAACAGGAGGACCGCCTGTATTGGATCAATGAAGTGCTGCATGCGTATCAGCTGGAGCCGCTTTATATCAATAACGAAATCTCAGGCGCTTATCTCTATGATCAATTAGACACCCACCCGATTCAGATAAAAGAAGAGCAGAATGAACAGCCTAAAATTACGGTCATCATTCCAGCATACAATTCGGAATCGGGCATTTCTGTTGCATTAAGATCATTGACAAAGCAAACGTGGACAAATCTGGAAATCATCGTTGTCGATGACTGCAGTCCGGATCATACCGCAGCTGTGGTCAAAGAATGGATGCAGCAGGATGGCAGAATTAAGCTCTTACAAACCGAAACAAATTCAGGACCGTACGTAGCCAGAAATATCGCACTCCAGCAAGCAACAGGAGAATTCGTGACCATTAATGATGCGGACGACTGGTCCCATCCGCAAAAAATAGAAATCCAGGCACGACATTTGCTGGAAAATCCATCTGTTATCGCCAATACATCGGAGCATGCCAGGCTGACAGAGGATTTATATCTGTATCGCAGGGGGATGCCGGGAAAATATATTTTTTCCAATATGTCATCCATTATGTTTCAGAGAATTCCAGTTTTAGAGAAGGTCGGCTATTGGGATGCGGTGCGTTTCGCCGCAGACAGTGAATTTAAAAAGCGGCTGGCGCTCACCTTTGGAACAGAGCAGGTGAAGGATCTGCCGACTGGGCCGCTTTCCTTCCCGATGCAATCCTCTGGTTCGTTAACGGGGAATTCCTCCTTTGGCTATAACGGCTTTCTTATGGGAGCACGCAAGGAATATGCCGAGGCACATAACCGGATGCATCAGCAAGCAAAGGGTGTATATTTTCCGTATCAGCAGCAGAAGCGTCCATTTGCCGTGCCGAAGCCGATGCTTGAAAAAGGAGCCCGGCATCAGGTGGATGTTGCGTATATAGCAGATTTTCGCCAATATGATGCGGAGATAGGCAAGGAAATCAAATGGCTGAAGGAAAATGGCTTTACGGTTGGTTTGATCCAGCGCGGGATATATGATTTGAAGCAATCCAAGTTTATCCATCACAAGGTAAGGGACTTCGTAGATGGAGAGCAGGTATGCATGCTCGTTTACGGAGAAAAAGCAGAAGCGCAGCTCACTATTATCAAAAATCCACTTATCTTTCAGGAGAAGCAGCGCTATGTGCCGGAGCTCAAGACAACCGCAGCCAAGGTCATTATTAATAAAATACCGAAGAAAAATAATCCGGAATACAATATGCGCCAATGTGCAATGAGGTTGCACCGCTATCTGGGACAGGCAGCCGCATGGTATCCGGCGAGCATAGAAATCAGAGAACAGCTGATTGAGGAACAGAGCCATAGCCTCCGCTATTATCCAGTGGCGGCATCCAATTGGATAGAGGAAGAGCAGGCCTTTAGAAAGATGCTGAAAGATAATTTTGTCGTTCCAGGCAAATGGAAGGAAGGAGGGCATGAAGATGCCAGAGGATAAATCGTATGAAGAACTGATTGATCAGCTTATCGAAAAAGAAGCGCAGGTAGATGATACCAAAGCAAGTATTGCCAAGACAGATAAACAAATTAAAAAAATCATGAAAAGCAATACGTATCAAAAAACAGCTTCTATTCGCAAACTCCTTCCTTCCGGAAAAGAAAAAGATAATTATATCGCTTATCTGGAAGAACAGCTTCTTCACTATCAATCGGAAACCGTTTTGTTGAAGGAGCAGTTAGCAGAACGCGAAAAAGCGCTCGAGCAATTTGATTATAATACCCTTTGGAGATATATCAAAGAAAAGAAAGACAAAGGAAAAATCATTGCGGAATTAGATAAACGCATCGAGCAGAAAAAATTAGAAGACCGTCATTTCCGGGATTTGCTGGAGGCAGCTGCACGGCAGTTCCAGCAGGAAGAAACTGCCTTTAAACAGCGGATTTTCACCAAAGTATTAGCCGGAGCCAAAGGGCATGCTTCTGAATTCATGGCACGCGCAGGACTTACGGAAGACCCTGTCAGCCTGGCGGACGTCGCTTCCTATCGCGCCTGCATGAATATGCGTGTCAGACAATATCAGCTGTTAGGAACGCTCCCAGAATACGAATTAGACGATAAGCAGACAGCGTATCGCTTTATGGAAAAACAAGCGATACGCACGCCTGGCAGCCCGGAGGATATCTACACGATAGAATCCCTGCCGGAGGAAGAAAATATTGTTATCAAGCCGGCAAATGGCGCTGGAGGACGTGGAGTTTACATTGTATATGCATCTAGTGATATAATAAGTGTAAAGACAGGAGAGAAATTGGCGAACTGGTCTTTACTCAAGCATCGCATGGAAAAGGATCTGCAAGAAAATAAAGTGGATCAGGATGCCTGGCGCATCGAAGAATTAATTCTCGAGGATACGGCCAACAAGGTTTCTGGACGCGATGTGAAGTTTTATTGCTTCTATGGCAAGGTCGGCGTTATCCTGGAAATCATCCGCACGCCAGAGATGAAATACTGCTGGTGGGATGGACAGGGGAAACGCATCCAGACAGGAAAATATGAGGACAAAGCCTTCGAAGGCAAAGGAGTCTCCAAGGAAGAAATCGACATGGCAGAGAGAATCAGCAGTCTGATTCCCAGCCCCTTTATGCGAATCGATTTTCTGCGATCCGAAAATGGATTGGTTTTTGGAGAATTTACACCAAAACCGGGCAATTATGATGAATTCAATGATAAAATAGACACATATTTAGGAAATTTATTTATCGAAGCACAGGGGAAGTTAGATAGAGACCTGCTTCAAGGAAAAACATTTAAAATATAAATGCAGAATAACGTACTAAAATGGATTAATCAGGAGGATCAGGCATGAGTGAGAATAATGCTGAATGGCTATCGCATTTATCATCAGAAGTTATTTCTGATGTACACGGAAGTTTATTAGACGCATACGTAATTGCGCTGGAAGGCTGGCGGAGAGGTCTGAAATTAAGGTGGCATGTTGAAAATTCAGAGAAATTCAGTGAAATGGTTACATGGTTCACCGAGAGACCTGGACAATTATTTTCATTAAGTTCAGATAGCAGGACACATTATTTCTTCCGTTCCAGAGGAGATAAAGTAACCAATGAGGCTGTATCTATTGGAAAAGACAAAGGGAGCTCCAAACAGCACTTAAGCGAGCATGACGTTCCAGTGCCGCAGGGAGGAATATTCACCAGCGAACACACCAAAGAACAAGTTCTGGAATGCGGCAGTAAAATCGGGTTTCCCGTTGTGCTGAAGCCAAAGGATGGAAGCTTTGGCCGCGGCGTCTTTGTTAACATTACCAGCACAGAAGAATTAGAGGCATGCTATGACTACACCAAAGAGCTGGGGACCACCGATGACATCATTATCGAGCAATATATCGCCGGAAAAGATTACCGCCTATATGTTGTCGGAGATGAAGTTGTCGGAGCAATGCACCGCCAGCCGCCAAACGTTGTCGGAGATGGTGTACATACGATAGAACAGTTGATTCAATTAAAAAATGCAGAGCGAGAAAAAAATCCGCGTTTAGTAAGCTGTCCAATTATCGTAAATGATGAATTAACAGATTTTATCGCGAGAAAGGGTCATACGCTTTCTTCCATTCTTGAAAAAGATGATTTGATCTATTTAAACTTTAAAGGAAATATCTCACTTGGCGGCGATCCAATTGATGTATTAGACAGCCTGTCCCAGGAAGTGAAGGACACAGCAGTAAAAGCGCTGCGTTCCGTTGCAGGATTGACACATGGGGCCGTCGATATCATTATCAATGAGAAGGATGACAAAGCCTATGTATTAGAATTAAACCCTACCGCACAGCTGGGCGGGCTATTATATCCAATCGAGGGCAAGTCAAGAGATATTCCCAAAGCAATCATAGACTTTTATTTTCCAGAAACAAAGGACAAGAATGTTGCACAAATCAATACATTCTTTGATTTCCATGATGTACTGGACCCGCTCCAAAATCGGGACGCAACCGTGACCACTGTCACCCCATGTCCGCAGCAAAAGGTCTATATGAAGAAATATATCGTGGTCGGCGATGTCTTAGATATCGGTTACCACCGCGGCCTTCGCAAGCAGGCATTTGAACGGGAATTGCATGGATATATCATGACGAAGGAAATCGGCGATATCGAAATCGTCGTAGCCGGTACAGATCTGGAAATGGTAGAAGACTTTAAACATGGTATCTGGGAAGATGAAGAAAGAGCAACCGTGATGGAAGTATTAGAAGAAGATGTCGATGAAGCAGTGAAAGTCGGCTTTGAGATAAAAACAGATTTAAAAACACAGGTAGAAGAATTAAAATGGTACAAGCGTGAACTGGAAGAAACCGAGCTGGCCTTGAAAAAAGCTGAGCTGAAACGGAGAAAGTACTACGAAAGCGTCTCTTGGAAGGCAACCTCGCCAATCCGGGCGGTTGGGTCGATCTTTAAGAAGTTTAAGGGATAATGATGAGTTGAAAGAAGCTACAGGAGGATATGAATATGAAAGACAATCAGTTAGGGATAAGTCTTCCACATCTGAATAATGACATTGTACGAAATGCGCGAAAAACACGTCTGGACGCATTTTCTGTTGCATTAGAAGGATGGAGAAGAGGTCTGAAGCTAAAATGGTACACGAAGGATTCCGAGCACTTTGAGAATATGGTTATTTTTGGAGTGAACCCGCCCGGACGTTTATTTTCATTAACCTCAGAGAAGCAGACACATTACTTCTTTAGAACAAGAGGAGACCTGGTTTCCAGCGAAGCAGTAGAAATTGGATCAGAAAAGGATGATACCAAAATCTATCTCGGCAATGCAGGCGTGCCTGTACCAAAGGGAAAAGGCTTTGAAGCAGAGGCAACCAATGAAGAGATTATCGAATTTGCGGATACAGTCGGCTTTCCATTAGTTCTCAAACCAACCAACGCGAGTCTTGGAAATGGTGTTGTAACGAATATTAAAAATAGAGAACAATTAATCAAGGCGATTCATTATGTCCGCCGGGAATTAGAGTATGAAGAAGTCGTGCTGGAGCAATATGTCAGCGGGAAAGAGTATCGTGTTTATGTCGTGGGCGACGAAGTAATCGCAGCGTACAACCGTGTACCTGCGAACATTATGGGCGATGGGGAACACACCATTGAGCAATTAATCGATATCAAGAACGCGATACGCAGAAAGAATGCCCGCTTAAACAGCTGTCTGATTCATATGGATGTCGAAATTCTCGAGTTTATTCAGGAAGCTGGCTACACATTGGAAAGTGTCCCGGAGAAGGACAAAGTAATTTACTTGCGGGAGAAAACGAATGTATCCTCCGGCGGAGACCCTGTTGATGTAACAGACACTCTGCCGCAAGAGTATAAGGAAATTGCCATCAATGCGTTAAAAGCAATCGATGATTTTCCACAGGGCGGCGTCGATATAATTGTCAATGACCGCGAAGACCTGAAAGGGGAAGCCGTTGTTATTGAATTGAACCCTACCGCACAAATTGGCGGGGCGCTTTTCCCAATCGAAGGAAAAGCAAGAGACATTCCGAAAGCGATTATAGACTATTATTTCCCAGAAACCAAAGGGAAGGTAGACACTACAAAATCGAGAGTCTCTTTTAATTTAATCAATGTTTTGGAGCCGCTTGAAAATAGAGCAGCACTGGAAGTAGAAGTTGCTCCTGCGCCAATCGGAGAGCTTTATATCCGGAAATATATCGTGAATGGAAATGTGCAGCGATACAATTACCATAAATGGCTGAAGAGACAAGCTCTTGCTCAAAACCTGCATGGTTATGTGAAAAGCATGGTCTTTGATGAAATTGAAGTCGTTGTAGCTGGAACGGATCAAAAAGCAGTGGAAGACTTTAAAGAGGTTATCAAAGGCTACCCGCAAGGATCGGAAGTAACCCGTATTAAAGAGGAAGACTATGACAGCTTTATTACGGTAGGCTTTGAAATTTCCGAGCGGTATAATACCAATAATATAAAATCCGTGCAGCATGCTTTAAGACGAATGGATAAAGATTTGCAGGAACTTAGAAAGAAAAAAGACAGAGCGGATAAGGACGTTAAGCATATTTTGAATAGTACTTCTTGGAAGGTCACAGAGTCTATACGGAAGGTCGGCTCGAAGGTGAAGAATAAAAAATAATCATTTATCTAGTCTAGTATCGATGAGATAAGATGATAAATAATTGTGGAGGAATGTTCATGTCACAAATTAAATTAACAGCTACTGGTGACGTGCTGCTACACTCTAGAGTGTACGATATCAGCAAAAAAAATGGGAAATATGATTTTAAAGATAAAATGGCTCCTGCGAAAAAACTGCTGCAAGCAGGAGATATCTCTGTTGTTAACTTAGAATCGATTGTAGCCGGAGAAGAATTAGGCCTTATCTCTTTCCCAGAATTTAATAACCCGGTAGAATTAGCGGAAAACTTAAAAGAATTCGGCACAGACATTGTCACAAATGCGAATAACCACAGTCTTGATTTAGGCGAAGAAGGCGTGCTTAAATCAATTGAAAACCTTGAAAAAATAGGGCTTCCTTACGTTGGTTCACATAAGTCAAAAGAAGACCAGCAAAAATTCCGTATTATTGAGAAGGAAGGAATTAAGGTAGCGATTCTATCTTATACGGCTGTCACGTTAGGCAAGAATCCGCCTAAAAATAAACCGTATCTTTTAAATCGTATTGTGGCCGGCTCTACGAAGGAAGTAAGACGGGATATTGAGCGCTTGAAAAAAGAAGAAAGCCCGGACGTAGTTGTTGTTGCAGCGCACTTTGGAAGAGAATATGCGCTTAATCCGCCAGCTTCTCAGGTAGATATTGCTACATCTTTATCAGACGCTGGTGCAGATATTGTTTTAGGACATCATCCGCATGTCCTTCAGCCTGCACAGTGGATATTGAATTCCAGAGGGAAAAAGACCTTTGTCATCTATTCTTTAGGAAACTTTTACAGCGGTCAAAAAGGATTGTATAGACAAATAGGCGGCGTATTGTCTCTGAATATCAGCAAAGATGAAAATGGTAAAGTGGCAATTAACCATCCGGAAATGGATCTGACCTTTGTAGATGCTAATCGTAAAAACAATTATCAAATGCATTTATTAAGTGATTATATAGCTAAAAATCCATACATTGAAACAGACCATGATAAATTCGACAGTCTGGAAGTATATAGCGAATTAACAGAGCGGTTAACGCAGTGGATGCCAGAGTTTAAATTAAAATAATAATAGATTAATAAAGCCATAAGCAGTCAGGAATACTAAATCCCGAGTGCTTATGGCTTTATGTTGTTATTTTTTCAGTTTTTCTGTAAATGCCCGAATAGGCTTCGTCATTTTCCAAGAGTTACTTTCTTCCATTTGCTGCAGGCGTTTCTTTAATTGTTTATTTTGTCGCTGGGTCAATTCTAGAGTCCGCTCGTCCCGCTCATATTTTGCTAGACGGTTCACGGCATATTGATAGTCTGATTTTAATTTAGCATAGTCTTTGATATATTTATTCAACGCAGCTTTTTCTTCCGAATTACTATTCTCACTGCTGGCAGCTTTTTCATTTGGCGTTTCAATATGAAACCCATGCATAATAGGGCTTGAACGTTTCTTTTCTGTTATTGTTGCCGACTTGCTGATTCGTTTTGTATATCTTTCCAGTCTTGTTTGGAAATCATTGATTCTTTTTTGACTGGAACCAACAATAATAGAGATATCTCCATTATTTAGGGGTTTTATATAACCATGGACTTTAGCATGATATGCCAAACGACGCACACGTCCGGAAAAAGCTTTTGTATATTCACAGCCGCTGACTACATAACGAGTAAGCTTTAATGCTCTCAAAGGCAATACAGGAATACCAACTTCTGTTGCATTTCCATTCATACAAGCATCGAAAATAAAATCAAAATCTAAGAAGAAGTTTTGAGCATTTGTCCGGTCGTAATCCACTGTTTCTGGAAAATAAAAATCAATTAATTTCGAAGGGATATCCTGCGCCTTTCCTTTCATTGGAAACAAATGTTGCGTAATATGCGCCCGTGTATTCAACTCAATAACAGCCGCTGTATCATTTTCTTCATCCACCATCATATCTACACCGCATTGAGGTAAATCGTCAAAAGCACTTACTGCATTAACGGCAATCTGTTTGATGTTATCAGACAGGTCATCTGTAACTTCGATGGAATCGCCGCCTGCAGATACATTATTTTTTGATTTGATATAGACTAATTCCCCATCTGGGATAACAGAGTTCAGATCATAGCCTTCTCGGCGTAACATATTTCTCAGCTCATCATCGATTTTTATTTTTCGATTTGTAAGCGATGGAAGTTTAGCGCGTTCTTCATTCTTTTGATCAATTAATTGCCTGACTGTACTTTTACCGTCACCAACAACGTTTGCCTTTATTCGTTTTAAAGCTCCGATTACTTTGCTGTCTAGAACATAAACACGATAATCTTCTCCAGCAAAATACTTTTCTAAAATAATATGAGGAGATTTTAATTTCACTCGAACATAATTTAAAGCTTCAATCAACTCTTCTTCATTTTGAATACCAGCGATAACGCCTGTTCCTCCAGTTCCCGCTAGGGGCTTTACCACAACAGGGTATTGAATCTCAGCAGCATACTGTATTATTTCAGAATCACTGATATCGGCACTAAAGTCTTTTCCTCCAGGCGTAGACACATTATTTTTCTCTAGAACCTCTTTCGTTTTAACTTTGTTTTTTGTTAATTCTTTCGTTCGTTTAGAAACTAAATCGCCACGAGTGGCACTAAAATGATGGCTTTTATTACCATCTGTAATAACATAAGAGGGTTCAAATTTACCTGTTCCTTCTTTTACAATACTGAAAGAAATGGTTAATCCTCTTCGCCAGGCTTCTAATATAATACTATAGGTACTCAACATATAATTATTTGCTTTTTCCGGTATAGGGTGGTCTAAACTTTTTAGAAATCGATTTTCTGTCATAATCAATTCTCCTAACATAATTTCGCTTAAATAGTTATTTATCATTATAACATATTTCTTCAACTGGCTTCTCAATAAACACCCATCAAATTCACTTGGGAACAATGGAATAATCCCAAAACTGATTTTGAAGCAAAATAAATAACATTTTCCTTGTTTCTTGAAATGAGAGTCATACAATCAATACTCTTTCGACAAAATTTTTAACAATTTAACTATCTATTTTCAGGATTAATTTATATAATATTAATAATCTGAAAAACAATGGCTATAAAATGAATCCATGCTTCGAATTTCTTAAAATAAGCTATGTTGTTTTAGATTTGCATGCGAAAAATATTTTTTAGGGTAATTCTTATGCTGTTAAATGGTTAAAAGTTAAAAATCGGGTAAATTAAGTAAAAAGATTGAAATAAAATGATGTTTCAAGAAATATATTTTGTTGGGATTTAGATAATCAGTAGAACGAACAACAGCAGGAAACAAGCTGATTGGGAAAAGAAATATGCATTTTTTTCTAATTAGTCATTAAACAAAAAAGAGGAGAATGATTATGAAATCTCAAGAGGTAGAGCTTTTACCTGCACTGAGTAAAAAAGTAGTGGAAGGGATAACTGGCTTCCAATTATGTTCTTATTTAGTAGCGTTGGAAGGCTGGAGAAGAGGACTGGAATTAAAATGGTATCGAGACGAAACAAGTCTTTGTAAATTAGACAGAATGAACAGCAGTACACATGGAAAGTTCTTTTCACTAAGTAATGGAGATAACCTGCATTATTTCTTTCGCTCCAGAGGAGACAAAGTAGCGAATAAGGCAGTAAGAATTTGTCAGAATAAAGAAGAAACAAAAGCGCTTCTTGAACAGAGTAATGTGCCTATTCCTATAGGAAAGACATTGGAAACAGATGCAGATATGATTGCTTACGCGAATGAAATTGGCTATCCTGTAATTATAAAACCATTAAATGGAAGTATGGGTAAAGGTGTCTATACAAATATATCCAATGAAAATGAGTTAGCAGGAGTTATTAAAGAATTAAGGTCGAAATATGCTTATCGTCAGTATATTGTGGAAAAGCATTATGATGGCAATGAATATCGAATTTATGTGGTTGGAGATAAAGTTATTGGCGCGACGAACCGGATTCCGGCAAATGTGGTTGGTGATGGAATAAACACGATAGAAAAATTGATTGAACTCAAGAACGAGGAAAGAAAACAGAATCCATATTTAGCACCGAAACCGATAAAAGTAGATTATGAAGTAACCTACATGCTGGAACGAGCCGGTTACGCGCTGAATAATATTCCTGAAAAAGGGGAGCAGGTTTTCCTGAGAGAAAAAAGTAATCTGTCCTCTGGCGGGGATCCTATCGAAGCTACCGATGAACTTTCAGAAGAAGTGAAGCAGATTGCTGTAAATGGATTAAAAGCGCTGCCTTCTCTCCCTCATGCCGGAATAGATATTATTGTCGACCCGCGTGACAATCGAAAGGGAGTAGTGCTGGAGATAAATGGCACTGCAGAGATTGGTTTTCACTTATACCCATTAGCAGGGAAAGCAAAGGATGTTCCCGGAGCAATCATCGATTATTACTTTCCGGAAACAATAGGGGAAAATAAAACCCAATTTTACTTTGATTATCTCAGCTTATTAGGACCGTTAAAGCAATGCGCAGCAGATGAAATAAAAGTTGCCAAAACGCCAGTGAAGGAAATGTTTGCTAAAAAATATACCGTCAGCGGGAAAGTGAACCGGGTAGGGTATATGAATTATATCAAAAGGCAGGCACTAAGAAATAACCTTTTTGGCTATGCGAAGAAAATAGATAACAATACGATTGAAGTTTATCTTATCAGTGAGAAAAAAGATGGGCTGGATACATTCAAGAAGTTTGTCAGCAAAGGGTCTAAAAAATCCATTGTTGAACAGATTGAGGAACGAAATCTGGAGTATTCAAACAGACCCAGAAAAATAGGTTTTCAAATAATAACTTAGTAAGAGAGAAGGATTGGACATGCAAGAAATCGGGATGTTGACCAATTTTAATAAGCCGACGGAATTAGCGAAAATGACTTCTCTAGTAGCAAAAGCATACGGCATGGAGCTAATCTACATGCGGCCGAAGGATATTAATATAGAAGAGAAAAAGGTGTATGGAAAAGTTCTAGTGAATAATAAATGGGTGGATAAAACAACAGATATCCCCCCTTTCATTGATGCTGCTCCATATTGTTTTATGAGAAAAAATAAAGAGAAAATGGATTTTTTAAGAAAAACAACCTTTTTATCAGATAATCGAAGAAACGTGGTAACAAAGGAGATGTTACAAAATACGTTAAGCAAGGATGAGCAATTTTCTCATTTGATGATACCAACGCATAAAATTAAGTCTTTCCAGGATATGGACAGCTATCTGCATGATTATCAGAAGATTGTATTGAAGCCAGGGAAAGGACTGCGAGGCAAAGGCATCTATATTATTGAAAAGAAGGATAACGATTTATTTACAATCGGCTTTAATAAAGAAAAATGGGATGCTGATGTAAATGCACTGGAGGAATTTTTTGATAACACGGTAAGAGGAAAGAATTATATCCTCCAGAAATACGTTACGTCCAGAACCCCGCAAGGAGATCCGTTTGACTGCCGGGTCCATGTAGAAAAAGACGGAACAGGCAAGTGGGCGGTCGCTAAAATTTATGTGCGGATCGGTATCGGTCAGTCTGTTATATCTAATGTGAACCAGGGCGGAGGAATTAGTGATCCAAAAGAATTTCTCAAGGCAAACTTTAATAGGCAGCATGAGGAAATCTATCAAAATTTATTAAAACTCGGAACACAGATACCAAAAAAAATGGAGCAGCTGAGAGGAACACATATTATGTCCCTGGGGCTGGATATTGGAATAGATACAAACGGCAAATTATATCTATTTGAGGTAAATGATGGACCAAGTACCAAGGCAGTTATATCCGAAGTGGCATTTTTAAGAAGTAATTACTATTTGTATGTCTTAGAGAATCGATTAAACAGAAAAGTAAAAGTAAAAGTAAAAGATTCCACGGATGAATTGGAAAATAACCAGAAGGAAATCCGTGAATTAAAAGAAATGATTGCAGAAAAAGAGAAGCAATTAAATAGCATATTAAATAGTAAATCCTGGAAGCTGACAGGTGTTATGAGAAAAGCGAGAAGGAAGATGACCAAGAAGAAATAGCGGCGAATCGTGACGTTTTCTAACCTTCTATCATAAAAAGATAAGGACTTACGTATTTTAGCTGAAATGCCAGCTGGAATCGCAGGCAATAGAAATAAGAAAATGCTGTAAAGCGGCCGTTTTCCTGAATTTTATAGGGGAAGGCCGCTTATTTAATGGCGTTTTTTCTTCACGCTGATTCTAATTTGTAAGCAGCCGTAAAAAAGATGTGAGAATAAAATTAGATTTATGATAAGATGTGTATAGAAAGCATGGAAAAAAATAGAGTCATATATAGAGCAGATAACAAATAATACGAATACATATAGCAGCCGCAGATTGAAATATACCTGTTCACATGTATGATGAGAAACAAGTGAATACAAAGATGAAGGAGAATGGTTATGAAATCTCAAGAAGCAAAACTTCTTCCCGACCTGTCCAAAAAAGTAGTGAAGGATATAACAGGCTTTCAATTAGACGCTTATGCAGTAGCTTTGGAAGGCTGGAGAAGAGGCTTAGAATTAAAATGGTACAGTGATGAAACAAGCGTATGTAAATTGCACCGAATAAACAGCACCACACACGGGAAATTTTTCTCTCTAAGTGATGGAGAAAAAACGCATTATTTCCTGCGCTCCAGAGGCGATAAAGTAGCCAATAAAACGATAGGTATTTGTCAAAACAAAGAAAAAACCAAATCCTATATGCGAAAACATGATGTGCCGGTGCCGCTTGGAGCAGCTTTGGAAAGCGATGAAGAGATTATTAACTATGCGAATGAGATTGGCTATCCTGTTATTATCAAGCCGTTAAGCGGAAGCATGGGAGTAGGCGTATATACCAATATCTCGGATGAACAAACATTGGTAACTATTCTGAAGGAAGTAAGAAAAAAATATTCCTACCGCCGATATTTAGTGGAAAAACATTATGAGGGCAATGAATACCGCATCTATGTCGTCGGAGATAAAGTGATTGGCGCCACAAACAGAGTCCCTGCAAACGTCACAGGGAATGGGGAAGACACGATTGAAAAATTAATTGAAATCAAGAATGAAGAAAGAAAACAGAATCCGTATTTGTCGCCAAAGCCGATAAAGGTAGATTATGAAGTGACCTATATGCTTGAAAGAGCCGGCTATACTGTAACCAGTATTCCAAAAGAAGGCGAGCAAATATTTCTGCGGGAAAAAAGTAACCTTTCTTCCGGCGGTGACCCGATTGAGGCAACCGATGAACTGTCAGATGAGGTGAAACAAATTGCGGTCGACTCGTTAAAAGCACTTCCTTCCATCCCGCATGCCGGAGTAGATATTATTGTCGAATCGAAGGATAATACAAAAGGGGTCGTATTAGAAGTAAATGCAACCGCTGAAATTGCCTTCCATCTATTTCCGCTGATTGGGAAAGCGAAGGACGTTCCTGGAGCGCTCATCGATTACTATTTCCCGGAAACAGCAGGTGCTGAAAGAACACATTTTTATTTTGATTTCCTGAGCATCTTAGAACCGATAAAAACGGGAGCGATTGAGGAAATCAAGGTGGCTGAAACTCCATTGAATAAAAAATATGCAAAGAAATATACGGCAACTGGAAAATTAAACAGAGTAGGGTATATGACAAAAATAAAAAGATTTGCATTGGAAAGAAATCTATATGGCTATGCGAAAAAAATAGATGACAACACTGTCGACATATTTCTTATCGGAGAATCTAAAGAAGAATTGGATGCATTTAAAGAATATGTGAAAAAAGGATCGAAAAAATCTGTCGTCAAAAATATTAGAGAAAAAGATCTTGAACTCTCTAGTAGACCTAGAAAAACAGGGTTTAAAATTATAACGTCATCCTGATAGAATAGGAGAAGTATTCTTGTGAGACTTAATTAAAGGGATGTTATTATAAAATGAACTATTTGGAGTATATATACGCTGAATAGTTCATTTTTCTTTTGAAAATAACAGACAAAGAGAGTTTAAAATAATCTGTTTTTAACCAATATTTTCCTTATACTTATACAAAAAGCCGTTCGGTTTAAATCAATGCTAAGTAAAAAGAGACATCCAATCAGCCAATAGAAATTTTTGAAAAATACATAAAATCATGTCAAAAAGTGTCTTTTTTGGTACAGTATATTTACAAACAACAGTGTGGAAGCACAGATTCATAGAAGGTTTAAATAACGGATGGCGGAGGTATAAGTATGTCACAGATGAAATTAGTAGCTACTGGAGATGTTCTGCTACATGACAGGGTATATGATAAATGTATAAAAAACGGAAAATATGACTTCCGGGATAAGATGGCTCCCGTAAAGGAATTATTACAAGCGGGAGATTTGTCGATTGTTAATTTAGAATCAATCGTAGCTGGGGAAGAATTTGGGCTTGCGACGTACCCAAGATTTAATAACCCGATTGAGATTGCAGAAAACTTAAAGGAATTTGGCACAGACATCGTTACCAATGCCAATAACCACAGCTTTGACTTTGGAGAAGAGGGCGTATTGAAATCCATTGAGAACCTTGAAAAAATTGGTTTGCCTTATGTAGGTTCCCACAAGTCCAAAGCAGACAAGGACACATTCCGGATATTTGAGCGAAATGGTATTAAAGTGGCCGTGCTGTCGTATTCAACGGTTTCCAATAATAAGGATTTTCCTAAAGGAAAAAGATATTTATTAAACCGAATCATCGGCGGATCAACCATCCCTGTCAGAAAAACAATTGAGCGCTTAAAGGAAGAAGAAAAGGTGGATGTGGTAATTGCAGCCGTGCATTTTGGACCAGAGTATGCTTTAAATCCATCATCATTTCAAGTGAATCTAGCTACATCTCTATCAGATGCTGGCGCAGATATTATCCTTGGACATCATCCGCATGTCTTGCAGCCGGCGCAGTGGATACTGAATTCCCGGGCAAACAAATCATTGGCGATCTATTCTCTCGGGAATCTGTATACCGGGCAATTTGGGGTCTACCGGCAAATCGGAGGGGTGCTCTCTCTGGACATAAGCAAAAATGAAGACGGACAAGTTACAATCGGACAGCCTGAAATGGATTTAACCTTCGTCGATGATGTGAACAATACCGAGTTTCAAATGCATTTATTCCGGGATTATATCGAAGAAAATCGCCATATCAAAACAGACTTTGGCACATTTGACAGTTTAGAGATATATACCGAGCTAAAAAACAGATTAACACAATGGGTTCCAGACTTTAAACTCAGGTAAGCAAAGCAATATGTTTCCTTTCATAGGTTAGATTTCATCACTTTAATTGGAAAATTGTATTTGGATCAAAATATCTATAATCATAAATACACTCGATTTTATCAAACAACAGGAAGAAGGATTGTAGATGATAGTAGGCTATATGCGCAATTTAAAAAAACCGGATTCACTGGCTAGAACAACGTCACTCATTGCCAAGTCATATGGAATCGAATTGCTCTATATGAACCCGGCAGATGTCGATATAAAAAAGAAAAAAGTATATGGAAGATTACTGGTCAATAATAAGTGGGTAGATAAAGAGACGGATATTCCCCCTTTTATCGATGTCGTTCCGTATTGCTTTAAAAAGGAATCGAAAGAAGTCATGGACTTCTTAAAAGAAACGACGTTATTATCCGAAGATCGACAAAATGTCATCACGAAAGAATATTTACAAGAGGTATTAAGTAAGGATGAGGCGTTTTCTCATTTAATGATACCTACGCATCCGATGGAGACGGTTGAAGATTTACATCATTACTTGAATCAGTACCAAAAAGTCGTGCTGAAGCCGGAAAGCGGGCTGCGCGGTAAAAATATCTACTTTATAGAAAAGGTAGAAGCGAATGTACTCCAAATCGGTTTTAATACAGAAAAATGGAAGATTCCTTTAAATGAACTGAAATCATTTTTCGATACTACGTTAAAAGGGAAAAATTACTTCCTTCAAAAATACGTTGTATCAAGAACGCCCCAGGGCGATCCATTTGACTGCCGGGTACATGTAGAGAAAAATGGCAGAGGCCGGTGGACAATCGCTAAGATTTATGTGCGGATCGGCATCGGACAGTCCGTTATTTCCAATGTGAACCAAGGCGGAGGAGTCAGTGATACCCGAGAATTTTTAAAAGCAAATTACGGGGATAAATGGCAGGAAATCTATCGATATTTAAAAAAACTCGGAAAAATAATCCCGGAAAAAATGGAAGAACTGCGAGGAAAGGATATTATGACGTTAGGGCTGGATGTTGGCATCGATCAAAGCGGCGAACACTTTTATTTGTTTGAAGTGAATGACAGTCCCAGCTCCAAAGCATTAAAATCCGATGTAGCCTATTTTAGAAGTAATTACTACTTATATGTGTTAAAAGAAAAATTAAATATTCATGTGAAGGATGCAAAGGAAGAGGTAGAATCCCTTTCGGACATAATCGCTCAAATGCAAAAAGAAATAAGAGAAAAAGACAGGGCACTCGCCGGCATGGAAAAACAAATAGTTCAAAAAGAGAAAGAACTCACCAGCAAAGAAAAACGGCTGAATAATATGCTGAATAGTACCTCCTGGAAAATGACAGGCATTTTGAGAAAAACTAAAAAAATATTTGTAAAGAAGTAGCCATATGAGTGTCACAATATAAAGAAAACTTAATAGAATTGAAATCGTTCAAAGCGTATGATATGTCCCTAAAACCCGGACAAGCAGCGAATTGTATTCTATTACATGCACTTTAAAATAAAACAAAAAGTAGAATAAGGGGACTGTTTTTATGAAAACACAACAAGTAGAACTCCTTCCTACACTGACAAAGGAAGCTGTAAATGATGTGACTGGCTATCAGCTATGCGGTTATTTAATCGCTTTAGAAGGATGGAGAAGAGGATTAGAATTAAAATGGTACAGAGACGAATCCAGTCTTTGCAAACTGCATCGTATGTTCAGCAGCACGCATGGGAAATTCTACTCTTTAAGCAACGGAGATACGCTGCATTATTTCTATCGTTCCAGAGGGGATAAAGTAGCGAATGAATCAGTCACAATATGTCTGGATAAAGAAGAAACAAAAGCTTTTCTTGAGCAGGGGAATGTACCTGTCCCTAAAGGGAAGACATTAGAAACAGATGAAGCTATCATTGATTACGCGAATGAAATTGGTTATCCGGTTATTATCAAACCATTAAAAGGCAGCATGGGTAAAGGCGTCTACACCAATATTGATAATGAAGCGGAGCTGACTGCTGTTTTAAAAGAATTAAGAAACAGCTATTCCTACCGTCAATATATTGTAGAAAAACACTACGACGGCAAGGAGTACCGTGTATATGTTGTCGGCGATAAGGTTATTGGAGCAACGAACCGGATTCCTGCCAATGTGGTTGGAGATGGGATAAACACCATTGAAAAATTGATTGAACTAAAAAATAACGAAAGAAAAAAGAATCCGTATTTAGCAACCAAGCCAATAGAAGTCGATTACGAAGTGAATTCCATGCTGAAAAGAGCCGCCTATACAGTAGAAAGTATTCCGGCAAAAGAAGAGCAGGTCTTCTTAAGGGAAAAAAGCAATCTGTCTACTGGCGGAGACCCGATCGAGGCCACGGATGAATTGACAGACGAAGTGAAACAGATTGCCGTAGATGCATTAAAGGCACTGCCGTCGCTTCCACATGCCGGGTTAGACATTATTGTTAATCCAGAGGACAATCGGAAAGGCGTGGTGTTGGAAATCAACGGAACTGCAGAAATTGGTTTTCACCTGTTCCCCTTGGAAGGAAAGGCAAAAGATGTACCTGGTGCTATCATGGATTATTACTTCCCGGAAACAATTGGGAAAGAAAAATCTAACTTTTATTTTGATTATCTCTGCATGTTAGAACCATTAAAAAAATATGCCGTAGATGAAATGAAAGTGATTCGGACACCGGCAATTAATATGTATGCAAAAAGATATACCGTAACCGGAAAAGTGAATCAGGTAGGATATCTGGGTTTTATCAAAAGACAAGCACTGAAGAACGATCTCTTTGGCCATGCGAAAAAAATAAATAAAAATACGGTGGAAGTATATCTTATCGGCGAGGAAAAAGAAGTGCTGGACACATTTAAAAAGACAGTAGCGAAAGGAAATAAAAAGTCCTCTGTCGAGAATGTAGAAGAACAAGACCTAGTCTATACAAATGAACCAAGAAAGACCGGATTCCAGGTCATCACAAAGACAAACCGTCGCTGAAACCGTCAAAAAAATAATTAGGTAGTTAAATAGCCTGCCAGAGAATGAGAAAAGTGTGTTTTACCTAAAAAAATAAACAATTTTCCGATATACGTAAATTAAAGTAATGAATTATACTTTTGTTTTACTCATAAAGATGAGTGAATGATGATTGAAAACAGTAACTAGCGGAAGAAAAACACGGAGACTCCTGTGGGAAAGCGCAGAGGGAAGACCCCACAGAAAAAAAGCGAACTTCTTTTTTTCGAGGAGGCTGAGCTCAAGCCCACGGAAAGCGTAGTGTTTTTCTGTAGCGGTAGCTATTAATTTCAATTTATATAGCGGAGAATGAGCTGGATAAAACACATTTTCTTCCTTCTCTGGCAGATACATAAGGTGGGAGATTATGAGGGCAAAGGATTTAACGGGAAGAATATTAAATCGATCGAATCGAATGATTGTCTTGGAAGCACATAAAAGAGGGGTAGAGATTACCCCGATGCCAAATAAAAGATTTAAAATGGCGTACAATGGCAAGTCGTACCTCATTAGAAGAGGAATGATTGTAAACAGCTATAATACCTCGCTGGCCATTGAAGTGACAAACCGAAAAGAAATCACAAGCAGAATGCTGAGAGGGAAAGGCTTCCCGGCTCCGGAGAATATCGTATTTTCAAATACAGATGTCGAACGGGCATGGGATTGGGCGCAGCCGATTTTACCAGTCGTGATAAAGCCGTATAACGATGCAAAAGGTACAGATGTATACGTTAAAATCACAGAATATGATGAATTTGTTCATTGCTTTCATAAAGTTGGCGAAAAACATAAAGAAGTGCTTATTGAAGAATATATCAGCGGAAAAGAATATCGTTTTACGTATGTAAATAATGAAATTGTAGGTGTAGCGCACCGAATCCCGGCCAATGTGACAGGAGATGGTGTATCGACTATCACTGAACTGGTAGAGAAGAAAAACAAAGAGCGGGAAAAACGAAAAAATCCGATTCACATCAAAATAAAATTAGATGAGGAAATTGAACGGGTATTATCTAAATTGAATTATACATTTCAGACTATCCCGGCCGACGGTGAGATGGTATACTTAAGGTCGAATTCCAATGTGTCAACAGGCGGAGACGCCATTGATGTAACGGATGAGATCAGTTTTGAAATCAAAGAAACTGTAAGAAAAGCGGTTCGGGCTATCCCGGGAGCAAGAATATGCGGCGTGGATGTTTTAATCAATGGAGAGGATATTCATATTTTGGAAATGAATGTCGGTCCTCTGGGTCCTATGCTTACCATGCATCATTTTCCGTGGGTTGGAAAAAAGAGGGATGTCATTGGGAAAGTAGTCGATGCATTATTCCCGGACACAGCAGAAGTAAAAGTAGAATAGCGATGAAGAATATAGCAAATAGCATGTTAAAAGAATGAAAAGGTGGGAATATCCATGTACGAAGTAGGTATTATGACTAATTTTAAAAAACCTACAAAACTGGCAACAATGACAGCATTAATAGCGAAATCATACGGAATTGAAATTATTTATATGTCACCGAAAGATGTTAGTATCGAAGAAAGAAAGATTTATGGGAAAGTAATGGTTAATAATAAATGGGTTGATAAAAAAACCGATATTCCACCTTTTATTGATGCAGCTATATATTGCTTTAAAAAAGATAATAAAGAAGTCATGGACTTTTTAAGAGAGACGACATTTCTTTCGGATAAGAGAGAAAACCTGATAAATAAAGAGAAATTACAAGGAATATTAAAGGAAGATCCGAAATTCGCTCATTTAATTATTCCTACACATAATGTAAAGACATTTGATGATGTTTATCCCAATTTAATGGAATATAATAAAGTCGTGATTAAGCCTGGAAATGGAATAAAGGGCAAGGATATCTACTCTATTGAAAAAATTGGAGAAGATCTCTTTACAATAGGCTATCAGCGAAATGAGTGGGACGTTCCATTAAATGATCTGCGAGAATTTTTTGATGAGGTCTTGCAGCAAAGGAATTATATTCTTCAAAAATACGTTGCGTCCAAAACACCGCAGGGTGATCCTTTTGATATTCGGGTGCATGTGGAAAGAGACCGCTCCGGCAAATGGTCGATTGCAAAAATCTATGTACGGATCGGAATCGGGCAGTCTGTTGTCTCGAATGTCAGTCAAGGGGGCGGTGTCAGTGAACCTGTTGCCTTTTTAAAAGCATTCTATGGAAATAAATGGGAGACGATTTACAGTAATTTAGTGACGATAGGAAAGACACTGCCGAAGAAAATGGAGGCGTTAAGAAAAACACATATCATGTACCTCGGAATAGATATCGGCATTGAATCGAACGGTGATCTGTATTTATTTGAGACAAATGATGGACCGGGCACCAAGAACGTTATCTCCGAAGCAGCCTTCCATCGAAGCAATTACTATGCCTATGTCATGAAAGAAAAATTAAATTATCCAGTAAAGCAGCTGGTCGATGTAATCGAGGATGACCAACATAAGATTGCTCAATTGGAAATAGCGAATTCCAAATTAGAAACAGCAGTAAGTAAAGAAACGAAGAAAACAGAGAAAAAAGAAAAACAGATTCAGGATATGATAAACAGCACCTCATGGAAGGTAACCGGGTTCCTCAGAAAAGCGAAGAAACTGGTAAAGAAAAGTTAAACAACGCAATGCAAAAAGGAACGATGCATGACACTGATAAGTCATACATCGTTCCTTTTAATTATTCACCTGCTGCTTGTTGTTGAAGATAATGATAATAATCGGCTTTCAGGTTAATAATTTCTGCTTCTCCAAACTCCACACCGGGAGCAGCATTAACCTCAAATATATAGATTTTTCCATCCGTATCAATCCCGATATCGATGCCAAGGCAGGAGGTTTGTTTTTGATAGAGTGCCTCCAATTTGGGAGGAAGATATTCTGCGACATAGTCACATTCCGCTTTAATATCCTTCCAATACTCTGGATAGTGAAATTTAATAAATGGAAGCAGTTTTTGTACGCCGCCACCTTGGGCCACATTCGAAACAACTTTATTATTGGAGCCGATACGAATCAGAGGAATGGCTACAGCCCACTTTCCCTCTCCATTTTTTTCTAGCCGTATCCGGCAGTCAAAAGGACTGCCCTCTGTGGTCAGGGATTGAATATATTGTTGTGCTAAATATACTTTGTCATCTATTAATTCTTCGATATAAGTTTTGAGTTCTTCCGCAGACAGCATTTTTTCCGAATTATTGACGTATAGCTGATAGGAATCTTCATCGATCTGATGGACCAAATAGACCCCGATTCCTTTGTGACCGACTCTTGGCTTGAGAATAGCCCGTTGATGCTTTTGGATAAACTGCATAAAAGAGTCGAAATCCGTGATTTGTACCGTATCCGGAATATATTTTGCAAACTGGCCATCTTCAATCAATGTATTGTAGAGCTTCAGTTTACTGCCAAATCCCTTCAGATTTAACAGCGTGCTTTTCTTTTTTAGGAAAGCAGCCACATTTTTATATTTATAGCAATAACTGTTCAAGTCAATAAATGCAGGAACAGGGATTTCTATCTCACGCCATTTATTATCATGCAGCGTAAACCCGTTAATCACCTCTTTATCTACATCCACGTTTTTCGGATGACTGTAGATAACCTCAATTTGATAGTACTTCGCGGCTTTTGCTAATAATTTTACATATTCGGGTGGTTTGTTGAAATTCCTCATATAACATATATACATGTCGCGCCTCCTGTAATCTTGGTGTTAAATAGGATGGTGTTTCCTCATCATGCTGCTTAGTTAAGAAAATAGCATAAGCCCATACATAAGTAAAATTTAACTTCCAAAAAATGTTGTTAAAAATCAAATTTTCTGTTAGTCTTATCTGTGATTCACATTTTTTACATAAGTCTGTCTATTTTTCGAATAAAAAAATAGGTAAAATATAATAGCAATTACATACGATAAATCATTTTTAAACTATACATATAATTAAAATTTAGGTACATTGACTTATTTTTGGGTTTAACGATCCTTCGTGAATCAGTTCTTTTGGTAGAGTAGTATTTATTTTTGTGATTTTTATACTAAATAAATACCTGTTTTCTGCCGATACAAAGAAAGGAAGTAAAATTTAATAGGAGGTGCGGCAGTTTGAGGAAAAAATGGATTCCTCTTCTAGTCATTGCTTTATTGATTATTTCACCATTTTCCACTGCGGGTGAAGTGTACGCGATGAGTAATAATCAATCGAAGGAAAGTCAGCAGAGCGTTGAGCACATAGAAGAGGAAGACAACAACAGAATAGACGCGGAACAGGACGCTTCGGACGATGAAGCAGAGCCAGAAGAAGTACAATTTCAGCTGGGTGATGAAGAGGAAGCAATTCAAGAACTGAAAGAAGATTTAACAGAGCTTGGATTTGCTGCATTAGAGGCCCCGACTGAATATTTCGGCTTACATACAGAAGAATCTGTAAAGATATTTCAAGTTTTTCATGACATAGAAGAGACAGGAATCGCGGACGAAGAAACACTGCAAATGATAGAAGACTTGCTATCGGGAGATTCCTTTGATCGTGAAGCGCATCTGGAGTTCAGTAAGCCAGAAGAATTTGAGACAGAAGCGGAAGAAGTCGAGCAAAATGCTGAGGCAGAAGAAGACGCTGAGTCCGAAGAAGGCACAGAATCTGAGGACGAGCAGAGCTCTGAAATAGAGGAAGGCGCAGAATCCGAGGAAGAGCAGGGCTCTGAAATAGAGGAAGGCACAGAATCCGAGGACAAGCAAGGATCTGAAACAGAGGAAGGCGCAGAATCCGAGGAAGAGCAGGGCTCTGAAATAGAGGAAGGCGCAGAATCC
The DNA here is from genome assembly GCF_053839645.1 of Oceanobacillus sp. M60. Lineage (NCBI taxonomy): Bacteria > Bacillati > Bacillota > Bacilli > Caryophanales > Bacillaceae > Oceanobacillus > Oceanobacillus sp. M60. Next base: position 5,923 of record NZ_JBSSNH010000004.1, on the reverse strand, counting down.
AAGGACGAGCAAGGATCTGAAACAGAAGAAGGCACAGAATCCGAGGACGAGCAAGGATCTGAAACAGAGGAAGGCGCAGAATCCGAGGACGAGCAAGGATCTGAAATAGAGGAAGGCACAGAATCCGAGGACAAGCAAGGATCTGAAACAGAGGAAGGCGCAGAATCCGAGGAAGAGCAGGGCTCTGAAATAGAGGAAGGCGCAGAATCCAAGGACGAGCAAGGATCTGAAACAGAAGAAGGCACAGAATCTGAGGACGAGCAAGGATCTGAAACAGAGGAAGGCGCAGAATCCGAGGACGAGCAAGGATCTGAAATAGAGGAAGGCACAGAATCCGAGGAAGAGCGGGGCTCTGAAACAGAGGAAGGCACAGAATCTGAGGACGAGCAAGGATCTGAAACAGAGGAAGGCGCAGAATCTGAGGACGAGCAAGGATCTGAAACAGAGGAAAGCACAGAACCTGAGGACGAGCAAGAATCTGAAGTAGAGGAAAGCACAGAATCGGAAGAAGGCCAAGAATCTGAGACAGAGGAAGGTGCAGAATCGGAAGAAGGCCAAGAATCTGAGACAGAAGAAAGCGCAGAATCCGAGGAAGAAGACCAAGAAATTGGTGAGCAGCGTTTGGACGAAGTAGAAACATTTGCTGCCCAAAGTACGTATCAGCAGGGAGATAGACACTCAGAGATTGTACAGTTTAAGAAAAAATTAAACGCAATCGGCTTTGGTTATATTACAGAAACGACGCTCTTTGGCAGTTTCATGGAAACACAGGTAACGCGATTCCAAGAATACTATGGTCTTCCGGCTAACGGCCAAATGGACCGGGCTACGAGAGAAAAGCTCGACTCTGTTTATAACAGTCCATTCCAACAAGGAAAACGTCATGATGATATTCCAAATATCAAGCAGAAGCTGAATAATCTAGGATATGGTTATATCAGTGTTACGACGCTCTTTGGAACTTTTATGGAACAAAAAATAGAGCAATTTCAAAGAGATCATGGTCTTCGTGTCAGCGGAATTGCGGATGAAGTAACGTTAGCCAAGTTGAATGAACTTGCTCCGCAGGATACGTACCAGCGGGGAGACAGACATGAAGATATGATTCAATTCAAGCAGCAATTGAACGCGGTTGGCTTTGGTTATATCACAGAGACCACACTCTTCGGCAGTTTCATGGAAACACAGGTTAAAAGATTCCAAGAATACTATGGACTTTCCGTTAATGGTCAAATCGACGAAGTAACGAAAGAAAAGCTGGACAGCGTTTATAACAGCCCATTCCAGCAAGGGAAACGTCACGATGATATTCCGGATATCAAACGGGATTTAAATAATCTTGGCTACGGATATATCAGTATCACGACACTCTTTGGCAGCTTTATGGAGCAGAAAGTAGAGGAGTTCCAAAGCGATCAAGGGTTACGTGTCAACGGAATCATAGATGAAGTAACGTTAGCGAAGATAGATGAATTGGCTCCATTGGATACGTACCAGCGCGGGGACAGACACGCGGATATTGTGACGTATAAGGAGCAATTAAACGGTACTGGCTTTGGCTATATCACAGAGACGACACTCTTTGGAAGTTTCATGGAAACACAGGTTAAAAGATTCCAAGAATACTATGGACTTTCCGTTAACGGTCAAATCGACGAAGCAACGAAAGAAAAGCTGGACAGTGTCTATAACAGCCCATTCCAGCAAGGAAAACGCCATGATGATATTCCGGATATCAAACGGGATTTAAATAATCTTGGCTACGGATATATCAGTATCACGACGCTCTTTGGCAGCTATATGAAGCAAAAAGTAGAGGAATTCCAAAGAGACCATGGTTTACGGGTAAACGGAATCATAGATGAGGTAACGTTAGCGAAATTAAATGAGGCAGCGCCACAGGACACGTACCAGCGTGGAGACAGACATGCAGATATTGTGACGTATAAGGAGCAATTGAACGCGGTTGGCTTTGGCTATATTACAGAAACGACACTCTTTGGAAGTTTCATGGAAACACAGGTAAAGAGATTCCAAGAATACTACGGACTTAACGTCAATGGAACAATCGATAATGCTACAAAAATAAAGCTGAACAGTGTATCTAATAGTCCATTTCAGCAAGGGAAACGTCATAATGACATCCCGGATATTAAACAAAAATTAAACAGTTTGGGCTATGGTTATATTAGTATTACTACGTTGTTTGGCAGCTATATGGAACAAAAAGTAGAACAGTTCCAAAGAGACAATGGCTTACGTGTTAATGGAATCATAGATGAAGTAACCTTAAGCCGAATCAATCAAGCTTTTGATCAGCAATCGAATGTAAAAATCTTTCTTGACCCAGGCCATGGAGCGCATGATCCAGGCGGCCAAGGCTATGGATTAAACGAGAAAGACGTTGTATTAGATATTGCGCTGGAAACAGAGCGAATACTAACGAGTAAGTATCAGGGTGTTGAAGTAGAAATGTCGAGAAGATCAGATGTGTTTGTTGAATTAACAGAACGGGCAAACCATGCAAATAGATGGGGTGCTGATTATTTTGTGAGTTTCCATAACAACGCCTTTAATGGGTCAACAGGCGGATTTGAATCGTATATCTACAATGGGGGCGTTTCTCAGGAAACAAGAAATAGACAAAATGACATTCATTCGTATATTTCTTCCCGTTTAAATGTTTCCGACAGAGGACAAAAGTCAGCGAACTTTAATGTTCTGCGGAACACAGATATGCCGGCGATTCTTATTGAATATCTGTTTATCGATAATTTCACAGAAAACGCATTGCTGAAAAGTGACAGCTATAAAAAGCAGCTGGCACAATATACAGCAGATGCCATTGCGCAATCTTATAATCTGGAAAGAAGATAAGAAACAGCATTTTTCCAAGAATAATAGAAAAGAGGATTTTCCCACAGGCGTAACATGGGAAAATCCTCTTTTTTAATGTAATCGTTTTGGAATAGAAATCGAGTAGATGGACTCAATCAACTGATTCAGCTTTCCTTCGACCCGGTGTAATAAATAGAAGGTTACCGCAGCAGGAAACCCAATATCGGTTAAAAGAGAAATCCATGCCTCCATCGCATTCACCACCTTTGACTTTTTAGACAAATTTTAAAAACAAGCTTTCAGACGAAAAACAGAAGAATTTTCTAGAATAAAAGACAATGCCGTGAGGAGAGCATCCTCACGGGCCAAAGTCTATTACGATAAAAGGATTATAATTCAATATCTTCCACAATACGTTCCACGATACGGGCACTGTGAATTTCAGTTAATCCGCCGCTTGCGGAATACAGGGCGTCCTGCTGAAGAATGGTATCCATTGCTTCCTGGACAGCTGCTGGATCAGCTGGTTCCACAGGATGATCGAGCGTGTAGGTTACCACACGGCCTTCTTCATTTACAAATTTCAATTCAAGCTTGCGCATAGGTTCTCACCTCCTTTCTTTACTAAATCCCCCATTAAGCTTCTCTTTCATGAATTTCGGAAACATCACGACGGCTGATTGCGTACAGGGTATGCTGCTGAACAGATGCGAATGCATTTGCTGTTAATAAGAGCTGTTCAGCAGTAGCGTCTGGTTTCACATAATTGAATCGTTTTTGCTTTAGGACAAACTCGCCGGTAATCGGGTCCACACCTTCATTCAGCGTAAGCTGCAACACCGATTCAGTTAATTCTGCGACTGCCATGGTCATCACCTCCTTTCACACTTATATTCAATTCTCAGAGACAAAAAGGGGCATGTATAAAAGATTTTATGTTTTGATAAAAAAATTACTTGTTTAAAAAGGGAAGAATTAACCCTATAAAACGCTCTATATCAGACTTTATAGCAGGGTCCATACAGAGAATGTCGAAAAATGTCATTAAAAAGGTCAAATAAGCTATAAATTACCGTTTGTAGCGTTAAACGGTAGCATATTTATTAAAAAACGACAGTTTACCCGGACAAACTACGATTTTACTCCGAGAAAATCCTAGTTTGGCAATATGACATAATTTTTAACTTCTGCTAGATTAAAAGCAATCTATTGAAAGGGGAGTTCAAAAATGACAAAGAAGAAATGGGAACTGGAGGATTTTATTGAACAGAATCAGCGTAGGGTGTACTACCAAATGGCAAGGCTGCAAATTAATGATAAGGATGGGGAATATTTTCAAGAAGGACTTGTAGCCATGTGGAGAGCGTATGAAAACTATAATCCGGATAAAGGACCATTAGCGACATACATGAATTTTGAAATTCGAAATCGTTTGGTGAATGTATTTCATAAATCCATTTTGGAAAGGAAATACATAGAGCAGCTTGGGCATCAGCAGGAAGTAGAGACGCAGGCAGGAAATTATATGGATGGGAAAAAGAAAAAAATACTCTCTAAAAATGAAGGAGGAACGAATCCGCAGGAAAAACTGGATCAGGAAAATGAAACCGATTTCTCCCAATTCACATCGATACTGACGGAAAAGCAAAAAGTCTGGTTTAACTGTGCAATTATAGAAGGACTATCCAATCAGGAAATTGCAGAGAAAGAACAGGTAAGCTTGGAAGCAGTAAAAAGCTGGGCAAAGAGCGCCAAACGTAAACTTCGGAAAATGGATTGGGATAGAGACTAAAAGGAAATCAGCACACACATTATAAATGGAAGGGCTATAATTATTATTTTGGACGATTATAGTCCTTTCTATTCTAAGGAAAGAAATTTAGAAGATTTATATTCATATAACAAGGAATAAATCCCTAAGTGAAGTTTTCAATTTATTTTACTTAAAAAACTGCAAAAATCAGGACTTTTGCCGCTAATAAAAAAATCTAGTAAAATAGTGAACCTTTCGTGAACGTTTTACCGCGGTAAAACGATTTCAATTTAAAAAAAATGACTTAAGAAAAGATTAGGTATTGCCGATATATAGATAGAAAGCTAGAATTAAATATAGGAGGTGGTAAGATTTGAGAAGAAAGTGGTTTCCTTTCTTTTTGGTGATTTTATTGGTAACTTCTCCATTTGCTTCCGTCAGTGAAGTATATGCGATGAGTCATTCATCTAAAGAAGATGAGCAAAATAATGAGCCAGAAGATAGGGATAAAGAATCAGATGTTGATGAACAGGATTCTTCCACGGACGAAGCGGTGTCAGAAGAAATAAAGCTTAAACTAGGGGATTACGATGAACAAATTCTAGATCTGAAAGAAGATTTAACAGAGCTTGGATTTGCAGCATTAGAAAAACCTACAACTTATTACGGCCTACATACAGAGGAAGCTGTAAAAGCATTTCAAAAGTTTTATGACATAGAAGACACGGGAGTTGCAGATGAAGACACACTACTACAAATAGAATACATTTTAGCAGACGATTCATTCGACCGTGAAGAGCACCTGGAGTTCAGTAAACCTGAAGAATTTGTGACGGAAGAGGAAGAAGTCGAGGAATTGCCGGCAGCCGATGCGGAAGAAGACGCTGAAGCCGAAGAAGCAACAGAGGAAGAGTCTGAAGCAGATACAGAAGAAAACGCTGAGGAAGCAACAGGGGAAGAAACTGTAGCGGACACAGAAGAAGAGTCTGAAGCGGATACAGAAGAAAACGCTGAGGAAGCAATAGAGGAAGAAACTGAAGCGGATGCAGAAGAAAACGCTGGAGAAGCAACAGAGGAAGAAACTGAAGCGGACGCAGAAGAAAATGCTGGAGAAGCAACAGAGGAAGAAACTGAAGCGGATGCAGAAGAAAACGCTGGAGAAGCAACAGAAGAAGAAACTGAAGCAGACACAGAAGAAAATGCTGGAGAAGTGACAGAGGAAGAGTCTGAGGCGGACACAGAAGAAAGTACTGAGGAAGCAACAGAAGAAGAAACTGAAGCAGACACAGAAGAAAATGCTGGAGAAGTGACAGAGGAAGAGTCTGAGGCGGA